>NZ_DASZTJ010000126.1:0-65789 GCF_035548235.1 Rhodopila sp.
GCCCTGCTGCGCCGCGCCAGCCTGGGCGTCATTCCCCTGGTTCAGCGCCGTCTGCGCGTCGCGCATCGCCTGGTCGGCATCCCCCAGGTTGGGAGACACCTGCCCCGTGAGGTCGCTGAATTCCTGCATCAGCTCACCCAGGGCCCGCCGCAGCGCCTCCTGCACCTTCGCGTCGGCTTGCCGTTCGGCGTTCGGATCACCCGGCCGGTCCGGCGCGCCCCGCTGCTGCGCGCGGTCGAGCAAGCCGCCTTCCCGCGCGATCATCTCCTGCACCGCGCTGGTCTGGTTGCGCCCCTGCTGCCGCCGGCTGTTGGCCTCGGCGTTGCGTGACGCGGGATGCGCCGAACGCAGCCGGTCGAGCAGTTGTTCGAGCTGGTTCATGTCGCGCTGCGCCTCGTCCAGCCGTCCCTCGCGCGCGGCCTGCTGCGCCTCGTTCGCCATACGGTCGAGGTCGCGATTGCTGAGCTGCAAGGTATTCTGGTCCGGCTGCAGGATGTCGTTGTGCTCGAGCAATTGCTTGAGCAATGCCGCGATATGGCGGTCGATCGCCTGCTTCAGCTCTTCCAGCCGCTGCTCCAGCTTCTTGCGTGCCTCGTCACTCGGGGCGTGCTGGGCCTGCTGCAGCGCATCGCGCGCGCGCTGCCGGGCTTCCTCCAGCGCACGGGCGGTGCGGGCGGCCTGTCCTTCCTCCAGGCTCAGCGCCAGTTGCCACATCAGGTCCTGGCTTTCCGGCACCGCGGCGTCCGCGTGGTTGCGCACCAGGTCGTAGTAGATAGTGGACAGCACCGAATAGCCGCCCGGATCGTTGGCAAAGGGTTCGACCTGTTGCAGCAGCCCGTCGAGGATCGTCAGCGCTTCGGTCCGGTCGTCAGGGTGCTGGCTCAGCGTCTTGCGCGCGGCGATCAGCGCCCGTGCGATCGGGTTGTGGAACGGCCGCTCGGGCAGGCGGAGACCGACGTCGGCGCTGGCGCCGGTCTGGTTGCCGGCGTCGCGCGCGATCAGCCGGGCGATGACCGGCAGGCCGGCCCAGGGATGGGCGGTCAGGTCAGGCTCGTTCACCCCGTGCGCCTCTTTCGGCGCGCCGCCGGGCAGCGGGATCGGCACGATCACGGGCGGCGCGTCCGGCCGGTCCGCCAGGCGCAACTCGGCCTGCAGGTTGGTCACGCCGTAATCGTCCGACACCTCCCAAGGCAGGCGCAGGCGCTGTTCAGCCTCCCGAGCGCCGGGATGAGGCCCCCACGCGGCTTTGGGCGGCTGATCGGCGACAATCGTCAGCGGCCACGATCCCAGCACCGATCCCCGGCTGCGGACCGACAGCACGCCGCCCCGCTTCAGCTCGTCATCCGCCTGGAAGCTGCCGCTGTCCAACGCCTTGAACGCGATCGCATGCTCGCCCAGCGTCAACGCGGGCGTGGCGTCGGACCCGGATACATTGACGGTCAGGTGCGACCCGATCGGGACCGGCGGGACAGGCCCGTCCTTTCGCAGGAAGATGGGTGCGACCCCCGTATAGGCCGGCGGCGTGATCCAGGCCTGCATCTCGACGGCGGGCGAGGCGGCGGAGACCGGCATCGCCGGGTTCAGCGCCGCCGCGATCCGATAGGGAGCGTCCACATTGGCGATCGCGAGCGCCGCCAGCACGCACAGCCCTAGCGCGAAGCGCAAGCCGCGCCGGTCGCGCGCGGGCAGGCCGGGACGCGGCGCGCCGACCCGCAGCGCGCGGATGGCGCCCAGCGTCCGGTCCTTATGCGCCTGCCAGAGCGCTTCGGCGAACGGATCGGCGATGGCCGGCTGGTCCATCGTGACGGCCAAAGGTCGGTGGCGCAGGCCCGACTGCGTCTCCAGCCGGCGGTCGACGGCGGCGGCATCGGGAAGCCGCATGCGCAGCAGGCCGCGCGTCAGCAGCACAATAAAGGCGATCCCCGCCACGGCCAGGACACCGGCGTGGAGCCAGCCCCCCAGCATCGGCAGGACGTTCAGCAGCGCGAGGCACAGCATCGCGCCGACGACCATCCAGGCGGGCCAGATCGCGCGCCACACCGCCTCGAACACCAGCACCGCACGCGCCAAGTGGCGGCGGTTCGCAAGACGCCGCATCGGGAACGCGTGGTCCTGCATGCGCGCGATATCTCCTGTCCTTCCGTTCACTATATGGCACCGCAAAATGGATCGCCACAGCTTCATCCGCCGCTAACCTTGCCGTTAACCTTGCCGCTGGGGCCATCACGGTCTAGAAGCCCGCACTTTCCCATCTTCGGACGAAGCAACCCATGAAGCAGCAGGCGAACTTGATCCGCGCCGGCCAGGTGATCGAACATGACGGCGCCCGCTGGACGGTCCTGAAGCAGCAGATCATCACCCCCGGCAAGGGCGGCGCGTTCATCCAGGTCGAAATGCGCAACCTCAAGACCGGCAACAAGACGAACGAGCGCTGGCGCACCGCCGACACGGTGGAGCGGCTGACGACCGAGGAAAAGGAATACACCTATTCCTACTCCGACGGCTCCAACCTGGTGCTGATGGACCCTGAGACCTTCGAGGAAGCGCATGTCCCGGCGGAGCTGATGGGCGACGCCGCGCCGTTCCTGCAGGACCAGATGACGCTGACCGTCGACCTGGTGGAAGGTGAGCCGGTGGCGATCCACCTGCCGCAGACCGTGGTGCTGGAAGTCGTTGAGGCCGATCCGGTGGTGAAAGGCCAGACCGCGTCCTCCTCCTATAAGCCTGCCAAGCTGTCCAACGGGGTGAAGACCCAGGTGCCGCCGTTCATCGAGGCCGGGGAGCGCATCGTGGTGCGCACCGAGGATGCCTCTTACGTGGAGCGTGCGAAGGGCTGATGGCCTTCCGTCTTTCCCCGCACCTGACGGTGATGGCGAACGCAGCGCAGCGGGCGGGCAAGCGCCTGCTGCGCGATTTCGCCGAGGTCGAGCAACTCCAGGTCAGCATCAAGGGCCCGTCCGACTTCGTCTCCCAGGCCGATCTCCGCGCTGAGCAGATGCTGCGCGAGGACCTGGTGAAGGCGCGGCCCGGCTATGCGTTCCTGATGGAGGAGTCCGGGGCGTCAGGGTCCGAGAACTGGACCTGGCGCTGGATCGTCGACCCGCTGGACGGGACGACCAACTTCCTGCACGGCATGCCGCACTGGGCGATCAGCATCGGCCTGGAACGCCGCCAGCCGGATGGCAGCTCGGAAATCCAGGCCGGACTGATCTACGCGCCGGCGGCCGACGAGATGTTCTGGGCCGAGAAAGGCGCCGGCGCGTTCATGAACGAACGGCGGCTGCGCGTGTCGGCCCGGCGGGAGATGTCCGACGCGGTGTTCGCCACCGGCATCCCGTTCGCAGCCGTCAGCACCGCCCGGCGCAATGCATTCAGCCGCACACTGGCGACGCTGATGCCGCAGGTCGCCGGCGTGCGGCGCTTTGGCGCGGCGGCGCTGGACCTGGCCTGGGTCGCGCACGGCCGGTTCGACGGCTATTGGGAGCTGGGGATCAAGCCCTGGGACATCGCCGCGGGCCTCTTGATCGTGCGTGAGGCCGGGGGTTACGTCACCGATGTCGGCGACGGAAACCCGCTGGAGACCGGCAATATCGTCGCCGGGAACCCGCATCTGCACGCCAAGCTTCGTCCGATCGTGGCCGAGGGGATCCCCGCGTCGGCCTGACACTCCGGACCAGGAGGCTGCCGCATGGTTCAGGACCGCATCCTTCGGGACCGCATTGCCATCCGCCAGGCGGACATCACCACGCTTCCGGTGGATGCCATCGTGAACGCCGCCAACCAGTCGCTGCTGGGTGGCGGAGGCGTCGACGGCGCCATCCACCGCGCCGCCGGACCGGAACTTCTGGCCGAATGCCGTACCCTGGGCGGGTGTCCGACCGGCGAGGCGCGCATCACGCGCGGCTACCGCCTGCCTGCTCGGCACGTGATCCACGCGGTGGGGCCACGCTACCGTGACGGGCAGCATGGGGAGCCCGCACTGCTGGCGTCCGCGTACCGCAACAGCCTGGGGCTGGCCGTGGCGCACGGGGTCCGCACGATCGCGTTCCCGGCGATCAGTTGCGGGATCTATGGCTATCCGCTGACCGAGGCGGCCAGTATCGCTGTCGGCACCACGCGGACCTTCCTCGAGACCGATGCTTCGATCGAACAGGTCGTCTTCGCCTGCTTCAGCGGCGAGGTCGAAGCGGCGTTCCGCACTGCCTTTTAGGGGGTACCCCTACCGCGTCTGCCTGTGATACTCCCGGTTCGGCATCATATCCGTCGCTGAGGCCATCCGGTTCGACAGGTTGAAGAACGCGACCGTCTCCGACAGGTCGAAGATGTCCTCCGGCGTCAACCCGGCCGCCTTCAGTCCGTCGCGGTCTGCGTCGTCCACCAGGTTCGGCGCCGTCGTCAGTTTCCAGGCGAAATCCAGCATCGCCCGCTGCCGCGCATCCAGCGTCGCCACGCGGTAGTTCAACGCCATCATCTCCCCCAGTTCGGGATCGCCCGACAGCGCCCGCACCGCGGCGCCATGCGCGACCAGGCAGTAGTAGCAGCGGTTCGCCGATGACACGACGACGGCCACCATCTCCCGCTCCAGCTTCGACAGGCCTGACGGCGACAGCATGATCTCGTTGTACATCTGCATGAAGTTGCGCAGGCGCTGCGGCTTCAGGCTGTACGTATTGAAGACGTTGGGAACGAAACCAAGCTTCTCGACGCATTTCGCCCAGATCGCCTTGAGGTCGTCGTCGAGGCCGGCGGGATCGGGCACCCCCAGGGCGGAGACGCGGTCAGGTTGCGGCATCGTCCCTACTCCGCCGCTTTCGCCGTGACGGACCCGTTCTTCCAACTGTGCAGCACCGGCAAAACCTCCTTCGCATAGAGTTTCAGGCCCCGTTCGGCGAAATCGTACGGCGTGCCGCCGAACCGGAACGATGTGGCAAGCTCGAAATCGCCGACGATCGCGCGGCGCTCCTCGAACATCTTCAGGATATGATCGGGCGTGCCCCAGACGGCGGCCTGCATGAAGGCGCTGACGATCCCGTCCATGCCGATCTCCTTCGCCAGCGCGATCTTCTGGGCATAGGCGTCGTAGCCTTTGACCTGGCTGAAATGCTCGCCGAGCAGTTCGTAATGATAGAAATTGCTTTCGACGAACTTGCCCATGTATTGACGGGCGTAGTCCTCGGCACCGTCCATGGTCGGCGTGCAGACGCAGAAGTCCGCCAGCAGCGGCGGCAGTTCCGGTCCGCCGTGCAGTTCCTTGATCAGCGCACGATGCTTGTTGATCGCACCCATGCGCATCGGCCAGGGCCGGTCGGCGAACATCACCATCCGCGCATTCAGCTTCGCCGCCGAGACGACCGAGTCGTCCGATGACGCCACCGCGTAGACACGTCCGTCGATCGGCTTCACCGGCCGCGGCCGCAGCTCCGTCCTCGGCTGCTTGTAGAACTTGCCGTCGCCTTCGATGTATCCGGTCCGCAGCGCATTCACGATCATCGCCGCGGCTTCGTCGAAGCGTTCGCGCGATTCGTCCATCGTTCCGCGGAACGCATGGAATTCGCGCCGCGCGAGGCCGCGTCCCATGCCGAGGCGCAGGCGGCCGTTGGACAGCAGGTCGACGACGATCGCCCGTTCCGCCACGCGCAGCGGATCGTTCCACGGCAGGATGACCGCCGCGGTGCCCAGGTCGACGTTCGGGCACACGGCGGCGAGATAGGTCATCAGCTGCAGGTTGTCGGGACAGAAGGAGTAGTCGTTGAAGTGATGCTCCACCGCCCACAGCACGTCGAAGCCGGAATCCGCGGCGAGGCGGGCGAGCTTGATCTCCTCCTCCCAGACCTGCTTGTCCGAGACGTTCGTCCAACCGTAGCTGGCGCAGACCATTTGCAAACCGACGTCCATGGCGTCCTCCGATCTTATCGTGCTTGCCGCCACGGTCCCACGCCCTGGCCCGCGCCGCAACCGGCGACCAGGCCCGCGCCGCGACCGGCGACCAGCCCCGCGCCGCAACCGGGCGGCTTACCCCCGCCAGGATCGGCGGCGACTGGACGACGGGCGGTCCGTCGGCCACGATCGGGCAAAACGGGACAGGAGGACCGACCGCGATGGCCTTGAAACGCATGGTGCTGGAGATCGGGATGGGCACCGACATCCGCGGCGCCGATCCCACCAAGGCCGCTGTCCGCGCCCTGCGCGACGCCCTCTGGCACAACTCCCTGAACATTGCCGCCGCCCTCGGTCTCGACACCGACTCAATGCAGGTCGAAGTGACGATCGGCGTTCCGCATCCCGAGAAGGTGGACAAGCAGGCCGTGCTGGCGATCCTGCCGCATGGCACCGGCACGGTCACCTGCGTCGAGGGCGGGCTGGAAATCTGGAACGACCAACGCACAAGCTCGACGCTGCTGGCGCACGCGGCAGCGGTGGTCTGGCTCGATATCAAGGAGGCGGCGTAGCACCATGGCCCGGAAGCGCGTGATCCTGGAGCTTGGCGCCGGGAACGACCTGCATGGCGGAGACTACACGAAAGCGGCCCTGCGCGCCGTGCAGGACGCCCTGCACCATTCGTCGCTATCGATGCTGCGGTCCCTGGGCATCGATTCCAAAACGCAGATGCATGTCGAGGTGACGATCGGCGTCCAGCAGCCCGAGAAGGTCGATACCGAGGCGGTGAAGGCCTCCCTGCCCCACGGCATCGTAACGGTGCGGGCGGTCAAGGGCGGCCTCGACGTCATCGACCGGGAGCGAGGCGACAACGCGGTCATCGCCTCGGCGGCCGTCGCGGTCAGGTTGGATCTGCCTTAGATCGCCGGCCTCACCGCCCCCGCCACACCGGCTTCCGCTTCTCCACGAACGCCGCGACGCCCTCCACGCGGTCCTCGCTGCTATACGGGCTGATCCCCTCGTTCAGCCGCAGCGCCGCCGGCACCGGCAGGCCGTTGGAGCGGATGGCCGTCTCCTTCATCCGGCGCAGGGACACCGGCGCGTTCTCGCAGATCGCCTCGGCCATGCACAGGGCTTCGGCCAGGGCTTCGCCGCGTGGCACCACGCGGTTGACCAGGCCCCAGCGGCGGCCGTCCTCGGCGCTGATATATTCGCCGAGATACAGCATCTCGAACGCGATCGCCGACGGCACCACGCGCGGCAGCATGACGTTGGCGAAATGCGCCCCCTTGCCGCGCTTGGCTTCCGGCAGGCCCAGCGTGACGTGTTCCGCCGCGACCCGCAGGTCGCAGGCCAGTGCAAGCTCGAATCCGCCGGCGACCGCAGGGCCGTTCAAGGCGGCGATGGTCGGCTTGATGGTTTCATAGACCGCTTCGAACACATAGCGCTCCGCCCGCGACAGCAAGGGCTGGAACGGCTTGCCCTCCTTGTCCTCCTGCGCCCGCGCCTTCAGGTCGGCCCCGGCGCAGAACGCCCGGTCGCCGACCGCCGTCAGCACGATGCAGCGGACGTCCGGGTCGGCGCTGGCCTCCACGAAGGCACGGACCAGCGCCTCCGACAGGTCGGGGGAAATGGAGTTCATCCGATCCGGCCGGTTGATGGTCAGCAGCAGGATGTGCCCGCGCGTTTCAGACAGCAGGATGGGGGCGGTGTCGGCCATGGTTTCCTCATTCTCGTTGGCCGTCCAGTCTGACAGAGAACAGGTGGGGCGGACAGGCGCGCCGGCGGACGCGTGCCGTGCCGCGTGCGGGCGCCTCGGGACCGGGCGGGAAAGCCTTGCCATCCTGCCCGCCGGGCATGGCGCGAGTTGACACACGGCGCGTTGACGGCAACGAACCCGGTTCGACCGCTCCGGAGGATGAACCCATGCCCGCCCAGACCGCCACGCAGGACGCGTTGGACTCCCTGTTCCATCCCCGCGCCGTGGCCGTGATCGGGGCATCCGACGACACCACCAAGCATGGCTACATCGTGCTGACCAATATCCGGAACACCGGCTTCAAGGGCGGCATCTACGGCGTCAGCCGCCGGCTCCGGCAGATCGACGGCATCCCTTGCGTGCCCGACATCGCCGCCTTGCCCGCCGGCGTCGACACCGCCTTCCTGGCCATCCCCGCCGAGGCAGCGGTGCAGGCGGTGCGCGACTGCGCGCGGGTCGGCATGAAGACCGTCATCGTCGGCTCCGCCGGCTATGCCGAAAGCCTCGACGCCGGCGGCGCGGAGCGGCAGCGGGAACTGCAGGCGATCGCGGCGCAAGAGGGAATCCGGATCGTCGGACCGAACTGCAACGGTATCTACAATGCGCATCTTCCGCTGTCCGTCGGCTTCAACACCTCCCACGCCAAGCGGCAGGCGGCAGGCGGGATCTCGATCTTCTCCCATTCCGGCGCACTGTTCGACGCCATGGCCGGCCGGTTGGCGAAACTCGGCGCCGGGCTGTCGCTGTTCGCCTCGGCCGGGAACGAGGCGGACATGTCCGTCCTCGACTACATGGAATACGGCCTGACGCATGCGCCGACGCGGGTGATCGCGCTGCTGATCGACAGCCTGGACGACGGCGCGCGGTTCCGCCGCCTGGCACTGGCGGCGCATGCGGCCGGCAAGCACGTGGTGGCGTTGAAGATCGGCGGATCGCAGGCCGGAGCGGCGGCCGCCGTCGCCCATTCCTCCCGCATGGCGGGCGACCACGCCGCCTATCGCGCGCTGTTCAAGGCCTGCGGCGTGGCGACGGTGCAGACGCTAGAAGGCTTCATGACCGCCGCCGCGTTGCTGGACAAATACGGCCGCTGCCCCGGCATGCTGGGTGCGCTGTCGACCTCGGGCGCCGGTGCGTCGCTGATCGCCGACCGGTGCGAGGCGCTGGGCGTCCCGCTCGCCCCCCTCCGACCCGAAACGATCGCGGCGATCGACGCGCACAAGATGTTCTCGCGCATCGGCAACCCTCTCGACCTGGGCATTTTCGGCGGCATGCGCCGTTCGGCCGAGGTGCCGACCCTGCTGATGACCGATCCCGACGTGTCGGTGACGCTGGCCCTGGTGCATTCGATGAACCCCTGGCAAGGCGACCCGTACCGCGCGGCGATGGGCGCGGCGCGGGAGGCATCGGGCAGGCCGCTGCTGCTGGTGTCCCCCGGCGGCCTGCCCGAGACCGAACTCGCCACCTATGCGCGGCTTGGGATCGACGTGTTCACCGAAACGGACATCCTGCTGGAAGGCATCGGCGCGTTGTTGACCCCGCCGCCCGACGACGTCGCCGAACCGGCGCCGGCAACCGCCAGCCCCCTGCCCGACCGCGCGCTGACGGAGCCCGAAAGCCTGCGGCTGCTGGCCGAGTACGGCGTGCCCACGGTGCCGATGGCGGAATGCACCGCCGCCGCCGAGGCCGTCGTTGCAGCGGAGCGCCTGGGCTTTCCGGTGGTGCTGAAAGGCGTCGCCGAGGGCGTGGCGCATAAGAGCGACCTCGGCCTGGTGCATGTCGGCTTGGCGGACGCGGCGGCCGTCACCGAAGCCTATGCCGCCGTGAAATGCCGCACCGTCGTCGTGCAGGCGATGGTCCGGGGCGAGCTGGAAGCGATCGCCGGCGTCACCCGCGCCGAAGGCGTCGGCCTGGTTCTGATCGCCGGCCTGGGCGGCATTTTCGCCGAGGCGCTGCACGACGTCGTGACGCTGCCGATCCCGTCGAGCCGCGCGGCGATCGAGGCGGCCGTCGCCGCGGGCAGCCTGGGTCGCGTGCTGTCCAGCCCGCGCTGGAAGCACCCAGGTTCGCTGGCGCCGTTCGTCGACGTGCTGATGGGCCTGCAAGCCGCCGCCCTGGCCTGTGGCGAGCGGTTGCAGGCGATCGATGTCAACCCGGTGATCCTGGGCGCCGCCGGCGCCATCGCGGTGGACGCCCTGGTCGTACCGAAGGCCACCGCATGAGGCTATCCGTCACCTACCACGTCCGCGCCGACGCCGCCGACATCGCCGCCCGGGCGAAAGGCATCGCCGTCGAGCAGAGCGTCGAGATGCCGCTGGAGGCGATCGACGAACCGTCCGTCCTGCGGGACATCGTCGGGTCGGTCGAGGACATCGCCGACCTTGGGCACGGGCGGTTCGCCGTGCGCATCGGGCTGGCGCTGGCGACGATCGGCGACGATCCCGGCCAGCTTCTCAACATGCTGTTCGGCAATACCTCGCTGCAGGAAGACGTGGTCCTGGCGGATGTCGACCTGCCCGAGGCCCTGATCGCCTCCTTCGCGCGTCCCCGCCATCGGATCGAGGACTTGCGCCGCATCGTGGCGGTCGGACAGCGCGCCTTGACCGCCTCGGCGCTGAAGCCGCAGGGGCTGCCGCCGGAGCGGCTGGGACAACTGGCGGAGCGGCTGACGCTGGGCGGGCTGGATTTCATCAAGGACGATCACGGGCTTGCGGACCAGGATTACAGCCGTTTCGCCATGCGCGTGACCCAATGCGCGGCCGCCATCGCTCGGGCGGCGCGGCGGACCGGGCATCCGACGCAGTACATCCCCAGCCTGACGGGGGACCTGGACCAGTTGCGGTCCCGCGCCGCGCTGGCGCGCGATGCGGGGCTGGCCTGCGTGATGGTGGCGCCGATGGTGTCGGGGGTCTCGGCCGTGCGGACGCTGGCGCGGGCCTATCCAGACCTGGCGATCTTCGCCCATCCGAGCATGGGTGGATTAAGGATCGCGCCGGACCTGTTGATCGGAAAGCTTTTTCCCCTGTTCGGGGCGGATGCCGTCATCTTCCCCAGTCACGGTGGGCGCTTCGGCTATTCGCCGGAGACCTGCCTGCGCCTGGCGACGAATGCCCGGCGCTTCGGCGCCCTGCCGGTACCCGCGGGTGGCATGACCTTGCAGCGCACGCCGGAAATCCTTGATTTCTACGGTCCGGACACAATGCTGTTGATTGGCGGAAACCTGTTGCTGGCGCGTGAGCGCATTCCCCGGGAAGCCGCCGCTTTCACCGCCGCCGTCGCGGCGCATCGCTACGCATAAGGCTCAGTCATGGATCACGAAGGCTCTCCCCCGTTCCGCGCCGTCCAGCCAGGCTTCCGCTGGGATGGGGTCGCCTACATGCCCTACAAGCAGGACGGCAGCGCGCCGTTCAAGGACATCTCCCGCCAGGTGCTGTTCCATGAGCACGACCTGAACTGCGAACTGCGGTATTTCGAGATGGACGCCGGCGGGTATTCCACGCTGGAGCGGCACGAGCATGCCCATGCGGTGATGATCCTGCGCGGGTCCGGCCAGTGCCTGGTCGGTGACGAGGTGCGGCCGGTCAAGCCGTTCGACCTGGTGTCGATCCCGTCGCTGGCGTGGCACCAGTTCCGGGCAACCGCGGGAGAGCCGCTGGGGTTCTTGTGTATGGTCAATGTTCTACGAGATAAACCTCAACTTCCGTCGGAGGAAGAGCTGGCGGCATTGAAAGAGCGCCCGGCGATCGCGCGGTTCCTGGAGGGCTGACCCCAGCCTGCCATTTCGTCACCGGCCCGGCCCCGGCAGACCGGCGACGCGACACGGGACCGCCGTTTCCCGCGGCCCGGCCCCTGCTGCATTGAAGACTTCCGCCTTTTCGGCGAGGCTCCGGCGCCTGTCCGTCAACACCTGCGCCGAGAGGTCCGTCATGCCCGCATCGAAACACGCCCCCGGCCGCCACTTCCTGCAGATCCCCGGCCCCACCAACGTCCCGGACCGGGTGCTGCGCGCCATCGACAACCCGACCATGGACCACCGCGGCCCGGAATTCGGCGAACTGGGCAAGGACATCCTCGCCAATCTCCGCCGCATCTTCCAGACCCAGGGACCCGTGGTCATCTACCCGGCGTCCGGCACCGGCGCGTGGGAAGCCGCGCTGACCAACACGCTCTCCCCCGGCGACACGGTGCTCATGAGCCGCACCGGCTGGTTTGCCACCCTGTGGAAAGAGATGGCGGACCGTCTCGGCCTGGACGCCACCTTCCTCGACACCGACTGGCGTCGCGGCGCGGACCCGGATGCGATCGGCGATGCGCTGGCGAAGGACCGGGACCACCGGATCAAGGCGGTCTGCGTGGTCCACAACGAGACCTCGACCGGCTGTACCTCGCGCATCGATGAGGTGCGGGCGGCGATCGACAAGGCGAAGCACCCGGCGCTGCTGATGGTCGACACGATCTCCTCGCTCGCCAGCATCGACTACAAGCACGATGCCTGGGGTGTCGATGTGACCGTCGCCGGCTCCCAGAAAGGGCTGATGCTGCCGCCGGGGCTATCGTTCAATGCGATCAGCCCCAAGGCGCTGAAGGCCACCGAGACGGCCAAGCTGCCGCGCAGCTACTGGGACTGGCGGCCGATGCTGGCGGCGAACGAGACGGGGTATTTCCCCTTCACCCCCGCCACCAACCTGCTCTACGGCCTGAACGCCGCCGTCGGGATGCTGCTGGAGGAAGGCCTGGACAACGTCTTCGCCCGCCATGACCGCCACGCCGAGGCGACCCGCCGAGCGGTGAGGGTCTGGGGGCTGGAGATCCAGTGCGCGGAGCCGAGGCATTATTCCTCGTCGCTGACCGCGGTCCGCGTCCCCGAGGGCCACAGCGCCGACGCGTTGCGTGCCACCATCCTGAAGCGCTTCAACATGAGCCTGGGCAACGGTCTGGGACCGTTGAAGGACAAGGTGTTCCGGATCGGTCATCTCGGCGATTTCGGCGACCTGCAACTGATCGGCACGCTGGGCGGGGTGGAAATGGGGCTGCGGGCGGCCGGCATTCCGCACAAGACCGGCGGGACGCAGGCGGCGATCGACTACTTGGCCGGAAACGCCTGAATGGCGCGCGGACAAGTGGCTCCCTGACACGTGGCGCGCCGAACGCCGCGATCCAATATCCTGGACTGATGCCCTACCCGTCCGGCCCCGCCGCAAAGACCTTGGCCGAACGCCTCACCCAGCCGGTGCGGCGTGCCGTGGCGCGGGAGGTGGTGGCGCTGTTCAACGACGCCTCTCGCGGCGAGACGCCGGTGCGACGTCGCCCGGACGGCTGGTTCGGGCCGGACGCGGTCGCGTGGCGGGTGCATGGGGACGTCACGTCGATGATGGTCGGCGGCATCGCCGGGCTGCTGCTGCAGATGCTGCATCCAGCGGTGCTGGCGGGCGTCTGGGACCATTCCAACTTCCGCAGCGACATGCACGGCCGTCTGCGCCGCACCGCTCGGTTCATCGCCACGACCACCTATGGCGGACCCGAGGACGCCGAGGCCGCCATTGCCCGCGTGCGCACGATCCATGACCGCGTGACCGGCACGCTGCCTGACGGGACGTCGTACCGAGCGGCCGACCCGGCGCTGCTCGCCTGGGTCCATGTGACGGAGACGACGAGCTTCCTCGATGCCTGGGTCCGCTATGCCGATCCCGACATGCCGGCGGTTCGGCAGGACCAGTATTTCCAGGAGATGGCGCGGATCGGCGAGGCGCTGGGCGCGGCGCCGGTCCCCCGCTCCCGCGCCGAGGCCGAAGCGCTGCTGGCCGCCACCCGCCCCGCGCTGCGCTGCGACGCCCGCACGCGGGAGGTGGCGCGGCTGGTGCTGACCCAGCGGGCGCGCACGCCGCTTGCCGAACCGGCGCAGCGCCTGACGATGCAGGCTGCCGTCGACCTGCTGCCCCCTTGGGCGCGGCGGCTGCACGGGTTGCCCGACACCGGGTTCGGGCGTCCGCTGGTGCGGGTCGGCACCACCGGGATGGCGCGGGCGATGCGATGGGTGTTTGGCTGAACATGGCAGCCCCACATCGCAGCCCCACATCGCAGCCCCACATGGCAGCCCCCGGTTAAAACCAACTGGACGCGGATCGTACTCACCAGTAGGAACATGCGATCGAACGGACGACAGGAGCACGTCATGGACGACATACGCGAACCCGCCGCCTCGCATTTCGACGCCATCGTCATCGGCGCCGGCATCTCCGGCATGTACCAGCTCATCAAGCTGCGCGAGCTGGGAATGACGGCGCGGGTGTTCGAGGCCGGGACCGATGTCGGGGGCACCTGGTACTGGAACCGCTATCCCGGCGCCCGTTTTGATTCCGAAAGCTATTCCTACCAGTATTCCTTCTCCCAGGAACTGCTGGCGGAATGGGACTGGCAGGAGCATTTCGCCCCGCAGCCGGAGACGCTGCGGTATCTGCAGCATGTCGCCGACCGCTTCGACCTGCGTCGCGATATCCAGTTCTCCAGCCGCGTCGCGTCGGCGTGGTGGGACGATAAGGCGTCGACCTGGACGGTCACGCTGGAAACCGGGGCGCGTTTTACGAGCCGCTTCCTGATCACCGCGGTCGGGCCGCTGTCGGCGCCGACGATGCCGAACATTCCGGGCGTGGACAGTTTCAAGGGCGAGGCGTTCCACACCTATAAGTGGCCGCACCAACCGGTCAGCTTCGCGGGCAAGCGGGTCGCCGTCATCGGCACCGGCGCGACGGGCGTGCAGACGATCCAGGAGGTCGCCAAGACCGCCGGCCAGTTGACGGTGTTCCAGCGCACGCCGAACTGGTGCACGCCCCTGCACAACCGCAAGATCACGCCGGAGGAGATGCAGCGGATCAGGGCCGACTACCCGGCGATGTTCCAGCGGTGCAAGGAGACGTTCTCCTGCTTCCTGCACACCACCGACCCGCGCGGGACGTTCGAGGTCTCGGAACAGGAGCGCCTGGCGTTCTGGGAAGCGCTGTACGCGTCGCCCGGCTTCGGCATCTGGGTGGGCAACTTCAAGGACATCCTGACCGATCGAGCGGCCAACAAGGCGATCAGCGATTTCGTTGCCAACAAGATCAGGCAGCGGGTCAAGGACCCCGTGACGGCCGAGAAGCTGATCCCCAAGAACCACGGCTTCGGCACCCGCCGCGTGCCGATGGAGACGCACTACTACGAGGTCTACAACCAGCCCAACGTCACGCTGGTCGATATCAACGAGACGCCGATCCGGCGCATCACCGAAACCGGGATCGAGACCTCCGACGCCCAATACGCGTTCGACATCATCGTCTATGCGACCGGCTTCGACGCGATCACCGGCAGTTTCGATCGGATCGACATCCGGGGCGTGGACGGCGTGAAATTGAAGGATCGCTGGAAGGCCGGGCCGGAGACCTATCTGGGCGTGATGGTCGACGGGTTCCCCAACATGATGATGCTGATGGGACCGCACATGGCGCTGGGCAACATCCCCCGCAGCATCGAGCACAACGTGGAATGGGTGTCCGACCTGCTGGGCCATGCCAAGGCGCATGGCGTCAAGCGGATCGAAGCGCCCGCGCAACAGGTCCAGGACTGGACCGACCACGTCAAGTCACTGGCGGAGGGGCTGCTGACGTTCGAGGTCAACTCCTGGATGACGGGGGTCAACTCGAACGTGGAGGGCAAGCAGGTGCGCATCGTCGCCCGCTATGCCGGCAGCGCACCCGAGTACCGCGCGCGCTGCGACGCGGTGGCGGCGACGGGGTTCAAGGAGCTGGAACTGGCCTAGAGCGCGACGGCCGAAGGCGGGATCGCCACGGGCCTGACTCGCACGATCAGACCAATACCGAAAGCATGATGAGCGAGCGAACGTGAAGTCGTCATGCCTCGAGGAGACGGCTCCACAAGGGGCCGATACCACCTATACGTCCCTCTCCCTGGCCTTGTTCCGCGATCGCGCCGTTCCCAACTGGGCGCGCAACACAGGACAGGAATCTGACCCATGATCGACCTTCGTCCCTTCTCGAGCCTCGGCGCGTTCCGCAACGAATGGCTCAACGCCCACCACCACTTCAGCTTCGCCAGCTACCATGATCCTGCCCGCATGGGCCTCGGCCGCCTGCGGGTGTGGAACGACGACGAGGTCGCGCCCGGCACCGGGTTCGATCCGCATCCGCATCGTGACATGGAGATCGTCACCTATATCCGTCAGGGCGCGATCACCCACCGCGACAACCTTGGCAACGAGGGCCGCACCGAGGCCGGCGATGTGCAGGTGATGCACGCCGGGACCGGGATCATGCACGCCGAATACAATCTGGAGACGGTGCCCACGCGGCTGTTCCAGATCTGGATCCTGCCGGATCGCCGCGGCGTCGCGCCGGGTTGGGGCACGCGCAGCTTCCCGCGCAGCGGCGATGGCCTGTCGGTGCTGGCCAGCGGCCGGCCGCAGGACGATGGCTCCGACGCGCTGCCGCTGAACGCGGACGCCGCCGTGCTGGCCGGCACGCTCGCTGCCGGGCAGACGACGGAGCTGGCCTTCGCCCCTGGCCGGTCCGCCTACCTGGTGCCGGTCAACGGTTCGGTCACCGTGAACGGCGTGACTGCCGGCGCGCGCGACGGCGTAGCCATCAGCCAGGAACGCAGCGTGACCATCACCGCAGCCGAACCGACGGAACTGGTGGTGGTCGAGGTGGCTGACTAAGCGCGATGAAGCACGGCGTGGCGAAAGCGACGTCGTCGTGCTTCAGGCCTTGATGAAACGGTCGATGCGGCGGTGGCGGAACAGCCACCGCCCGTCCACCTTCGCGACTTCGTCGTAATAGCCGCCGCCCGATCCGATCTTCGGGCCCAGCGGCCCGTTCTCGAACAGCAGCCAGTTGGAACGGACGGTCGCCGCGTCGTCCCCCTTCTTGTCGATCACGATGTTGGTGGTCAGGTGGACCCGCCGCGGCCGGTCCGGCTGCGTGATGGATTGCGCCTGCGCGACGATGCCGTCCCGCCCCTTGCCGGTGCCGAACGCGGTTTCCCAGACGCCATCCTCGGTGAACAGGGCGGCCATGTCGTCGAACCGCTCTTCATCGAGCGCGAAGCAGTAGCGGGCGAGCAGTTCCCGGATCTCGTTCTTGGCGGACATCGTCTCCCTCCTTGCCGCTGGCCGGCGTTCGGAGCGACTATAGCGGCGGCAGACGCAATGGCACAGGAGTCGGCTGGCGATGGATGTGATCGGGACCGAGCATCTCGTTCGTGACGAGGCGGCGCTGGACGCTCTTTACGGGGAGCGCAACCCGGCCGCGCTCGCCAAGGAGATCGACTATATCCACCCGCATTACCGGGCGATGATCGAGGCGAGCCCGTTCATGGTGCTGGCGACCGTCGGCCCCGAGGGCCTGGACTGCTCACCGCGGGGCGATCCGGTGGGCAGCTTCATCCAGGTGCCCGACGAGAAGACCGTGCTGATCCCCGACCGGCGCGGCAACAACCGGATCGACAGCCTGCGCAACATCGTGCGCGACGACCGGGTGGCGCTGCTGTTCCTGATCCCCGGCGTGGGTGAGACGCTGCGGATCAACGGCCGCGCGGTCATCTCGACGGCGCCATCGCTGACCGGGCGGTTTCCGATCAACGGCACGCTGCCCCGCAGCGTGATCGTGGTGACGGCCGAGAGCGTCTACTTCCAATGCCCGAAGGCCCTGGTCCGGTCCGACCTGTGGAATCCGGCCAAGCAGATCAACCGCCGGTCGCTGCCGAGCACCGGGACGATGCTGGCGGCGATCACGCGGGGATCGCTGGATGGGGAGGCATACGACAAGGCGTATCCCGAGCGGCTGAAGGCGACGATTTACTGATCGACCGGAAAGGCCGTTACTCGGGCAAGGGTGCGTCAGGCGCGTCGTCGCCCGCACCCTCTTTCGTTCCCTCTTCCGACCCTTCCTCGCTCGCTTCCCCGCTCGCTTCCCCGGCCCCTTCATCAGCCTCCGGCGGCGGTTTCGCCCCCTTGGGGCCCCCGCCCAGCCAGCCGGCCAACCGCTCCGCCCGCTGCAGCGCCGTGTCCAGCGCGGCCATCGTGCCGGACAGGTCTTCGGACGCGTCCCGTTCCCAAGCGCGCAAGGTCCACAGCCACACCCCGACACAGCCTTTCACGGTCAGGTCGCCGCGCGGGCCGGCCAGCGCGATCCCGGCCGCTTCCAGCATCCAGCGCATGCTGCGTTCCGTCGCGCAGGCCAGCATCAGGGCCAGCGGCGGGTCGAACGGCAGCGTCCGCATCACCGCGATCACGCCGTCGCGATGCGCCTGGAACGCGTCGAAGCGACGCATCAGCAGGTCGAACAGCCGATCGCGCACAGGCCCTTCGGCCGGGGCGTCCGTCAGCGCCGCCTGGTCCGCCAGCGCACCGAAGCGCAGCAGGATCATGTGGCGCCCCGGAAAGCGCGCCCGTGCTTCGTTCAGCGGCAGGCCGGCCGCGCGGGCGGCTGCAGCGACGCTGATCCGCCGCCAGCCGTCCTCGGCGGCGAGGCGAAGCGCGGCGGCTATCAGGGCGGAGTCGAAATCCGATTCGGTCATGGGACAGAGATAGGATGCACAACTTCCCGTTCAGCCGGCAAGTTCGCGTGAACGGCGCGTGGCCGCGGCGATCGCCTCGGAGACCGTCAGCGGCCAGGCATCGGATTTCATCATCACCGACAGCGCTGCCGCAGTGGTGCCGCCGGGGCTGGTGACGGCCTTGCGCAGGGCGGCGGCGTCCTCGGCGCTGGCGGCGAGCAAGGCGCCGGAACCCGCGACCGTCTGGCGCGCCAGCAGCCTGGCGAGCGCGGGCGGCAGGCCTTGTTCGAGTGCGGCCTGCTCCATGAGTTCGGCCAGCAGGAACACATAGGCGGGACCACTGCCCGAGACGGCGGTGACCGGGTCCAGGAACGCCTCGTCCTCCACCCAGGCGACGGTGCCGATCGCGTGCAGCAGACGGTCGCACAAGGCACGCTGCGGGGTGCCGACCCCTTGGCCGGGGCAGGCCACGGTTACGCCCTGGCGAATCGCCGCGGGTGTGTTGGGCATCGCCCGCACGATCGCCGCGTCCGGCCCCAGCAGCCGGGCGATGCCGCCGATGGTGCGGCCGGCCATGATCGACAGGAACACCGAACCGCCGGTGAAGCGCGCGTAAGCCGGCAGCGTCTCGGCGGCGTTCTGCGGCTTGACCGCCAGGACGACGGCGGCGGGCACGAAATCCGGCGCAATGGCTTCAGGCCCGGCGACGACGGCCAGGTCCGGCCCGGCGAAGGCGGCGGCCGCGGGCGACGGATCGACGGCGACCGAGGGCGCCAGGCCTTGCTCCCGCCAGCCGGCCAGCATCGCGCTGCCCATCCGGCCGCAGCCGATCAGCAGGATCGGCGGGATATGGCCGGCCGTGGTCGTCGCTTCGGTCATGGAGGTTCCCCCGGAGATTGTCACGATGTTTCCCGGGCGGAGAGAAGCATGAACCGGCAGGCTGGCAAAGCTCTGCCGGCGGCCTCAATGACCTCCCTGAAGGAACAGGAACCGCCGCGCCAGGGCGCCATAGAGCGGCCTGCGGCAGATCAGGCGCGAAAAGCCGAAGGACAGGAACGCCGTCGCCATCAGCGCGATGATCAGGTTCTGGTTGGCGGTCATCTCCATCACGATCACCGTCGCGGTGATCGGCGCTTGCACCACGCCCGAGAAATACGCGGTCATTCCCAGCAGGATCATGGCCCCGACCGGCGCATTCGGCACCAGCGGCGACAGGATCGATCCGATCCCCGCGCCGATCGCCAGGGACGGCGCGAAAATACCGCCCGGGATGCCACTGACATAGGACACGACGGTCGCCGCCAGCTTCAGGAATGCGAACATCGGCGACAAGTTCGAATGTTCCTCGACCAGGCCCCGCGCTTGTTCGTATCCCGTCCCGTAGGTCTGCCCATTGGACAGGTATCCCAGGATCGCCAGCGTCAGGCCGCACAGCGCCGCGAAGGCCACCGGATGGTTCATGATCAGCCGGCCGCATCGTCCCGGCAGGCCGCGTGCCGCCAGCACCAGCGACCAACTGAACACCCCGCCCGCCAGGCCCCCCACCGCGCTGCACAGCAGCACCGCCGCGATCCCCGGCTGGTTCGACAGCGTCGCCGCGGTCTGGCCGAAATAGGTGTAGTTGCCGACCAGCCCCAGCGTGGTCGCGCCGGCGATCACCACCGCCGTGAAGACCGTGCCGGAGGTGCGTGCCTCGAAGGAGTGGCTGAGTTCCTCGATCGCGAACACCACTCCGGCCAGCGGAGTGTTGAACGCCGCGGCGATGCCGGCCGCGCCACCAGCGAGGATCAGCGCACGCTGCAGCTCCAGCCGTGGCAGGCGCTGCAGCTTTCCCAGCGCATGCATGATGGAGGCGCCGACCTGCACCGTCGGCCCTTCGCGTCCGATCGACGCGCCGACGCACAGGCCCAGCAGCGTCAGTACGATCTTGCCGACGGCGATACGGGGGGACAGGACGCGGTTGACCACAGCCTGGTCATGCATGTGCAGCGCGGCGATGGTCTGCGGGATGCCGCTGCCTTGGGCGCCGGGAAAGACGTGCTGGGTCAGCAGGAACGACACGGTCAGCCCGGCGGGGCAGAGCAGGAACGGCAGCCAGGGCCGACCGTCGATCACGTGCAGGAACAGGCTCGTGGCCATATCCGCCGCGTGGGCGAAGACGATCGCGACGGTCGAGACCACGATCGCCCCCAGCCAGAAGATCAACCGCCTGACCCACAGGCGGGGAGAGATCAGCGGCAGGCGGCCCAACCGCTTGAAGCGTCTTTCCGGCAGGCTTTGCATCTCTGTCCTTACTGGTTGCTCCGCTTGAACGGCCCCGGCTCCGGCCGGATGTCAAGGGGCAACGCGAGCAGGCGTCCGCCGCGCGGTTATGTCTGGTATCAGGCCGGCGGCGGCCGGCCTGGCATCAATGCGCCAGGACCGCGGTTTCGTCCGTCGGCTCGCGCGCCGAGGTCGTGCGGAGCGGCAGGTCGCGCATCCCCAGGGCAATGAACACCGCGGCGGCCATCACGACGGCGCAGGCCAGGAACGCGACGTGGAACGCATCCGCCAGCGCGATATGGACCTTGGGGATCATCGCCGCCGGGATATCGGCCAAGGCGCCGGCATGCTGGCGCACCTCGCCCAGGTCGATATGCGCGGTGATGCCGATCGCCGTCAGGTGCGCGGCGAAGCCGCCGGCCAGCAGCGCGCCGACCATCGTGCTGCCGAACGCGCCGCCCATGGAGCGCAGGAACAACAGGCAGCCCGTCGCCGCGCCGATGTCCCGCTGTTCGGCCGCGTTCTGCACCGTGACCAGGGCGCTGGGCATCACCAGCCCCAGCGCGGTGCCGAGGAGGAGCTGGTAGACCACGAGGAGGAACCGGGGCGTATCGGCGGTCACCAGCGCAAGCAGCCCGAAGCCGGCCATGCAGCCCACCAGTCCGACGACCAGGATCGCCTTCATCTTCCCATGCCGCCGCGCCAGCCGGCCGGCGATGACCGCACCCACGCAGTTGGCGCCCAGGAACGGCGCCAGCAGCGCGCCCGACATCGCGGCATCGGCGCCGTTCACCAGTTGGAAGTAGAGCGGCAGCAGGAAACTGCCGCCGAACAGCGCCAGCGCGCCGCAGAACGCGATCGCCACGCCGCGCACGAAGACCGAGTTCGCGAACAGCCGCGGCGGCAGCAGCGGGTCGGAGAACCGCCGCTCCTGCACCGTCAGCAGCGCCAGCAGCACGACGCCGGCGGCGCCGAGGGCGAAGATCGGCGGCGATGTCCAGGGCATCTCGACGCCGCCCCAGCTCAGGACCAGCAGCAGGGCGCTGACCGCCGTGGTCAGCAGGAACGCGCCCACCCAGTCGATCCGGCCCTTCGTGGCCTTCGGCTGCAACAGCCGCAGCGCCCGGTCGCACAGCACCATCGCCGCCAGCGCGATCGGCAGGTTGATCCAAAAAATCCAGCGCCAGGACAGCGTGTCGGTCACCCAGCCGCCGATCACCGGGCCGGCGACCGACGCCAGGCCCCAGGTCGAGGCCATGTAGCCCTGGTAGCGTCCCCGCTCCCGCGGGCTGACCACATCGGCGATCGCCGCTTGCGCCATCGCCATCAGCCCCGCTCCGCCGATCCCCTGCAGCGCCCGGGCGATCACGAGTTGGGTGAGGCTGTGGGCCATGGCGCACAGCCCGGACGTCACCGCGAAGACCGCCAGCGCCACCAGCAGCAGCTTCCGCCGCCCATAGATGTCGGACAGTTTGCCATACACCGGCGTCGCGGCGGTGGAGGTCAGCAGATAGGCGGACACGATCCAGGCCAGATGGCTGAACCCGTTCAGGTCGGCGGCGATCGCCGGCACGGCGGGGATCACCACGGTCTGGTCGATCGCGGCAAGAAAGATGCACAGCAGGATGCCGCTGAGGACCTGGAGGATCTGCTGATGGGAAAACTGGGGCACTTCGTCCTGGGTCTGCATGTCGGCCCCTTGGTCCTCTGGCGCGGCAACGGAAGCCGCCGCGCCTGTCATGGCGCCGGCGGCGGAGAGGATTTACCGCAATGCAGCATCGGCAGCCACGCGACAACCTCAACCCTGCTGCGCGAAAAGGCAGAATCACCAGGGCTTGAGGGGAGTTTTGGGGATTCGGTGGAGGATCTGCTGAAAGTCTAGGCAACGCAGTGGCGCCCCAAGGGTCCCGTGCGCCCAGGGTCCCGTGCGCCCAGGGTCCCGTGCGCCCAGGGTCTTGTGTGTCCGGGGTCTCGCGCCCCGGAAGGGTCTCGCCTCGGGCGGCTTCAGGCCAGCCAGTGTTCCTCGACCACGAACCGCGCCACCGACGGGTCGCCGGGCGCCGCGCGTGTCTCCAGGTCCACCAGGCTGTCGAACCAGGTCTGCGCCATGTGCCCGACCTCGACCGCGAGATGGGGGATGACGCTGTTCGGGGCTCGGCCCTGCTCCCGCACGCCATACCGCACGGGTCGTCCCGCCCCTTCGCCGGTTCCCGGCGGCCAGATCTCGATCAGGCTGAACCGGCCGGGCCCGGTCCGCAACTCGCCCACGGCGTCGGCGATGACGCGCGAGACCGCCCCGACGAACAGCCGGGAGTCGATGTTGCAGGCGGCCATCTCCGGGGACCGATGCGCCGCCATCCGGTCCGCGTCGTCATCGAAGAACAGGATCGGGAACCCGTCGATCCGCATGGCGCGAGCGGCATCATTGGTCGCGGACGATTCGACCACATGGCACTGCACGTAGCGCCGCAGCCGAGGGAACGCGCACACCAGCGGCCCGTGGACGTCCAGCCAATGCCGCCGGAACCGTCCCAGTTCGGCGCCGTCCTGCCGGCGCATGAGGCTGATGGCCGCGATCATGGCGTGCGACCGCCAGGGATCATGTCACCGCCAGGGATCATGTTACCGCCAGGGATCATGTTACCGCCAGGGATCATGTCGGGGATTACGTCCGGCATCATGTCCCGTTTCCTTCTCCCGCTAGTCGGCTGCCCGGCCCCTGTTCGTTGCCGCCATGCTACCCTGCGACCGCCGCCGCCTCCAAGAACCGAGGCGGGGTTTGCACGGAGTTGGTGGATGATCCTGTCAGGCCTGTCGGATGTCGACCCAATCATCGCCGCCGGCGTGGCCGCCGCGACGGCGGCCACGGATGCGGTGTACGTGATGTTCTCCTCGGCCATCGCGGCCCGGAGACGCGTGCCGGCGGCGACCTGGAGCAGTCTGTGGTACCTGCTCTCGTCGTTCGCGGTGATCAATTACACCCAGAACTGGGTCTACGTGCTGTTCGCCGCCGCCGGGTCCTGGATCGGCGCCTATCTGTCGATGACCTGGCTGCGGCGCGGGGCCTGATCACGCATCGGCCTCGATCGTCGCGGTGCCCTCCGCCGCCGGGCCGCCTTGCGCCGCGGTGCCGTCGGGGGCCGCCGGGTGACGCGCCGTCAGCCGCCGCCACAATGAGGCCAGGAGGCCCCCCGCCCCCGCCGGCATCAGGAACATGGTGGCGATCAGGATCACGCCGTAGACCGCGCCCGGCGCCGCCTTGGAGACCGCGTCGGCCAGGTTCGGCACGAACTCGATGAAGGCCGCGCCGATCAGCGTGCCGCCGATCGAAGACACGCCCCCCACCACCAGCCCGACGAAGAAGAAGATCGAGACGAAGACGCTGAAGCTGTCCGGCGCCACGAACTGCACCGCGATCGCCCCCAGCGAGCCCGCCAGGCCGGTGAACAGGGCGCTGACCGCGAAGGTGCCGGTCTTGATCAAGGCGGTGTTGATGCCCATCGCCTCCGCGGCCAGCGCGTGGTCGCGGATCGCCTTCATCGCGCGCCCGATCCGCCCGCGCACCAGGTTCCAGGCGATGACGTACATCACCGCCATGACGGCGAAGGTGAACAGATAGAGATACTGGTCGGACGACAAGGGCAGACCGAACGGCGCGTCCGGCTTGTCGATCACCAGTCCCTGGACTCCGCCGGTCCATGCGTCGACCGCCTTGTATTTCAGCAGTTGCGGGATCGCGACCGCAAGCGCGAACGTGGTCAACGCGAGATAGAGACCCCCCAGCCGCAGCGCCGGCAGGCCGACCAGGAACCCGACCACGCCACAGACCGCGGCCGAGGCCGGCAGCGTCGCCCAGTACGGGACGTCCCAGGTCGTCATCAGGATCGCGGTGGTATAGGCGCCGATCGCGTAGAACGCGCCGTGTCCCAAGGAGATCTGGCCGTTGAAGCCCGTCAGCAGCGAAAGCCCCAGGATCGCGATGGCGTAGACCGCGACCATGGTCAACTGGAACAGGTGATAGCTGGAGAATGTCGCCGCCGGCCAGATCGCCGCGACCAGCACCACGACGGCGATCAGCCAGGTTCCACGCTTCATGCTCATACCCGACTGAAGACGCGCCGGCCCATCAGGCCGGTGGGTTTGACGGTCAGCACCGCGACGATGATCACCAGCGCCAGGGTCAGTTTCAGCTCCGTCCCGACCAGGTAGGCGCCGCCGAGGTTCTCGATGATGCCCACCATGAACCCGCCCAGCACGGCGCCCAGCGGGTTGTCGATGCCGCCCAGCAGCGCGCCGGCGAAGGCGTAGAGCAGGATGCCCGACATCATGTTGGGATCGAGGAAGACGATCGGCGCCACCATGCAGCCCGCGACTGCCCCGATCGCCGCCGCCAGGCCCCAGCCCAGCGCCAGCATCCAGCCGACCCGCACCCCGACCAGCCGTGACGACGCCGGGTTATAGGCCGCCGCGCGCATCGCCAGGCCCAGCCTGGTGTGGCGGAAGAACGCGTAGACGCAGGCCAGCACGATCAACGTGACGGCGGTCGAGCCAAGCTCGTGTCCCGACAGGTAACCGCCCAGCATCGGCCGGTCCGGGAACGGCGTCGGGAACTGCTTGATCGTGTAGTCGAAGAGCCAGCCGCTCAGGCTGTTGATGACCAGCAGCAGCCCGACGAACACGCCCACCGAGGACAGCACCGGCGCGTTCGCCAAAGGTCGCATCAGGATCCGCTCGATCGCCACGCCGATAACGAAGGAAACGATAATGGCCAGGAAGAACGCCACCCAATAGGGCAGCCCGGCATTGATCATCATCAGCGTGATATAGGTCGAGAACGTCGCCATCTCCCCTTGGGCGAAATTCACGTGGTGGGTGGCCTGGTAGATCATGACCAGCGCCAGCGCGACCGAGGCATAGATGCCCCCGGTGGCGATGCCCGACATGACCTGGTGGATGACGCCGGCGAACATCCCCTGTCCCCTTAGTATCCGAGATACGAGCGGCGGACGCCCTCGTCCTTGATGATGTCGCCCGACGGACCGGACAGGACGATGCGGCCGGTTTCCAGCACGAAGGCGTCGTCGGCGAAGTCGAGCGCCAGGGTGGCGTTCTGCTCGACCAGCAGGATGCTGACGCCGGCATCCTCGCGGATACGGCGCAGGATGCGGAAGATCTCCTGCACGATCAGCGGCGCGAGACCGAACGACGGCTCATCCAGCAACAGAAGTTTCGGCCGCAACAACAGGGCTCGGGCGATCGCCAGCATCTGCTGCTCGCCGCCCGACAGGGTGCCGGCCTGCTGGCGGAAGCGCTCCTTCAGGCGTGGAAAGTAGTCGAACATGTGCTCGAAGTCTTCGGTCACCCGCCGCGCCGGGCGCGTGTAGGCACCGAGCTTCATGTTTTCCTCGACGGTGAGTTCCATGAAGGTGCCGCGGCCTTCCGGCACTTGCGCGACCCCGAGGCGGACGATGTCCTCGGTCTGCAGGCCGTCGATGCGCCGCCCGCCCAGGGCGATCTCCCCCTGGGTGCGGACGGTGCCGCAGATCGCGCGCAATGTCGTGGTCTTGCCGGCACCGTTGGCGCCCAGCAGCGCCGTCACCCCGCCTTCCCGGACCGAGAAGCCGATGCCGTGAAGAACCCTGGTCTCCCCATACGCGGCATGGAGGCCTTTGGCCTCGAGCAGCGCGGTCAAGCCCGACCCGCCAGAATCCGAGCTTTGCCGCGCCTCATGCGTTTCCTATCCCTGTATGTCTCGTTGCCCACGATGTTTCGTTGTCCATCCGGCCGGAGCCAGATAAGGTCGAGACTGACGAACCCACTCCGTCAAGTCAATGCCACAATTCGGCCTTTTTGCCGACGGGTCGGAGTGGCCAAAAAGACATGCATGGTGGTCCCGGCATGTCCGAACTGTAACCGGAAGGGCCGGCTTTCGTGATCCGGGAAGCGTGGTCCCGATCCGGCAACACGGTTATAAAGCCGCCGCCGCGTCCGTCGCGGCATGACCGGGAGTATGCGATGCAGGCACGGCATCCTCCAGCGACGCCACGCAACCGGTTCCGGACGATGGTCCGGGCGTTCCGCCCGCATCGGGCCGGCCTGTCCCGGTCGGCCCTGCGCCGGACTGCCGCGTTGGTCTGGCTTCTTCCCCTGCTGGGCCTGGCCGGGTGCAAGAATTCGGTCCTTGACCCGGTCGGGCCGATCGGGACGGGCGACGCCACGATCCTGATGGACTCCGTCGCCATCATGCTGTGCATCGTGGTCCCGGTGTTCATTGCCACCGCCGGGTTCGCCTTCTGGTTCCGCGCCGGCAACACGCGGGCGCGGTATCGGCCGAACTTCATCCATTCGGGCACGATCGAGCTGGTGGTCTGGGCCATCCCGCTGCTGGTGATCCTGCTGCTGGGCGGGGTCACCTGGATCGGGTCGCACGAGTTGGACCCGGCGAAGCCGCTGCCGCCGATCACCAAGCCGCTGCGCGTGCAAGTCGTCTCGCTCGACTGGAAATGGCTGTTCATCTACCCCGACCTGAAGCTGGCCAGCGTGAACGAGCTCACGATCCCGGCCGGGACGCCGATCGACTTCACCCTGACTTCGGCCAGCGTGATGAACGCGTTCTTCATCCCCCGGCTGGGCAGCATGATCTACACGATGAACGGGATGACGGTCCGCCTGAACCTGCAGGCCGACACCGCCGGGACCTATCTGGGTGAATCGAGCCACTACAGCGGCGACGGTTTTTCCGGCATGCGGTTCGACGTCCACGCCCTGCCGGCGGAGCAATTCGACACCTGGGTCGAGGCGACGCGCCAGAAAGGGCCGGTACTGGACGAGGCGGCGTACAAGGCGCTGGAAAGGCAAAGCCTGAACGTCACACCGTTCACCTATCGCAACGCCGACCCGACACTGTTCGCACGCATCGTGGCCCAGCTCATCCCGCCGGCTGAGGGGCCGCCGGCGGACACTCCGCATCGCGATGTCTCACCCAAGTCGATCCCCTAAGCCGGAGACCATGCATGCTGGGTAAGCTTACCTGGTCGGCCATTCCCTTCGATCAGCCGATCCCCCTGGCCGCCGGCGCCGCCGTCGGCGTCATCCTGGTGCTGATCCTGGCCTGGGTGGTGATCCGAGGCCACCTTCCCTATCTGTGGCATGAGTGGATCACCAGCGTCGACCACAAGCGCATCGGCGTGATGTACACGCTGCTGGCGATGGTGATGCTGCTGCGCGGCTTCGCCGATGCGCTGATGATGCGCTCGCAGCAGGCGCTGGCATTCCGCGCTCCTGGATACCTGCCGCCCGAACATTACGACCAGATCTTCTCGGCGCATGGCACCCTGATGATCTTCTTCGTGGCGATGCCGTTCGTCATCGGGCTGATGAACTTCGTCGTGCCGCTGCAGCTTGGCGTGCGCGACGTGGCGTTCCCCACGCTGAATTCCGTCGGTTTCTGGCTGACCGCCACCGGTGCGCTGCTGGTCAACATCTCCCTGGTGGTCGGGGAATTCGCGCGCACCGGCTGGCTGCCCTACCCGCCTTTGTCCGAACTGACCTACTCGCCGGGCGTCGGCGTCGACTATTACCTGTGGTCGCTGGAGATATCGGGCGTCGGGACCCTGGTGGCGGGCGTCAACCTGGTGACGACGATCCTGAAGATGCACGCGCCGGGCATGACCTACATGCGGATGCCGATGTTCTGCTGGACGGCGCTGGCGTCGAACCTGCTGATCGTCGCCGCGTTTCCGATCCTGACCGCGACGCTCGCCGAATTGCTGCTGGACCGCTACCTGGGGTTTCATTTCTTTACCAATACGGATGGCGGGAACGTGATGATGTTCATGAACCTGATCTGGGCCTGGGGACATCCCGAGGTCTACATCCTGGTGCTGCCCGCGTTCGGCATCTTCTCCGAGGTGGTCTCGACCTTTTCCGGCAAGCCGATCTTCGGCTACCGGTCCATGGTGATGGCGACGATGGCGATCTGCCTGCTGTCGTTCATGGTCTGGCTGCACCATTTCTTCACCATGGGGGCCGGCGGCGACGTCAACGCGATCTTCGGCATCAGCACGATGATCATCGCGGTGCCGACCGGCGTGAAGATATTCAACTGGCTGTTCACCATGTATGGCGGGCGCATCCGCTTCACCACGCCGATGATGTGGTCGATCGCGTTCCTGTTCACCTTCGTCGTCGGCGGCATGACGGGCGTGCTGCTGGCGGTGCCGCCGGCCGATTTCCTGCTGCACAACAGCCTGTTCCTGGTGGCGCATTTCCACAACGTCATCATCAGCGGCGTGCTGTTCGGCGCGTTCGCCGGCTATATCTTCTGGTTTCCCAAGGCCTTCGGCTTCCGGCTGCACGAAGGCTGGGGCAAGGCCGCGTTCTGGCTCTGGCTGGTCGGCTACATCCTGGCCTGGGGCCCCGGCTATGTGCTGGGGCTGGAGGGCATGACGCGGCGCATGCAGCACTACGATGTGCCCGAGTGGCGGCCGTGGCTGCTGGTGATGGCCGCCGGTGCACTGATCATCCTGGCCGGCATCGTCTGCCAGATCATCCAGATCGTCGTCAGCATCCGCCAGCGCGAGTCGTTGCGCGACGTGACCGGGGACATCTGGAACGCCCGCTCCCTGGAATGGGCGACGCCGTCCCCGCCGCCTGCCTTCAACTTTCCGGTCCTGCCGAACGTCGAGGGCGAGGACGCCTATTGGACGATCAAGCAACGGGCGATCAGCAACATGGAACTCAGCGAGGAACCCGAATACACCGAGATCGAAATGCCGCGGAACAGTCCGACCGGTTTCGTTTGCGCCTTCTTCGCCACCATCATCGGCTTCGCCATGATCTGGCATATCTGGTGGATGGCCGCCCTGGGGGTTTTCGGCGCGTTCGTGACGTTCGTCGCCTTCGCCTGGCGCGACTTCCAGGAATACGCCATCCCCGCCGAGGAGGTGGCGAAGATCTGGCGGGCCAACCGTGCCGCCCGCAAACAAGCGCTTGAACGGATGGCGGTGGCGGAATGAGCGGCTCGATCGCCGAAGGGCACCCCTCCGGAGGACATGGCGGGGCGCACGGCTCCCACCACGCCCTCGTGCCGGCTTCGCACGGCGCGCACGACCTGGCCGCGAAGCGGATCATCACGGGCTATGGCTTCTGGATCTTCCTGCTCAGCGACATCGTCATGTTCTCGGCGTTCTTCGCGAGCTTCTCGGTCCTGCGCGACGCGACCGCCGGCGGACCCAGCGGCGCGGAGATCTTCGACCTGACCAACACGGCGTGGGAGACCGCGCTCCTGCTGCTGTCCAGCTTCACCTGCGGCGTCGCCTTCATCGGCGCGCAGTTGAAGCGCGACAGTTGGTACTACGGCGCGATGGCGGTGACGTTCCTGCTGGGCGTCGGGTTCCTGGTGCTGGAGAGCCTGGAGTTCGCCGACATGGTCTCGCACGGCTACGGGCCGGGGCGCAGCGCCTTCCTGTCGTCGTTCTTCACCCTTGTCGGCTGCCACGGCATCCATGTGACGCTTGGCCTGCTGTGGCTGCTGACGATGATGGCGCAGGTCTACGCCAAGGGCTATCGCCCGGACATCATGCGCCGCCTGCTGTGTTTCAGCCTGTTCTGGCACGCGCTCGACATCATCTGGGTGGCGCTTTTCACCATCGTCTACCTCATCGGGGTGGCCACATGAGCGAAGATCAGATCAAGGACGCCTTGGACATCGCGCCGGGCGACTCGCCCCCGGACGAGGCGCACACGGTCGAAAGCCTGAGCCTTTACGCGATCGGCCTGGGGCTGGCGGTGCTGCTGACGGTGGTGGCGTTCGTGCTGGCGCAGACCCACCTGGTCTGGGGACCCAGCATCCCGGTCGCGCTCAGTGTGCTGGCGGTCGGGCAGATGGGCGTGCACCTGACCTTCTTCCTGCACCTGACCTCCGGCCCGGACAACGTCAACAACGTCATGGCGCTGGCCTTCGGCGTGGTGATCGTCTTCCTGCTGATCGTGGGATCGCTGTTCATCATGAGCCACCTGAACCACAACATGATGCCGATGGCGACGATGCTGCAGATGCAGCAGTAGCTACCGCGCCCGCCAGACCAGCGTGGCCGAGACGGCGTAGTTCCAGACCACCCCGATGATCGCGCCGATCGCACCGGCCATGGTCCAGGTGGCGTCGCGCTCGTAGAGCACCTGCGCGATGCCGATATTGGCGATCGCGCCGAAGCCGCAGACGATCATGAACAGCAGCAGCCCCCGCCACAGGCGGGGCCCTCTCAGGCGCTGGTCGCGATAGGTGATGTTGTTGTTGAGCGCGAAGTTGAACACCATCGCCACCAGCGTGGCGAACGCCTGCTCGACCTCGAACCGGAAGCCCGTGACCTGATGCAGCCCGGTCAGCACCGTCAGGTGGACCAGGACGCCCAGCACGCCGACCAGCGCGAAGGAGACGAAGCGCAACGGCAGGTAGCCCGCGAACACCTTGTCCAGCAGCAGCCCCGCGAACTGCATCAGCACCAGCATGTCGAGCTTGCTCTCCCCCGCCACCCGCTCGCGGAACCGCGCGGGGATCTCCAGGACCCGCAGGGGGGCCGGGCTGCTGAGGACGAGGTCGAGCAGAATCTTGAACCCCTGGCCGTTGAGGTTGCGGGCCAGGTCCTCGAACAGCGGGCGCGGCAGCATGAAGAAGCCGCTCATCGGGTCCGTCAGCTTGACCGGCAGGATCGTATGCACGAGCGCGATGCCGCCGTCCGACAGGAGATGCCGCCAGCGGCCTGCCAGCCCCGCATTGTCGCCGCCGGCGACATGGCGGCTGGCGACGGCCAGGTCATAGGCGCCGCTGCGCAGCGCCTCCAGCATCACGGGCAGCCGGGTTTCGTCGTGCTGCAGGTCGCCGTCGATCACCGCGACATAGTCGGCCGAGGAGGACAGCGCGCCCTCGATCACCGCCGAGGCCAGGCCGCGACGGCCGACGCGACGGATGCAGCGCACGCGCGGGTCGGTGCGGGCGATGCGCCGGACCTCCTCCGCGGTGCCGTCCGGGCTGTTGTCGTCGACATAGATCACTTCCCAGGCGATGCCGGCCAGGGCGGCATCGAGCCTGGCGATCATCGGGACGACGTTGGGACGTTCGTTGAAGCAGGGAACGACGACACTCAGGACCGGCAGGCGGGGGCGCGGCGCATCCGGCGGGGCCGTCAGGCGGTCGGGTTCGGAATCCACTTGGGTCGTCATCGCGGAACGCTGAAACAAAACGAGGGGAGGCGGTCAAGCGGAATGCGATGCGGGGCCGCATGCGGAGCGTCCGGGAAAACGCTATATCATGGACTCATACCATTATTGATACGACTGGGATAAAAAATGGGTATTCGGGTCTTACAGCGGGATTTTTGTAGCCTTCCGCAATGATTGGCTCTATAGCCACGGACGCGAGCGATAAATGAAGGGTCAAACCATCGGATCAGCCGATTTTGACGCATAAAATTGTCCGGTTTCACAATCAGATAAGCACTATTACAGGCAACTGCCGCAGATTTCGCGCCGATTGTGACGATTTCCGATCGCCGCAGCGAGCCTCTCAGGTGCAAGACGGAGATCAGGTTTGGGGTTGCAGAAATTTATCCCGACGCCGGTGCTTCGGCTGCGGCGGCGTGTGATGGACCAGCTTTTGCCTGCTTCCGGGGGCACCGCCTTCGCTGTCGATCCGACGACCACACTCTTCGACCCTACTGACATGAGGGCGACCGCCCAAGCCGCCGACGCGCTCCTCGACGCCCGGCAGCACGAGGAACCCTTCGGCACCGTCGGGCACGGCCGGCTGCTGCTGAGGATCATGGAGGACACGTTCCCCACTGCGCGCCTCGCGGATGCCTATTTCCGCAATCTGGAACAAGTCCTGCGATCCCGCCCCAAGCGCGCGCGGCCCGGCCGGATCGTGATCGGCCTGGGCAGCGGCCGGTCGGGTTCGACCTCGTTGACGGCTTTGCTGGCGACGATCCCCGATAGTTGCAGCACGCACGAGAATCCGCCGCTGATCGACTGGACCCCGCACGAGGCGGAGGTCCGGTTCCACATCCGTCGGCTTGGAATGCTGGCGGATCATTATTCCGTCGTAGCAGACGTCTCGCATTGGTGGCTGAACGCGCTGGATACGGTCCTGGAAGCATTTCCCGACGCTCTCGCGATCGGTTTGTTCCGCAACGCGGACAAGTGCGCGCAGTCGTTCATGCGGGTCAAGGGCCATGGACGCGGGTCCTTCAACCACTGGGCCCCCGCCGGCAACGGCGTGTGGAGACCCAGCGTCTGGGATCGCAGCTATCCCAGCTATCCGCTGCCGCACGATGCCGGGACCAATCCGGATCGGGTGAAATACGAAATGATCACGCGCTATGTCCGCGACTACAACGACCGCCTGAAGGCCCTGGCGACACGCCGCCCGGACCGGATCGTCCTGGCGCCGACCGAGGAATTCGGCGCTCCCGCGATGCAGGCGCGCATCCTGCGGTGCATCGGCGCGTCGGGGACGCCGCTGCGCCAGAAGCTGAACGCCCGCACCGTCGACGATGGCATGTCCGAGGCCTACACGTTCTAAAGCGGCACCCCGGCCAGCGACCGGCTGGTGCGGATCGTCTGCAGCGTCTGCACCCGGCTGACCGTCGGCAGACCCGTCAGTTTCTGGGTCAACTGGTTCTCATGGGCGGTATCCCGAGCGACAAGCTTCAGCAGGAAGTCGCCGCCGCCGCGGATCATGTGGCACTCCCGCACCTCGGCCCAGGAACCGACGAGTTGCTCGAAGGCGGACAGCACCGCCTCTTTCTGGCTGTCCAGCCCGACGATGGCGAAAAACGTGATTTCCCAGCCGAGAAGCTGCGGATCCGTATCGGCATGGTATCCGCGGATGACGCCCGCCTCTTCCAGCGCCCTGACGCGGCGCAGGCATGGCGGCGCCGAGATGCCGGCCCGCTTGGACAGATCGACATTCGTCATACGTCCGTCTTCCTGCAAGGCTGCGAGGATGCGTCGGTCGATCGCGTCGAGCGTGACGGCTGAATCAGTGTGTGGCGGCTTCATATATTGTCTGCCTATGGCGTTTCCATTGCCGCTCGTGCCCCAAAACCCGATCCTAGTGATCGCATCGTTGCCCGCAAGGTAAAAATCCAAATCATTTTGATCCCTGATGAATGACGGCCGGCACGCCGCGGCGGCCCCCAACGAGTACTCGACGCCCCACTAGGCAGACGTCGCGCGACAGGTCAGTTTCCGCGCATGCGTGGCTTCACGAAAATCGTCGTTCGCGGCTTCACGGCCCTGCTCGTCCTGATCCTTCTGCTGGCCGCGCTGGCCGCGGGCGCGATCTATCTCACGCTCCCCTCGAGCCGTGACCAGGCGCCAATACCCGGTCTCTCGGCGCCCGTCGACATCACCTATGACGCCGACGACATCCCGCGGATCAAGGCGGCGAACGCGCTGGATGCCGCCGCCGCCCTCGGCTACGTGCATGCGCGCGACCGCATGTTCCAAATGGAGCTTATGCGTCGCGCCGCCTCCGGCCGGCTGTCGGAGATCGCCGGGGAGCCCACCCTGGCCATGGACCGGATGATGCGGGTCCTGGGCCTCCGCCGCGCTGCCGTCGCCGATTTCGAGGGCCTGCCCAAGGACACCCAGGCCATGCTGCGGGCCTATGCGAACGGGGTGAACGCCTGGATCGACCGCAAGGGCCGCTTCGCCGCGCCGGAGTTCCTGGTCCTGGGCGCGCCCGAACCCTGGTCGCCGGTCGACAGCCTGCTGTGGGCCAAGACGATGGGTCTTTGGCTGTCGATGAACTGGCGGCAGGAACTGGCGCGTCTCGGCTTGGCCGGCAAGGCGCCGGCCGGCCTGCTGGACACGCTCTGGCCGCCGCGGGGCGACGTCAATGCGATGGACGCTTTCGCCGATCCATCGCTGCTGCGCGACCTTCCCCTCCTCGCCCGGACCGCCCGCCGCCTGGCGGCGGTGTTGCCGGGGTTCCCGCGACCGTTCACCCGACGGTTCCTTGGGCCGATGACCGCGTCGAACGAATGGGCGGTGGACGGGCGGCACTCGGCGACCGGCGCGCCCCTGCTGGCCGGCGATCCGCACCTGGATTTCGGCTTCCCCGGCATCTGGTACCTGGCACGGATCGAGACCCCGGACGGCGTGCTGGCCGGCGCCACCGCGCCGGGCGTGCCGTTCCTGGTCCTGGGGCACAACAGCCACATCGCCTGGACCTTCACCACCACCGGCGCGGACGTGCAGGACATCTTCGTCGAGAAACCCGCCGGCCAGGGGCGTTACATGACGCCCGACGGGCCACGCCCGTTCGAGGTGCATGAAGAAGCGATCGGCGTCCGCGGCCAGGGCGAGCAGTTGCTGATCGTCCGCGAGACCCGCCACGGCCCGGTGATCAGCGACCTGGACAACCCTGCCGGCCCGATCCTGGCGGTCGAGATGGCCAACCTGCAGCCCGGCGACACGGCGGCGGCGGGGCTGCTGGCGCTCAATCGCGCGACCACGGTCCAGGAGGCGGGCAAGGCCGCGGAGATGATCACCTCGCCGGTCCAGAACCTGCTGGTGGCGGACGGCAAGACGATCGGGGAGTTCACGACCGGCCGCGTGCCGATCCGCAAGGCGGGCGACGGGTCGGCGCCCGTGCCGGGGGACGGGTCGCATGACTGGATCGGCTGGGCCACGGGGGATCAGCTGCCGCACAGCGTCGCGCCCGCCAGCGGCCGGCTGGTGAACGGAAACGAGCCGACCTGGCCGGCGGACTTCCCGGTCGCCATGGCGCACGACACGTTCGGCGCCTGGCGGGCCGACCGGATCCGCACGCTGCTCAACGGGTCGGAGCGGCACACGACGGCGGACTTCGCCAGCATGCAACTGGATGTCCAGGACCGGTTCGCCCAGGCGGTGCTGCCTCGGCTGTTGAAGATCGATCCGCCGGCCGGCCTGCCGTCGCTGGCGCTGGACCAGCTCAAATCCTGGGACGGCGCGGCGGTCGTGGACAAGCCGGCACCGCTGATCTTCACCGCGTGGATGGAGACGTTCTACCAGTTGGTGCTGCGGCGGAACGGGCTGCCCCACGGGCTTGGCGCACCCACGGCCGATTTCGTCAACTTCGTGTTGTCGCCCGCCGGGGCACAATGGTGCGGCGGGGACTGCACGCCCATGCTGCGGGATTCGTTGTCCCACGCCGCCGACGCCCTGGCCCAGCGCTTCGGGCACACGCCGGCGCAATGGCGCTGGGGCGACGCGCACGAAGCCGTCTTCGCCCACCCGCTGCTGCGCTTCGTCCCGATCCTGGGGCCGGCATCGACCATCTCGATCGCCGCGCCCGGCGACAGCGACACGGTCGACCAGGGCGGCGTGAACGCGGAGCTTCAGGACGTGCATGGCCCGGCCTTCCGCGGCGTCTACGATCTGTCGGACCTGGACAAGAGCCTGTTCGTGATGGCGCCCGGCCAGTCGGGCAACCCGTTCAGTGCGCATGCCAGAGATTTCGTTACCCGCTGGCGCGATGGTGCTACCATCACCCTCGGACCGACGCCCGACCGCGTGACGATGACACTGCGTTTGACGCCATGAGCTATTCCACCTACCCCTACCCCGACGACTACCTGACCGCGGGCGTCCTGTCGCGGCGCGTCTTCGCCTGGCTGATCGACTGCATCCTGATCGTCATCCTGGGCTGGCTTCTCTGGTGGCTGCTGGTGCTGTTCGGCGTGCTGACGCTGGGCCTCGGCTTTCACGCGATGGTGCTGCTGCCCTGGGTGCCGTTCCTCTATAATTTCCTTTCGCTGATCAGCCAGGGAACGGCCACGCCGGGACAGCGCGTGATGGGCCTGGCCGTCCGGCGCAACGACGACCTGGGGCCACCAACGCCGCTGCAGGCGGCGATCAGCGTCATCCTCTACTACGTGACGCTGACCATTCCGCTGCTGATGCTGGTCGCGCTGTTCACCATCCGCCACCGCACGCTGCACGACCTGTTCAGCGGGCTGGTGGTGGTGCGGGCCGAAGCGATGCAAGCGTTGACCGGATCGAGCGGAATCTGAGACGATGCATCACGCTCATGACCTATAAGCCACCTCGCCGTCCGCAGTTCTTCTACACGACGGCTCCCCTGCCCTGCCCGTACGTCGCTGGCCGCACGGAGCGCAAGGTCGTGACGGAGATCGTCGGGCCGGACGCCGACGCGCTGCATGACCGCCTGTCGCGCGCCGGGTTCCGGCGCAGCCACAACATCGCCTATGCGCCCGTCTGCCCAAGCTGCCAGGCCTGCGTGCCGATCCGCATCCCGGTCGACACGTTCCAGACCGACCGCACGCTGCGCAAGATCGCCCGCGCCAATGCCGAACTGGAGGGGTTCCGCGTGCCGCCTCGCGCCACGGCGGAGCAGTTCCAGCTTTTTCAGCGCTACCAGCAGGCTCGCCATGGCGACGGCGACATGGCGAGCATGAGCTTCTACGACTATCGCGCGATGGTCGAGGACACGCCGATCGAGACCTTCATCATCGAGTTCCGCGACCGCCAGGACAGGCTGGTGCTGGCTTGCCTGGGCGACAAGCTGGGTGACGGCCTGTCCGCCGTCTACTCGTTCTTCGAGCCGGGCATGGACAAGCGTTCCCTCGGTACCTTCGCCGTGCTCTGGCTGATCGAACGCGCTCGGACCGCGGGGCTGCCCTTTGTCTACCTAGGCTATTGGGTGCCGGAGAGCCGCAAGATGGCCTATAAGGCCCGCTTCAAGCCGAGCGAGATCCTGGTGAACGGGGTCTGGCGGCCGCTGACGGAGCAGGAAGTGGCCGGCAAGGCCGCCGCCGACGGCATGCTGATCAGCGAGACGGCCGGCTGATGGCCGATCCGGACTGGCTGGTCTGGGCACGGGAAATCCAGGCCATCGCCCAGACCGGCCTGGCGTTCACCCCCAACGATTACGACCGCGAACGGTTTGAGGCGCTGCGGCGCCTCGCGTCGCAGATCATGGCCCAGCACACCGACGCCGACCTGGACCGCATCGAGGGATTGTTCACCGAGGAGACCGGCTACGCCACCCCCAAGGTCGGCGTGCGCGGCGCGGTGTTCGACCCGCAGGGCCGCATCCTGATGGTGCGCGAGGCGATCGACGGCGACCTCTGGACCCTGCCGGGCGGCTGGGCGGATGTGAACCAGACCCCGCGGCAGTCGGTGATCCGGGAAATCCGCGAAGAATCCGGCTACCACGCTCGAGTGATGAAACTCGCCGCCGTGTGGGATCGCGCCAGCCACGCGCACCCGCCATCGCCGTTCTCGGTGGTCCGGCTGTTCTTCATCTGCGCGCTGGACGGCGGGGAGGCGACGACCAGCCTGGAGACCAGCGGCTGCGGCTGGTTCCACGAGCACGAGATTCCCGCCGACCTGTCGCTGCGCCGGACGCTGCCGTGGCACATCGCGCGGATGTTCGCGCATTGGCGGGACCCGTCTTTGCCGACGGATTTCGACTGAGGACGACAGGGCGGCATGACCGGCGGTCTGGGTCACGCCCCTCTCGTCGTGGCCGGTCAGCCGCGTGGGCATTGAACAGGGCATGGCCACTTCGGTCGCGTAGGCCCATTGGCGCCGAGATAGGCAATGGACGGAACCGGCGGCGCAAATCTTGTTGCATATGCGGTACGGAATCGACCGGCCATCGCGATCACCCCACCTCCGCCAGTTCCTCCAGCAGCGCGGCCACCCGCGCCATTGCCGGGGACGGGTGACGGCCGCGCACCGACAAGGCCCCGATCGACCGGTGATAGGTCAGGTCCGGCAGCATCACCTCCCGCAGCGCCGGCCCGTGCAGCAGGTCGCGCCGCGACAGGAACGTCAGCAGGTCGGTCTCGCTGACCACCCGTCGGAGCATGATCACCGTATCCGCCTCCACCTGGACCCGCGGCTTTCCCAACCCAAGCGCTCGGACCCGCTGCATGAGCCAGTCGGTGGACGCCAGCCGACCGGCCGGCAGCAACCAGGCGTAGCGGTCCAGGTCCTCGGGCAGCACCCCCTCCCGATCGAGCGGGTGGCCTGGCCGCACCGCCGCCACCATCGTGTCCCCGGCAATGGCAACGGAGTTGAATTCGACGGCGTCATCCGGCGCCAGCGGGGTGATCGCCAGGTCCAGCCGCCCTTCCCGCAATCCCTGGCGCAGCACGTCCCCCAGGCCCGTCTTCACCTCCAGCGTCAGCCCCGGCGATTCCCGCAGCAGGCGGCGGCAGAGTCCCGGCAGCAGCCACTCCGCGGTGGTCGGACCGCTGCCCAGGCGGACATGCCCGGCGATGCCCTGCGCCAGGTCGGTCATCTCCCGCACCGTGTCCTGCATCCCCTGGACCAGCAGTCGTGCGCGGCCCAGCAGCGCGTGGCCGACATCGGTCAGCTTGATGCCGCGGCCGGATGGTTCGAACAGCCGCGCCCCGACCTCCGCTTCCAGCCGACGAATGCATTTGCTCAGCGCCGGCTGGCTGCGGCCGATGCGTTCCGCGGCCTGGTGCAGATGGCCGGACTCGGCGGCGGCGATGAAGTAGCGGAGGTCCCTGGTATCCATTGATCACCAGAAGTAATCGGTTTCTCCAAAAAAGCGAATTGTCGGACTCACCCACCGCACTCAATCTGCGGCCACGAATAAGCAAATCGGGACGGGAGAACGGCCGTGCAGGAAGACGTCATCCTCGGCGAGGGTGAGTACCGCTACCGGGTCAATCGCGATTGGGCCAAGTTGCCCGAGGGCTGGGGCTTCCACGAAGTCGCCGCGGTCGGCGTGGACAAAACCGACAACGTCTTCGTCTTCAACCGCGGCAAGCACCCGATGATGGTGTTCGACCGCTGGGGCAATTTCCTCCGCTCCTGGGGCGAGAAGTTGTTCACCCGCGCGCATGGCATCCACATCGCGCCGGACGGCACGATCTATTGCACCGATGACGGCGACCACACGGTCCGCCGCCTGACACCGGATGGGCGCGTGCTGATGGAGATCGGCGTGCCCGGCACCGCGTCGCCGTTCATGAGCGGCAAGCCGTTCAACCGCTGCACCCATACCGCCCTGTCGCCGAAGGGCGAGATCTACGTCTCCGACGGCTACGGCAACGCCCGCGTCCACAAATACGCGCCCGACGGCAAGCTGCTGATGAGCTGGGGCAAGTCCGGCCGCGGCCCCGGCGAGTTCAACCTGCCGCACAACATCGTCTGCGACCCGGACGGCTGGGTCTATGTCGCCGACCGCGAGAGCCACCGCATCCAGGTCTTCGACGGCAACGGCAAGTTCGAGACCCAGTGGACCAATGTCCACCGCCCCAGCGGACTGTGCATGACCTTCGGCCAGTGCCCGCTGTGCTACGTCGGCGAGATCGGTCCCTATTTGCCGGTCAACCGCCACTATCCGAACCTCGGCCCCCGCGTCTCCATCCTCGACACCAAGGGCAACGTCCTCGCGCGCCTTGGCCGCGAGTCCGACGGGGTCGGCCAGGAGCCGGGGCAGTTCATGTCGCCGCATGGCGTGGCGGTCGACTCGCATGGCGACATCTATGTGGGCGAGGTGGTGGTCAGTTCCTGGCCCTCGGCCTTCCCCGACAAGCCGCGGCCGCCCGACCTGAAGGCGCTGCAGAAGCTCGAGAAGCTGCCGGCCGGCTGACCGGTTCGTCGCCGAACCATGCAGATCGCCACCGACCGGATCCCGATCGCCGAACCGTCCGCCGCGCTTGCGCAATCCCGCGTCCTGGACCGCTGGCTGGGCCACTTGCTGTGCGCCGCCTGCGTGCTGCTGCTGTCGGCCGAGATCGTCCTGCTGCTGATCGGCGTCGTCGCCCGTTATGCGTTCGGCGCGCCACAGGTGTGGATCGACGAACTGACGTCGATGCTGTTCCTCTGGCTGGCGATGCTGGGCGCGGTGCTGGCGCTGCGTGGCGGGTCGCATATGCGGATGACGGCGCTGATCGGCCGCGCGCGCGGACCGGTGTGGGAAGGGCTGAACACCCTGTCCGTCGCCGCGCCGGCCGTGTTCCTGCTGTTCACCCTGCGTCCGGCGCTGCGGTATGTGCAGAACGAGCAGATCGTCAGCCTGACCACGATGGACATCTCCATGGCCTGGCGGGCGGCGGCGATGCCTGTCGGGATCGGTCTGATGCTGCTGTCGCTGCTGCTGCGCCTGCGCCGCCCGACCTTGCCCGAGGCCGTGGCGTTCGCCGCCCTGCTTGCCCTGGCCACGACGATGACGGTCTGGGACGCGGGGTTCCGGACGCTGGGCAACCTCAACCTGCTGGTCTTCTTCGTCGGCGTCGCCGCGGCCACCGTGCTGGCCGGGATCCCGATCGCGTTTTCCTTTGGCCTGTCCACCCTGGCCTATCTGGCGCTGACGACGCATATCCCGCTATCGGTCCTGCTGTCGCGCATGGACGCGGGCATGAGCCATCCGGTGCTGCTGGCGGTGCCGCTGTTCATCTTCCTCGGCCTGCTGATCGAGATGACCGGCATGGCGGCGGTCATCGTCGCGTTCCTGTCCAACCTGCTGGGTCATGTACGTGGCGGACTGTCCTATGTGCTGATCGCGGCGATGTACCTGGTGTCCGGCATCTCCGGGTCGAAAGCCGCGGACATGGCGGCGATCGCGCCGGCCTTGTTCCCCGAGATGGTGAAACGCGGCGTGCCGCGGGGCGAGTTGGTCGCGTTGCTGGCGGCGACCGGCTCGCAGACCGAGACGATCCCGCCCAGCCTGATCCTGATCACGATCGGGTCGGTCACCGGCATCTCGATCGCGGCGCTGTTCGCCGGCGGCGTGATCCCCGGCGTCGCCGGCGGGCTGTTCCTGGGCGTCGTCGTCTGGTTGCGCGCACGCCGGTCCGGATCGGTCGCGCCCCGCGCGTCGCGTGCCGTCATCCTGCGCAGCCTGGTCATCTCCCTGCCCGCGCTGGCGCTGCCTTTCGTGATCCGAGCGGCGATCGTCGATGGGGTGGCGACGGCGACGGAGGTGTCGACGATCGGCATCGTCTATGCCTGCGTCGCCGGGCTGCTGATCTATCGCCGGTTCGAATGGGCGCGGCTGTGGCCGATGCTGGTGCAGACCGCATCCCTGTCGGGCGCGATCCTGCTGATCGTCGGCGCCGCGACGGCGATGGCCTGGGCGATCACGCAGTCCGGGTTCTCGCGCGGGCTGGAAACCTGGATCGTCGGGATGCCGGGCGGGGCGGCGTCGTTCCTGGCGGTGTCGGCGCTGATCTTCGTCGTGCTGGGCAGCGTGCTGGAAGGGATACCGGCGATCGTGCTGATGGGCCCGATCCTGTTCCCGATCGCGCACCGGCTTGGGCTGAACGAGGTGCACTACGCCGTGACGGCGGTGCTGGCGATGGGGATCGGCCTGTTCTCGCCGCCGTTCGGCGTTGGCTACTACGTCGCCTGCGCCATCGGGGCCTGCGATCCCGAGGCGGGGCTTCCCTATATCGGCCGCTACATCCTGGCGCTGTTCGTCGGTCTGGTCGTGGTGGCGGCGGTGCCGTGGCTGACGACGATTGCTTTGTAACGAAACAGAATTCGGGTGGAGACGGACATGAAGACGACCAGTATGAAGACGAACCGTCTGAAGACGACCAGGCGTGCCTTGGCGCTGGGCGCCTCGGCGCTGGTGTTCGGCATCGGCCGAGCGCGGGCGGCGGCCGAGTTCTCGTATAAGATCGGCACCAGCACGCCTGCGGCGCATCCGTTCAACACCCGCCTGCGGGAAGTCGGTGCCCGGATCGCCAAGGCCAGCAATGGCCGGATGGAGCTGCATGTTTTCCCCGACAGCCAGTTGGGCGGCGACAACGACCTGTTGTCCCAGGCCCGCAGCGGGGCGATCGAGTTCTGCCAACCCACCGGCCAGATCCTGTCGTCGATCCTGCCGGTCGCGGCGATCAACGCGATGGGCTTCGTCTTCTCGGACTACAGCCAGGTCTGGCCGACGATGGACGGTCCCCTGGGCGTGCTGGTGCGTCAGCAGATCGCCGCCAAGACCGGGCTGGTGCCGATGGAGAAGATGTGGGACCTGGGCTTCCGCCAGACCACGACGAGCAACCACCCGGTGAAGGTGGCCGCCGACCTGGAGGGGCTGAAGCTGCGCACGCCGATCGCGCCCAGCCTGATCGCGCTGTTCAAGGCGCTGAAGGCGGCACCGGTCGGGATGCAGTACGGCGAGGTCTACTCGGCCTTGCAGACCCATATCGTCGACGGGCAGGAAAACCCGCTGTCGCAGGTGGAAGCCGGCAAGTTCTATGAAGTGCAGAAATATTGTTCCATGACGAACCATGTCTGGGACGGGTACTGGCTGTGCTGCAACAAGGACGCCTGGGACGCCCTGCCGCCCGACCTGCAGAAGATCACGCAGCAGAGCTTCAACGACGTGGCGCCGCTGCAGCGGGACGACATCGCCAAGCTGAACGCCTCGACGAAGGGCCTGCTGGTGTCGAAGGGCATGGTGTTCAACGACTGCAACCCCGACAGCTTCCGCAAGGTGCTGCGGGAAGCGAAGTTCTACGCCGAATGGAAGGCGAAGCTGGGCGATGAGGCCTGGGGGCTGCTGGAGAAGGCGGTCGGGAAGGTTTCCTGATAGGTCGTTGGCAACGGAACGAGGTCGATGGCGTGGTGCCGCCCTTCTGCCGTCATGACGGCAGAAGGGCCGGTGCCTCATGGACTTCGACGCCGATGGGGCTTCACCCTTCCCGCCCCTAGATCACCCCGTTCCCGCGCAGTCGCGCGGCCGTGTCCTTGTCGACGCCGCAGAGTTCCGCCAGCACCTCGCCGGAATGTTCGCCCAGCATCGGCGGCCGCGTCACCGCGACCGGGGAATCCGATAGCTTGATCGGGCAACCCACCGTCTGGTACGTCCCGCGCGTCGGATAGTCGACATCGACGATCATGTCGCGTTCGCGCAGGTGCGGATCCGCCAGCACCTCGCCGGTATCCTGGCACGCACCGCTCGGCACGCCCGCTTCGCCGAGGATCTGCATCACCTCGTGCTTGGTCCGCTGCTTCGTCCAATCGGTCACGATCGCCTCCAGCGCCGCGCGGTTTTCCCACCGCGCCTCGGGCGTGGCGAAGCGGGGATCGTCGCCCAGGCCGGGCTGGCCCATCGCATTGATCAGCGGCTTCCACATCTGCGGCTGGCAGAAGATGTAGACGTAGTCGTTCGGACCGCCCGGCGCGCAGGGGAAGGTCGTGCCCGGCACCGTCCGGCCAAGCTGGTTGCCGACGCGCGGCGGCGGATGGCCATAGCGCTGGTGGTCGCGCAGGCTGACGCGCACGAGGTTGACCACCGCGTCCTGCATCGACACCTCGACATGCTGCCCCTTCCCCGTGGCATGGCGCTGCTGCAGGGCGGCCAGGATGCCGATCGCCATGTGCATGCCGGTGCCGGAATCGCCGATGGCGGGATAGACATAGGTCGGCGGGTTCTCGGGGAAGCCGGTCACCGCCATGGCGCCGCCCATCGCCTGGGCGATCGGCTCGAAGCTCTTGTAGCCGCTATAGGGACCGTAGGTGCCGAAACCCTTGATGGTGGCATAGACCAGCCTGGGGTTGATCTTCGACAGCGCCTCGTAGCCCAGGCCCAGGCGGTCCAGCGCACCGGGGCCGAAATTCTCCAGCAGCACGTCCGACTGGGCGATGACCTTGCGGAACAGGTCCTTGCCTTCCTCGGTCTTCAGATTCAGCGTCAGGCTGCGCTTGTTGGCGTTCAGGATCAGGAAGAACAGGCTGTCGCTGTCGGCCCGGTCGCGCAGGTTGGTGCGCGCGACGTCGCCGCCTTTCGGCTCCTCCAGCTTGATCACGTCGGCGCCCAGGAACCCCAGGATCTGCGCGCAGGCGGGACCCGCCTGGTTGTGCGTCATGTCGATGACGCGAATACCCGAAAGTGCCTGATCCATCCGTCGTTTCCCTTCTTCGTTACGCCGCTTCCTCCAGCGTCGAGCGCGCATCCAGCGTGGTCGCCCTGCGCAGGTCCCGAGGCTGGGCCTCATCATGCGGCCGTCCGCGGTGCATTGTGCACCGATTGTCCCAGATCACAACGTCGCCGACCCGCCAGGTATGACTGTAAACGAAACGAGTCTGCGTCGCGTGCGCGGTCAGGTCCATCAGCAGCAGGCGTCCATCCGCCACGGGCCAGCCGACGACATGCGACGCATGCGCTGACAGGTACAAGGTTTTTTGCCCGGCCGCCGCCATCCGGCGCACCAATCGTTGCGGAGACGGCGGGAACCGGTCGCGCTCGCCCTGGGGGAATTCGGTGAAGCCGATCTGCGCGCGCGACCAGAACACGTCGTGCTCTACGACCAGGTCGTCGATCGCGGCTTTCGTCGCCTCGGACAATGCGGCGTAGGCGGCGCGCATGTCGGCGAACTCGGTCTCGCCGTTGCCGAACGGGCTGGGCGGCGGCAGCGCCACCGCGTGCAGCATGCCCAGCACGACGGGGACCGGCATATAGGACGCATCCGTGTGCCAGAGCCGGTTGCCGAGACTGTCCAGGCGGCGCCGGTCGGTCAGCGCACGGACCTTGTTGTCCTCATCGAGGTTGGAGATGTCGCCGATCTGCGGAATGGCCAGGCGCCGCGGGCCGGGACGCATGGCCGCCCGCCCGATCTCCAGCGGTCCAAACCGGGCGGCGAAGTCGCGCAACTGCGTATCGGTCAGGCGCTGGCCGCGAAAGACCAGCACAGGGTATGTGTCAATCGCCTGCCAGATCGATGCGATATCGGCATCATTCAAGGGTTGGGACAGGTCGATCGCCTCGGCCTCCGCCGCGAAGCCGGGATGAAGCGGTTGCACACGCATCGTCGCCTCCTGTGTTCTTGTCTTGCCGGCATCCTGCGAACTCACGGCGGATCGTGCAAGCCACGGCCTTGGTCGTGCCCTTGCCCTTCGCCGCGCCCTGCCGCAACGTGATGGCATGCGCATCGCCCTCATCCATGCCCTGAGCCATTCCGTCGTGCCCACCGCCGAGGCGTTCCGACGCCTCTGGCCCGAGGCCGGGCTGATGAACCTGCTGGATGACTCGCTGTCGGCGGACCTCGCCCGCGACGGCGCGCTGACGCCGGTGATGACCGAGCGGTTCCTGACGCTGGCGCGTTACGCGGTCGGAACGGGGGCGAACGGGATCCTGTTCACCTGCTCCGCCTTCGGTCCTTGCATCGAGGAATGTGCGCGGGTGCTGGCCCCTATCCCGGTGCTGAAGCCGAACGAGGCGATGATCGAGGAAGCCGTCGTCCAGGTCGGCGCGCGCGGACAGATCGGGCTGATGGCGACCTTTCCACCGACGCTGGCGTCCATGCCGCCGGAATTCGCCGCTGCCGCGCCAGGGGTGACGATCATGCCGTGCCTGGCTGAAGGCGCCTTGGCCGCGCTCGATCGTGGCGACCTTCCGGCGCACGACGCGGCCGCGGTCGCCGCTGCCGCGCAACTGTCGGACTGTCCGGTGATCGCGCTCTCGCAGTTCAGCCTCGCTCGGGCCGCCGGGCCGATCGCGGCGGCGACCGGAAAGACGGTGCTGACGACGCCCGACAGCGCCGTCAGGAAGCTGCGCCGGTTGCTGGATGTGAAAGGATAAGGGAGGATTGCGATGGACCTGACCGAATTCCGCGCCAGCCTCGCACTCGCAGCCCCGCCCGACGGGTTGTCATCGCCCGTCCAGGCGCTGTGGTGGGACGGCAAGGGCGACTGGGCGAAGGCGCATGACTGCGCCCAGGCCGATCCGAGCGCCGCGGGTTCGGCGGTGCATGCGTATTTGCATCGCAAGGAGCCCGACCTCTCGAACGCACGCTACTGGTACAACCGCGCCGGCCGCACGCCGGCGAGCGGGTCGCTGGATGCGGAATGGACAGCGCTGGCCGAGGAACTGTTGACCCCCTGACGTCCGGCTTAACCTCGTCATGGCTCGGCTCGACCGGGCCATCTTCCTCCCCGTCATGGCCCGGTCAAGCCGGGCCCTGACGGGGAGGGTCCGGCGGGGGGCCAGCGACACTGAACCCGCCCAACCCGGCACCTGCCTAATCCAGCATATGCCCGAACCGCGAGGCCTTGGTCGCCAGGTACTCGTCGTTGATCCCGTTGGCGGCGAACAGGTGCGCCTCCCGCTCCGCCACTTCGATCCCGTGCGCCTGCATCGCCGCGAGCTTGTCGGGGTTGTTCGTCATCAGCCGCACCCGCTTGATGCCGAGGCTCCGCAGCATCACCGCCCCGGCCTCGAACCGCCGCTCATCCGCGCCCCATCCCAGCGCGCGGTTGGCGTCCATCGTATCCAGGCCACGGTCCTGCAGGTCATAGGCGCGGAGCTTGTTGGCCAGGCCAATGCCCCGCCCCTCCTGCGCCATGTATAGCAAGACGCCCGACCCATCCTCCGACATCCGGTGGATCGCGCCGCGCAACTGCTCGCCGCAGTCGCAGCGCATGCTGCCCAGGACGTCGCCCGTATAGCAGGCGGAGTGGATCCGGACCAACGGCGCCTCCGCCGTCTCCGGCCGTCCCACCACGATCGCCAGGTGTTCGGTGGCCGAGGCATGGCTGCGGAACGCGACGACCCGGGTCTCGGGCGAGTCCGCCAGCGGGACGGTGGCGGCGGTCAGTTGCTGCAGCACCGCGATCTCATGATCGACGAAGCCCAGGACCTCCTCCGGCGCCACCTCGATCATCGCATGGGCCGCCAGCAAGGCGCGGTACTCGGCCGGCAGGGTCCGTGCCAGGACGGCGGGCAGCAATTGGCCTGCCTTGGCCAACCCCAGCGCCGCCGCGGCATCGGCGGGTGCGGGCACCAGCGCCGGCTCTTCCGGCAATTGCGGCTGCTCGACCGTCGGATCGGCCAGCGCCTGGTAGACGGCCAGCGTGTCCAGCCCGGCCGGCAGGACCAGCCCGGTCGCGGCGGCGCGCATGTCCACCGGCCCCGGCGCCACGGCCGCGGCCCGTGCGGGCGCAAGGATCAGGGTCGTCGCACCCTGGCCCAGCATCGTGAATTCCGCGAAACCGGAGAGGTCGGCCGTCTCCGCGGCCAGGATCGCCAATGGCCTCTCTCCCGCCAGCACCACCGGCACGCCTCGCCGCAGGTCGGAGGCTGCTCGGTGTACCCGCCGCAGGCTCCGCCTGGCTTTCCCAAGGATGTCGACCTGATCCGCCACGTGCGACCTTTCAGACGCTTGTCCAGACGCGCGGGTGAACAGACCCGCACGCTCCGCCGCCAATAACGGTCGTACGCGGCCGTTCCGCAAGGGGGCAAGCGCGTCGGCGACGCGATTTACGGACGCGCGGCGACCGGTCGGGACAGCATCGCCAGGGTCTTCGCCGACGGTCCCAGGACGGCGATCGCCGCGGCATTGCTGCGGCCGGTGATCGCACCCGACGTGGACGCCGGCGGCGCTTCGGGTTCGCCCGATCCATCCGGCTGGGTCGGGTCCTGCGGCGCGGGCGAAGCCGAATCCGGTGGCACCGGCGGAACGGGCACCACCTTGATCGGCCGGGCGGCCCGCATCCCGGTCGCGGCAAAGGCGCCGTCCGGCTGGCGCTGCAGGGTCACCACCGCGACGCTGTCGGCATTGATCCCGCTCGCCTGGCCCACCGCCGGCAAGACCACGCCGTTGATCAGCACCTGGCCATCCGCGGCATGGACATAAGCCTGGTAGACCAGCCGGCCGACAGCGCCGGCAAAGCAGCGGTACGGGTTCGGACAGGTCGTGTCGGGAGTGACCGAGACCGCGTGAGGTCCTCCGCCGGCATAATCGCCGACGACGTGCACCCAGTCGCCCGGCTTGGCCGATCCATCCGGCAGTACCAGGGCGCCGAGCCGCAAGGCCCCACGCTCCTGCCAGGCCTCGCCGCGCACCGAAAGATGGTCCGACGGCGACGGATCGACGCGGCTGGCGACGACGACGCCGTCCGGGCGGCGCAGCCCGCTGACCGCGACCCAGTCGCCCGTCTTGCGCTCCGCCATGCCTGGGACGCGGGGGGTGACCAGGACGCGCTGCCCGCCGACGCGCCACACCCCGCCATCGGACGTCACCGAGTCGATCCGGCCTGCAGCGGCGATCTGGACCGAGATGCTTTGCGCCCGGGGCGCCGATGCCGAACCCGCCGCATGGACGGCCACGACCTGCCCGACCCGGAGTTGGGAGGTTCGGGCGGGATCGCCGTCGATATCGACGGCTACCGAGGAGTCATAGGCGACTTCCAGCCCGTCCACGCAGATCGAGCCAAATCCGGTGACGATCCCCAGGATGCCGGTCCCGCCGATGCCGCGATCGGTGGTCAACATCGCGGTCGGTACGTCGGCGATGGTGCCGGTCCCGCCGATGCCCCGCTCCGCCTCCCGATGTTCGTCTTCGGCTGCCAACGGCGGACCGCCGTTCGGTGCCGCGCGGCACTCGCCGCCCGCGGGACCAAGTCCTTGAAGCTGGGCCTTGCCGGCATCCGGCTTGGAGCACGCGGCGACGCCCAGCAGCAGCAGGGCGGCGATCAGGACATGGGAAAGCCGGGGCAGCATCAGGCACGTCCCCCTGAAGCCCCGTCCTCTTTGCCGTCGTCACATTCCTGGTACAGATAGATTCCCAGATTCACCCGCTCTCGCCCATCCCTGTTCGCCTGGTCCGCGGCCGGCATTGCTTCCTCGCCGAGGAGTTCGAGCGCCTTGCGATTGACCTCCAGCAGCGCGCGCATGCCGACCTCGCGTGCGTATGCACGCAGCGCCTCGGCCTGCGCCAGCGTAAGGGCATCGTAATGAACACTGCGGTCAAAATAGGGCGGATTTCCACTAACGATATTCGCCGATGCGGCGGCGACGTGATCGTGCAGGTTCCGCGCGAAGTAGAAGAGCTGCTCCGCCCCGCCCGGCCGCGGGATGAACGCCTGGGTGTTCAGGCGGACGCGGTCGTCATCGAGCACGGTGACGACGCCATGGCTGACCATGTCGTCCAGGACCGCGCGCGGGCGCACATCCGTGGTGACCGCCTGGACCAGGGTCTCGAACGCCGCGGCCTGCCCCGGCTGAGCCAGCCGCGCCAGGATCCGCGGCTGGCCATCGGGGGTGACGTAGGCCGGCGAACCGAGCCACCGGCCAACCACCTGGCTGAGCAGCGTCACCACGTCCGGCGGCCGTGCCTGATCGGATTTCAGCAGCCGCAGGCGTTTGATTTCCTTGCGATGCACACCCGACAGCACGCTGATGCGGCTGTCCGTCCGCGAACGCGAGTCGGGAAGGATGTCGTTGGTCGCAACGTCGACGAAAAGCTGGCGCAGCGTGTCGGACAGGACCGGGAATGTTACCCCGGATTTCATCATGAGACGGACCAACGGCCGCAGGAGGCGTCGCGCCGCCATCAGCAGCGCGGCAGGCGCCACCGGCTGGGCCTGATCTGGCGGTTCCGCTGGTGAAATGGGCGGGTGGTCAACGGACATGTGCGGCAGATCGGTCCTTCCGCGCAAAGACTAGCACATTGCGATGGTGGGAAAAATACCCACGCGCGTCCGAAACCCGGTTGACGTGGGAAATTCTCCCACATAAATTTTGAAACAAGGAGACGTCTGGAATTAACCTTTCGGAAAGAATCTCCCCTATAGACTTTTCCGCGTATGGTTCGGACGAGGCGTCGATGCGCTTTCGGTTACCATCTGGTTCGGAGACGTCACGCACGCTACGCATGAGGCTCGAACATGAGTTATGTCGCCGCCGCCTCCCAGGTGAAGGCAACCCGACCCCTGCTCAGCAGAGCGGGCAAATCCGCACGCGCGCGGCGTCCCATGTCCGCTGACCCGGCGGATTTCGCCCTGCGCCGAGCAGCCGTGGCGGTGGCCGAGGGCGGCGACCGCGCAGGCGATGACGTGGATTTGCGCCAGCTCCGGCATCACACCAAGAACACCTTGCAGCGCATCATCGGGCTGCTGTCGGAGATCCCCGGCCTGACGGACACGCCGGCGGGCGAACAGGCCGCGCGAGAGCTGGAATACCGGATCTGCCTCTCGGCGCAGATTTCCAACGCGTTGTTCGGGCTGACCGGCGCCCCCGGCTCCATGGCCGAACGGCTGCGCCAACTGGCCGGCGCGATGGTCGAAATGATGCGGGATACGGATCAGACGATCCAGGTCGGCGTCTCGATCCGGGGCTGCTGCCCGCCGGAGCTGCGGGAAGCCGTGATCCGCAGCGCGCATGAGTTGATCGGCAACGCCGTGAAGCATGGCATGAAGGGTCGGCCCACCGGCCGGATCACTGTCCGCCTGTCCAGCAATGCGGACGTCACCACCCTCAGCGTCATCGACAACGGCTGGGGCTTCGAAGGCACCCCCAGCCTCGGCGAGGGGCTGGCCTTGGCGCGTGCCTTCGCGGAAGGCGCCGGCGGCTCGCTGGACCTGGACGGCAATGACGGCACCGCGGCGACGCTGACGCTAAAGCACGCGTCCTGATCACAGGCTGAAATGAACCGCCGGCCGTGTTCAGCCGCGGCCCGGGCAGATGGTCGTTGGGCAGATGACCAGTGGGCAGATGGTCAGTGGATGGTGACCGATGGCGGGCGGCCGGTACCGGCATACTCCCGCAACACCCGCGCGACCGCCTCGGCGGCGGCGGTCAGGCTGATGAAGCCGCCAACCTCCGTCATCTTGTCCCAATGGACCCGGTCGAGCTGGTAGCCATGCTTATGCGTGGAGATGATGAAGCTGGGGCCGATCATGTCCTCCCCATCCTCGGGCACGACGATCAGGCTGGTGTCGTCGATCTCGACCCCGTGCATTTCCACAACCCATCGCGGCGCAACGTCAGCCAGCATGGCTTCGACAACCAGCAGATCGCGAAGCGTGATGGGCGAGGGCGTGATGGCAACGGGCGCGGTGCGGGATACAACTGAACCGGGCCGTTTCGAGGTTGCCATTCAATTCTCCATAGTTAGCCTGGTCGAACCGCCGCCTACGGTGGACGACGTTCTGACATGTCCGGGCGGAAATGCAAAGTATCTAATTCGTTGACTCAACTATATTTTGTTTCGGACGATCTCAATCATCGCTGCTTATCTCGCGCCGCGCGTCATCCTCGCCGACCGCCGTGCCAAGGTCAATATCGCGCCGCGCGCCAACTCATCGTGCGGCCAGCCCGTTCGCTTGCACCCGCGTTCGGCCTCCGACAGGGCGGAAAGCGCCTGCATCAGCAACGAATCGGTCCATAAACCTAACGACCGGGTAAATGCATTCATTTTCTGATAAAAAACCGGTGGCCGAAGCGTTTTGACCGCATCGGCAGCGGACAGGCCACGCTCCTGCATGGCAAGCCGAGCGCGATGAAGCCGCTGAAGATGGGTCATGGCGGCGCGGATGACGGCGACCGGGTTGGCGCCTTCGGCCATTGCCGTCTCCAACGCGCGGTCGGCCTTCGCCACGTCGCCCGTGGTCGCCGCGAACAGCGCGTCGTCCAGCGACAGCCCGGCCAGGTCGCCGATGCAGGCCATCGCCGCCTCCAGGTCGACCGCGCCGCCCGGCCCCACGTATAGCGCCAGCTTCTCCAACTCTGCCCGGGTCGAGGCCCGGTCGGCACCGAGATGCTGCGCCAGCCAGTTCAGCGCATCCGGCTGCACCCCCACCTCCGCCGCCTTCAACGTCGCCCTGATCGTGTCCTCCAGCGCTCGGCCTTCCTCGGGGTAGCACCCGATCGCCACCCCGTCGTCCGCCGCTTCCAGCAGGGTACGAAGCTTGGAGCGGCTGGCGAGGCCCGCGCCTTCCAGGATCACCAGGGCGGTCCCGGCGCCCTTCAAGGCCTGGGATGCCGGCTCCGCCGCCGCGTCGGTCACCTCCCGCACCCGCACCACGCGCCGGCCGCCCATCAACGAGAGGCCCGCCGCTTCGTCGGGCAGGCGCCGGATGTCCTCGCGTGCCAGTTCGGTGACCCGGAACGGATCGTCGAGTGAGCCGGCCACCAGGCGCACCAGGGTTTCGGCCCGCTCCCGGATCATGCCCAGGTCGTCGCCGTACAGCAGCACCATGCGGACCTTTCCGGGGTCGCGCAGGAAGCCGTTGACCTGCGAGGGAAAGAGCTTCACCCGGCCTGCTTGTCCGCCTGCTTGTCCGCCTGCTTGTCCGCCTGCCTGTTCGCCCTTTGGCGGAACCAGATGGCCAGTTGCGTGGTGATCTGCTGCGCGATCGCATCGGCGATGCGCTTCTGCACCACCTCGGTCTCGAGGTCGGAGGCGAAATACTGGCCGTCGAAGACGTTGATCCCGTCCATCGACCGTGCGCTGCCGCTGGTCAGCGTGGTGTTGTGGCCGTCATGCGCAAGCAGGCTCCAGGACGCGTTGCCGATGAAGCGGACGCGGGTGGCGATGGTGCTTTCCTGGATGCCGATCCCTTCGCCGGAAATCCCGAAGGACACGGCCAGATCGTATTTCGCCGGATCCCCGGCGTCGCTGTCGAACTGCTGCTGCAACGCCTGGCGCAGCAACTGGCCCGGGCGTTCGGGGATGATGCGGACGAAGACGGTGGCGAGTTCGCGCTGCGCCGGGCCTTCCTTGCCCGAGGCGGTCCGCATGTAGACCGGCTGGAAGCCGCAGCCGCCCAGCAGCGCCGGAACGGCGAGCAGCAACCCGCGGCGGGTGATCCCACGTGAGATCCGGGGGGCGATCCGGGGGACGGGCAAGCGGGTCATCCGGCGGTCACGAAGTTGATGATGCGGTTCGGCACGTAGACTTCCTTGACGATCCGCTTGCCTTCCAGCGCCTTCGCGACGTTGGGTTCGGCCTTGGCGGCGGCGAGGTTCGCGTCTTTCGCCGCATCCGGCGGCACCTCGATCGTGCCGCGCAGCTTGCCGCCGACCTGGACGGCATAGGTGACGGTCTCGGCGACCAGCAGCGCGGGGTCGGCATCCGGCCAGGGCAGGTCCGCGACCAGCGTGTCTTTGCCGTTCGGATGGGCCGGGTTCAGGTGGGCGTAAATCTCCTCGGCCAGATGCGGCAGCATCGGGCTGGCGAGACGCACCAGCATCTCCACCGCCTCCCGACGCGCCCACAGCAGGCCGGGTTCGGCGGCGGCGCGTTCGGCCTCGGTGATCGCGTTGGCGAGTTCATACAGGCGCGCGACGGCGACATTGAACGCGAAGCTTTCCAGCGCCTCGGTCACCGTGGCGATGCAGCGATGGGTGGCGCGTCGCAGGGCGCGGGCCGATGCGCCGAAGCTGTCGGGGCGCGGTTCGTCGCCGGTGATCGCTTCGGCCAGGCGGAAGACGCGCTGGGTGAAGCGGTAGGCACCCAGGACGCCGGACTCGGTCCACTCCATGTCGCGTTCCGGCGGGTTGTCGGACAGGATGAACCAGCGCGCGGTGTCGGCGCCGTACCGCGCGATGATGGCGCCCGGATCGATGGTGTTGCGCTTGGACTTGCTCATCGCCTCGACGCGGCCGACGGTCACCGGCTCCCCGGTCTCGCGCAGGGCCGCGGTACCATCCGGGCGCTTCTCGACTTCCTCGGGGTAGAGCCAGCGTCCGTCGGCGGCGCGGTAGGATTCGTGGTTCACCATGCCTTGGGTGAACAGGCCGGCGAACGGCTCGTCTACCTTCACGTGGCCGGTGGCCTTCATCCCGCGGGTGAAGAAGCGGGAATACAGCAGATGCAGGATCGCGTGCTCGATCCCGCCGATATACTGGTCGACCGGCAGCCAGTGATCGACGGCGGCGCGATCGACCGGGATTGCGGCGTGCGGGGAGCAATAGCGGGCGAAATACCAGGCGCTGTCGACGAAAGTGTCGAACGTGTCGGTCTCGCGGCGGGCGGGCTTGCCGCAGACGGGGCAGTCGACATGCTTCCAGGTCGGATGGTGGTCCAGCGGGTTGCCCGGCCTGTCGAAGGTGACGTCATCCGGCAGCCGCACCGGCAGGTCCTTGTCGGGCACCGGAACGACGCCGCAGGACTGACAGTGGATGATCGGGATCGGGCAGCCCCAATAGCGCTGGCGCGAGACGCCCCAGTCGCGCAGGCGCCAGTTCACGATCCCCTTGCCGACCCCCTGCTCCTCCAGCCGCGCGATCGCCGCGCGCTTGGCGGAATCGACGTCCAATCCATCCAGGAAGCCGGAGTTGAAGATCGTCCCGGGGCCGACATAGGCCTCGTTCTTCAGCGTGAAGCCGGCCGCGTCGGCATCGGGCGGCAGCACCACCGGCGTGACGGCCAGGCCGTATTTGCGCGCGAAGTCCATGTCGCGCTGGTCGTGGCCGGGACAGCCGAAAATGGCGCCGGTGCCGTATTCCATCAGGACGAAATTGGCGATCCAGACCGGGTAGGTGGCGCCCTCGATGAACGGGTGCTTCACCCGCAGCCCGGTGTCGTAGCCCAGCTTCTCGCCGGTCTCGATCGTGGCCTCCGACGTGCCGCGGCTCTTGCAGTCGGCGATGAAGGCGGCGGCTTTCGGGTCCTTGGCGGCGACCGCGTCGGCCAGCGCATGTTCGGGGGCGATGGCGAGAAACGCCATGCCGAACAGCGTGTCCGGGCGCGTGGTGTAGACCTCGACCTGGCCGCCATCCACGAGGTCGAAGGCCATCCTGGCGCCTTCGGACCGGCCGATCCAGTTGGCCTGCATCAGGCGGACGCGTTCCGGCCAGCGGTCCATCGTCTCCAGCGCGTCCAGCAGTTCCTGGGCATACTTGGTGATGCTGAAGAACCACTGGCTGAGCTGCTTCTTCTCCACCGGCGCGCCGGAGCGCCAGCCCTTGCCGTCGATCACCTGCTCGTTTGCGAGCACCGTGCCGTCGACCGGGTCCCAGTTGACCCAGCTTTCCTTGCGCTCGACCAGGCCCGCCTTCAGGAAATCCAGGAACAGCCTCTGCTGCTGCGCGTAGTATTCCGGCTGGCAGGTGGCGAACTCCCGCTCCCATTCCAGCGACAGCCCCATGCGCCGCAATTCGGCGCGCATGTTGGCGATGTTGTCGTAAGTCCACTTCGCCGGGTGGATGCCGCGTTCCCGCGCCGCGTTCTCGGCGGGCAGGCCGAACGCGTCCCAGCCCATCGGGTGCATGACGGAAAAACCCCGCGCGCGCTTGTAGCGGGAGACGACGTCGCCCAGCGTGTAATTGCGCACGTGGCCCATATGGATCTTCCCCGACGGATAGGGGAACATCTCCAACACGTAGTATTTCGGCTTCCCGTCGGCCGGCACGTCCGCGACCCGGAAGCAGCCGCGTTCGGCCCAGGCCTGTTGCCAGCGCGGTTCGGCGCTGGCGAAGTCATAGCGTGGCGAGGCGTCCGAGGCGGGTTGACCGGTGCCGGATTGACCGGTGCTGGTTTGGGCATTGTCGTTCATGGCCGGATGTATCGGTCGCGGACGTGTTCCGTGCAAGTGTTCTGACGGCCAGCAGGCCTGCCCTGTTCGGCCCGCCGCCGGCAGGCAGGCAGGCCTAATCCCGCGACGCCTCGATGGAGGTCACGGTTTTCCGACCCGACCAGGGCCGGGACCAGGATGGAGACCAGGCCTCGTCGGTCCAGGCCTCGTCGGTCCAAGCGGGGCGCGCGCCGCCGGCAAAGGCCTCATAGGCGTCCGGCGCGTCGCAGAACGTCACCTCGTCGCGCTCGATCAGGTGATAGCGCACGTCCCGGCCGTCGGCGATCAGCGTGTTGTACAGCGGCGCGATCTCCAGCTCCGACCGGCCGATGCGCGGCACGAACGTCTCCAGGCGCCGGTGGTAGGCATCGCGGAACAGGTCGGCGGAGCCGAAATAATAGAGCCCGGTGCAGCAGAGGTTGGAGATGCGCTCGCGATCGGCGGCTTCGACGACGCGGCCCGGCACGTCCTCGTCGGGCCGGACGAAGGAGGCGTGGTAGCCGCCGCCTGCGAAGACCTCCAGGTAGCCGTCCGCCTTGCGGGGAATCTCGCGCGGGAAGCGGTAACCGGGACGGACGGCGCCGATATCGAAGATGATCAGCGGCTCGTATCCCCGGACCCGCATCTCATCGAGGCCCAGCTGAACGGTCTCGGCGGGGCCGCGGGTGGGATGGATGCAGACGATGCTGCCGGTCCGGATGCCCAGCTTGTACGCCTCGTTGCGCACGAAACCGGCCTCGCCGTGCTCGTTGCGGAGCACGAACATGAACGGTTCGGTCTTGAAATAGGCCTGGAACGACCCGACGGCGTGGGCGAACACGGACTTGCCGAACGCCTGAAGCATGAATTTCGGCTGGCGGTAGCCAGCATCGGTGAAACGTCCGTTGAACCCCGCCATCGGTATCACGATCATGCCGCTGATCCTCTCCGCTTGGTCCTCCACCCGGAGTTTGGAACATCCGCACTGCAATGGGCAATACAACGCTGCGTGGCTGCGCCGGAGAGATCCCCTGCAGGCTTCCCGCACCAGACCACGATCGTATGGCGAAAATGCGATCCTGCCGGCGCCGCGGCGGATCGGCGGCGGCATCAACCGGCGCCGACCAGGGCGTCCACGCGGTCCAGGACGTACCGGCCGACCGCGGGGTCGGTCGCATAGGGCAACGTGCGCAACAGGTGAAACGCCGCCAGCGCCGGGAGTCGCGCGGCGTCACCGGGGAAAAAGCCCGCCAGCACGTGCTCGAAATGCCCGACGGCCCGCACGAGGTTGAGCCGTGCGTTCAGCAGGTCGACCCCCTCCGGGTCGCGCACGGCAAGGTGGCGGAGGAACCACTGCCCTTTCAGGTCCTGGTAGAGCTTGCCGATGTCCAGGGCGACGGACTCCTGCGCCGGAACGTCGAAATCGATGAACATCACCGAACCGTCCGGCCGCAGCAGCATGTTTTCCAGCGTCAGGTCGCCATGCGCGGGGCCTTGGGGCAGTCCCGACCAGTCGCCCCGGGCCAGCACCGCCGCGGCCCGTTCGACCCGGTCCAGCATCGCGCGCACCGCGCCGCGGCCGGCGCAGCGCCGCACGATGTCGTCCAGTTTCCGCGGGAAACCGGCGGGATCGATCGTCCCGGTCGCATCGGTGCGGAAGCGGTCGAGCATTGCCCCGATCAACGCCGCCACCTCCGGCCAGTCGATCGCGCGTCCCGAGACCAGGCCGTTCGCCAGGCTCTCGCCGGGCACGTAGTCCATGTCGAACCAGAACAGGCCGTCCCGGAGGCCCTCCGCGCGGGGCGCCGGACATGGGATACCGGCGGCATGCGCCCAGGCGAGCTTGGCGGCCTGGCCCCGCAGGCGCTCATTCTGCCCCGCATGCCGCGCCTGCTTGCGCACGAAGGCGCCGTCCCGATTCTCGATCAGCGTGATGTCGACGCCGGAAAACCCCAGCAGCGCGCGCCGCGTCCCGCCGGGGGGATGGGCCATGTCAGGGCTCGCGGTCCAGCAGGCGGTGATCCTCCTGCAGGACATCCGGCAGGCTGGCGCCGTTGCGCGGCAGGTTGACCGCGACCGCGGACGGGTACGGGTTCGACGGCGCGTAGTCGTTCACCAGGTAGCGCCTCCCGTGAAGGCAGCCCATCACCAGCGCATGCACCTGCAGCCCCACCGCCTCCAACGCCGCGAGCGTCGCCGCACGGTGGGCTTCCGGCCGGGCGGTCATGAAAATGAGCTGGGCGCCGCTTGATTGGAGGGAACGGATATGCGCGACATTCGCCTCGATCGGCTCGACCGGGTCGCCCCAGTAGGGCGGGAAGAATTCGCTCTGGTTGCGGAATACCACGCCGTCGATGTCCAGCACGATCGCGGGCAGCCGGGCGCGATAGGCATTCCAGTCGGCGCGCGTGCCGATATCGACAAGGTCGCCGGCATGGACGGGCTGGAACACGTGGCCCTCCATCATCGCCGCCTTGATGACGTGGGAAACGAAACTCTGCGCGCCGCCGGTCAGCCCCGCCAGCGCGTCATAGGCCCGCCGGAACAAGGCGGCATCGGAAAACCCGTACAAGCCCACGGAGATGAAGTTGGAGACGACGTTTTTCTCGACGATGTCGGCGACCAGCCCCTGCTCGTTCAGCCGCACATAGCTCTTGCGCCCCGGTTCCGAGACCGAGGCCATCGACCGCAGGTCGGCGACCGCCAGGAACGATCCGTCCGGGACGCCGTCGGGCAGGGAGAAGAACGAGTCGCTGTCCTTGATGCAGATCGGGCCGGTGACGCCGGCCCGCTCGATCGCCGTGCGCACGGTGGCCGCCGGTCCGTTCGTGGGTTCGTCCAGCACCACGCACTCGATCGGGCGATCGAAGGCGCGGCGCAGGGCGGCGATGACGCCATACCGGGTCTCCGCTTCCCGCAGGAACACGACGATCGTACGGCGGACGCGGGCGCGCGGCACGGTCTCGGCGGCGCGCGCCACCAGCAATTGGCCAGCGGGCGTCGTCAGCAGCCATTTCGGGCGGCGCTCCGAACCGGGCTTCAGCGGCGCGCCGCAGGGGACGATCAGGGTGATGTCGGCGGTGGTCTCCATCACGGGCCTCCTTCCAGAAGCGTCCGGACATGCGCCGCCAGCGCGGGATCGGCGACCGCGGCGGCGTGTTCCTCCGGCGTGCCGAAGGACCAGTAGGCGTCGGCGTCTTCCAGCCGCACCGTCAGGCCCCGGGCGATCAGCACGTTGAAGGCGGCCGAGACGTAGAACTCGCCCCCCACCCGCCGGCCCTCGCCGACGATCGCACGGGCGACGCCGAAGAACAGGTCGGCGGAGGCGAACCCGTAAGCGCCGATCAGGGCGTGGTCGGAGATCGGGTCCTTCTCGGCGGTGCGGACGACGCGGCCGGCCTCGACCAGGGCATAGCTGTAGCGCGGCAGGCGCGAGCGGAAGGACAGCAGCAGTCCGGCGGTGTCCCGCATGGCGCCGAGTCGGTCGCAATAGGCCGGGGCGGCGAAGGTCAGGTCGCAATCCATCACCACCAGCGGGCCCGTCCGGTCGGTGACCAGCGGATCGGCGGCGAGGCAGGTCTCCAGCGCGCCCCCGGTCGGCGCCGGGACCGTGGCGATCCTTGCCCCGGGCAACGCCGCGCGCAGGCGGGCGCCGAGGCCGTACGCGGCATCATGTGCCGCCTGGATGACGCAGACCACCGCCGCATCGGGGACGCCGCGGCGGAGCGACTGGGCGGCGAGACGCGCCATCGGAACGCCAAGGACGGGGACCAGCGGCTTGGGCCGCGTTTCCCCGGCATCGCGGAAACGCTGGCCGGCGCCGGCCATGGGCATCAGGATCGTCGTCCTCGTCATGCGCTACCCGTTGCGCCGCGCCGGCCGTCAGCCGAGCGGCTGGGTCAGTCTTCTGGCATAAATCGGCGGGCGTAACTATCGGCGTCCGCATGCCCACACGGCGACGCCTGCCGGCCGGTCGCCGAGCGGCGCCTATCCGTGCAGCGCCGCCCAGACCACCGGCGGGGTCAGCGGCATCTGCAGCGTCTTCGCCTGCGCCGCCCGTCCCGCCCGCACCAGCGCATCCGCGACGGCATTCACCACCGCCGGCGTCGCGCCGATCGTGCCGAGCTCCCCGACTCCCTTCACGCCCAGCGGGTTGTTGAGGCATGGGATGGACTGGTCCAGCCGATGCTCGAAGTCACGGATGATCTCGGCGCGCGGCATGAAGTAGTCCATGATGCTCGCCGTCGTCACCTGGCCCGACTCAACATCGTATTGCATGAATTCGCCCAGGGCCTGGCCGATCCCCTGCACCGCCCCGCCGTCGAGTTGTCCCCGCACGATCATCGGATTCACGACGCGGCCGACGTCGTTGACGGATTTGTAGGACACGATCTCGACGAAACCGGTCTCCGGATCGATCTCGACCTCGCAGACATGGCAGCCGTTCGGCCAGCTTGGCCCGTTCACCTTGCTGGTGGCATCGACATAAATCCGCTTCTCCGGCTGCTGCCCCGCCAGCTCGAACAGGCCGATCGCTCGATCGGTGCCGGCGACGCGGAACAGGCCGCCGGCGTATTCGATGTCGGCGACGGCGGCTTCCAGCGCCTCGGCCGCCAGGTCCTTGCCGTTCGCGACCGCCGTCTCCGACGCATGCCGGATCGCGCTGCCGGCGGTGAACAGCGACCGCGACCCGGCGCTGCCGAAGCCTTGGCCGCGATCGGTGTCGCCCATGACGATCCGGATCCGCTCGATCTCGACCTGGAACGTGTCGACGACGAGCTGGGCATAGGAGGTCGCGATCCCCTGCCCCATCGGCATGGTGGAGGCATAGACCTCGATCGTCCCGTCGGCGGAAACCTCGCAGGTCACGCGCTCCTCGAACGCGTTGCCGCCGGTCCATTCCAGGAAGGAGGCGACGCCGCGTCCGCGCAGTTTGCCGCGCGCTTTCGATTCGGCCTCGCGCGCCGCGAAGCCGTCCCAGTCGGCGAGTTGCAGGCCTTGTTCCAGGATCGAGCCGAATTGGCCCGAATCGTAGACCTGGCCCATGGCGTTCTTGTAGGGCATCAGGCCCGGATCGATGACGTTGCGACGACGGATCTCGGCGGGATCCAGGCCCAGCTTCCGTGCCGCGGCGTCCATCAGGCGTTCGATGATATAGATCGCCTCCGGCCGGCCCGCGCCGCGATAGGCGGCGGTGGGTGCGGTGTTGGTCAGCACCGCCGACATCGCGAAGTCGATGGTGCGGATGTCGTAGATGCTGGTGGAGACCCAGGGACCGATCATCAACTGGATGATCATGCCGGTGGTGCCGCCATAGGCGCCGACATTGGCCAGCGTGCGGATGCGGAACCCGGTGACCTTGCCGTTGGCGTCCAGCGCCAGTTCGGCATGGGTTTCGATGTCGCGGCCATGGGTGGCGGAGAGGAACTCCTCGATCCTGGCGGGCGTCCACTTCACGGGACGGCCGATGGTGCGGGCAGCATGGACGACGACGATGTCCTCAGGGTACAGGCCCGTCTTCATCCCGAACCCGCCGCCGACGTCGCCGACCACGACGCGGATTTCCTCCTTCTCCAACCCCAGCGTGGCGCACAGCGTGTCGCGCTGGCCCGACGGCATCTGGCTGGAGACGCGCAGCGTGGTCCGGTTCCCTTCGGGCGTCGCCAGGGAGGCTCGGGGTTCCATCGATACCGGCGCCAATCGCTGGTTCTTCAGCTCCAGCGAGACGGTATGCGCGGCGGCGGCGAAGGCCGCGTCGCAGGCGGCGCGGTCGCCATGCGTCATCTGCGCGGCGACGTTGCCCGTCGCCTCGGGCCAGACCAGCGGCGCGCCCTCGGCGGTCGCCTGGGCCAGTGTAACGACGGGGGGCAGTTCGTCGTACTCGACCATCACGGCCTCGATCGCGTCGCGCATGGCCTCGGCGGTCTCGGCGACGACGGCGACCACGGCCTCACCCACGAAACGCACCGTGTCCTGGGCCAGGCCGGGCCGCAGCGGCGTCGCGCCGGGCGATCCGTCGGGGCGCTTGAAGATCGGTCCGATCGGCAGCGGCTCGACGCCGGCGGCCAGCAGGTCCGCGCCCGTGAAGACGGCGACCACGCCCGGCATCGCCGCTGCCGCACTGGTATCGATCGAAACGATCCGGGCATGCGCGTGGGGCGACCGCAGGAAGCCGATGACGGCCTGGCCGGGCACCGTGACGTCGTCGGTGAACCGGCCCTTGCCGGCGAGCAGACCCGCGTCCTCGATGCGCCGTACTTCGCGCCCGCTGCCGAAGCGCCCGAAATCCATCCCGTCTGGCATGCTGTCGTCCCATGAAGGTCTGTGAAACTTGCCATACATCCGTCTCGGCAGACGTAAAGGCAAGGCACGCGGGACCAGGCGGCCCTGCGCGAGGGGGTGATGCGTGGTATCGTGACCCTCAGATGGCCCCGATCCGGATTTTGTCCATAGCCGGCTACCGCTCGCTGCGCGACGTGCGGTTGGAGCTGGATGCGCTGACGGTGATCACCGGCGCCAACGGCAGCGGCAAGTCCAGCCTCTATCGCGGACTGCGCCTGCTGGCCGATATCGCCCAGGGGCGGGTCATCCAGTCCTTGGCGCAGGAAGGCGGGCTGCCGTCGGCGCTGTGGGCGGGTCCCGAGACGATCTCGGCGGCGGTTCGGCGCGGATTGCTGCCGGTCCAGGGGACCACGCGGAAGCATCCGGTCAGCGTCCGGCTGGGCTTCGCGTCCGAGTCCTATGGCTACGCAATCGACCTGGGACTGCCCCAGCCGCCGGCGGGACGGTTCCTCAAGGACCCGGTGATCAAGGCGGAATCGCTGTGGACCGGCCTGGCGTTACGGCCGTCCAGCGTATTCGCCGAACGCCGAGGGCCATCGGTCCGGGTGCGCGACCGGGCGGGCGCCTGGCAGCAAGCGGCGGTGAACCTCGCGACGTACGACAGCATGCTGACGTACTGCGCCGATCCGCGCGACGGCGGCGACCTGCTGGCGATGCGGGAGGCCATGCGCGCCTGGCGGTTCTACGACCACCTGCGCACCGACGCGCAAGCGCCGGCCCGCCGCGCGCAGGTCGGCACGCATACGGCGGTGCTGGCGGGGGACGGGGCGGACCTTGCCGCCGCCATCGCCACGATCCAGGAGATCGGCGCCCATGAGGCGCTGGACGCCGCCATCGCCGACGCGTTTCCCGGCGCGACGATCGGCGTATCCGACACCGATGGCTATTTCGAGGTCGAGATGCGCCAGCATGGGCTGCTGCGTCCGCTGAAGGCCGCCGAACTGTCGGATGGAACGCTGCGCTATCTGTTGCTGGCGGCGGCGCTGCTGACGCCGCGGCCGCCGCCGCTGATGGTGCTGAACGAGCCGGAGACCAGCCTGCATCCCGACCTGCTGGAACCTCTTGCCCGGCTGATCGCCAGGGCGTCGGACAAATCGCAGGTCATCGTGGTTTCACACGCCGAACGGCTGGTGCGGGCCTTGCGGCACGGCGGCGCCCGATCGATCGTGCTGGTGAAGGAACTGGGCGAGACCCGAACGGACGGCGAGGCGCCGATCGCCTGGACCTGGCCGACACGATAGCGCCTTTCGCGACAGCCCTCTCGAGGCGCCTCCTCGCAGACCGGCTCAGACGCGCTGGCCGCCGTCGATATGCACCTCGGACCCGGAGATGTAGAGCGCCTGATTCGAACAAAGAAAGAACAAAAGGTCCGCCACTTCCGATGGCTTGCCCATGCGCCGCAGCGGGATGTCGCGGTTCACGATCTCCTCGGTGCCGGGGGAGATGATCGCCGTGTCGATCTCACCGGGGGAAACGGCATTCACCCGCACGCCATGGCGGCCGAGGTCGTTCGCCATCTCCCGCGTCAGCGCCGCCAGCGCCGCCTTGGAGGTGGCATAGGCCGCGCTGGCGAAAGGATGCACGCGCGAGCCGACGATCGAAGTCATGTTGACGATGCTGCCGCGCGACTGGATCAGCGCATCGGCGAACCCCTGGGCGAGCAGGATCGCGGAAAAGAAGTTCACGTTAAAGATATGCAGCCAGTCGGCATAGGCCATCTCCAGGCTGTTGATCTTGCCGCCGTCGGGGTGCTTGGGCGAGATCGCGGCGTTGTTGACCAGCGCGTCCAGCCGGCCGCCGGCCATCTGCTTGATCCGCGGCACCGCCTCGCGCACCGCTTCGACGTCCGCGAGGTCGAGCTGCACATGGTTCTGCTCCCCGCCCGGCCAGGGGCAGCGGGGATCGAAGGCATGGCGCGAAACGGTCAGCACCCGCCAGCCGGCGGTACCGAACCGCTTGACGGTGGCGTGGCCGATGCCGCGGCTGGCACCGGTAAGCAACAGGACGGGTTGGTCGGCGCCTGACATCGGAGGGTTCCCCATGCGCCCCATGCGGACGCTGCGTCCGCGACGGGCAGGCGGACACCATAGCGGTTTTCCCGCGGACGTGCATCCCGCTTGCGGGCCAAGGGCGTGATCGCCCACCATGCCAGCCGAATGAAGCCCCTGCAGGCGCGCCCAGCCGCGTCCAGACCGAAAGCCCAGAGGATGCCGCATATCCTGCCCGTCCCGACCCTCGACCACGTCGTCGTCAATGCGCGCGACCGGCTGGACACCGCGGCCGAGACCTATTCGCGCCTCGGGTTCACGCTGACCCCGCGCGGCTATCACACGCTGGGTTCGATGAACCACCTGGCGATGTTCGGCACGGATTACCTGGAGCTGATCGCCGTCCCGCCGGGGGCGGCGGACCGGCCGGAGGTCATGGCTGCGCCGGTCGGGCTCGACGGCCTGGTCTTCGCCTCGGAGGACGCCGCCGCGACCTATGCCGCGCTGCAGGAGGCCGGGGTGCCGATCGACCCGCCGCAGCAGTTTTCCCGTCCGGTGGAGGTCGACGGCCGCCGGGCGGACGCGACCTTCCGCACCACGCGGCTGAGGCGGGAGGCGGTCCCGGCCGGCCGGCTCTATTTCTGCCAGCACCTGACCCGCGACCTGGTTTGGCGCGACGCCTGGCGCCACCACGCCAACGGCGCCGTGGGCGTCGCACGTGCGGTGATCGCGGCGCAGGAGCCGGCGCCGCTGGCGGCGCTGTTCGCGCGCATGTTCGGTCCCGAGACCGTGCGCCCCATGGATGACGGCTTTGCACTGATCGTGGGTCTGGCCCGCTTCGACGTCGTGACGCCCGCCGCGCTGTGGGAGATGTTCGGCGACGCCGCCGCCGAAAGCCGTGGCCGCCCCGACTACATGGCCGCGCTGAGCGTCCGGACCGTTTCGCTGGACGCCGCGGAACGCGCGCTGGAAGCCGGCGGAATCCGCGGCATCGACCGGATCGGCACAAGCGTCCTGGTACCGGCGTCCGAGGCGTTCGGGGTCACGATCGAGTTCACCATCTAAGGAGTTGCAAGGGCTTGGGAGGCGCTTCTCCCGCCGGTTGAAGTGGTATTACGGATCGCTTAAATACCGTTTAAGGTGTGGGGTGGAAGGAGCAGGCTCGGCTCGCCATCGTGCTGATTTCGCATCGGGATCGAACCGGGGGGCTCAACCCATACGCGTTATAATTAAAAACGAATGGTGTCTTTGCGATAGACCCACACTATGTTGGCAGCCGTAAGTGGAAGGCTGTTTGACAGGCAGCTACCATCGACGTTTTGGTTGAAGGAACTCACATGAAAACCCGTACGTTTATCGCGGCCCTAGCGACAGCGACCCTGCTGGCTGGCGTGCCGCTCATGACCCAGCCGAGCTTCGCGCAGACCAGTACCACGAAGCAGAAGACCGACGGTGAGAGCCCGACCATTGTTGGCCCCGGCTCCCACGCCTACAAGCAGAAGACGGCGGCGCACAAGACGACGACGCACGCCAGCGCGGCCCACAAGCAGAAGACCGACGGCGAGAGCCCGACCATCGTCGGCTCCGGCTCCAAGGCCTACAAGCAAAAGACCGATGGCTCTTCGCCGACCGTCGTCGGGCCGGGCAGCCAGGCCTACAAGCAGAAGACCGACGGCTCCTCGCCGACCATCGTCGGGCCGGGCAGCCAGGCCTACAAGCAGAAGACCGACGGCTCCTCGCCGACCATC
>NZ_DASZTJ010000127.1:0-48629 GCF_035548235.1 Rhodopila sp.
TTGCTGTATTCCAGCGTCATGGCGTTCATCGCTTCCATCGCGCCGACCGTTTCGGCGGCGGTGGCGGCGATGCCGGCCTCGACGACGTGGCGGATCGTGGGCAGGGCGTTGCCGACCTCGCCCAGCACGTCGGCGTCGGCGACGTGCACGTTGGACAGCGAGACGTCCGCCGCCCTGGTATCGTCGCGCGACAGGTAGCCGCGGCGGGCGACGCCGGCGGCCTTGGCGTCCACCAGGAACAGGGTCAGGCCGTCCTCGTCATGGCGGTCGCCGCCGGTGCGGGCGCTGACGACCAGCTTGTCGGCGGCCTCGCCATGCGACACGACGGTCTTGGCGCCGTCCAGCACCCAGCCGCCGTTGGCGCGCTTGGCGCTGGTGGCGACGTCGGTCAGGTCGTAGCGGGCCTGGCGCTCGCCATGGGCGAAGCCGAGTTTCAGGCTGCCCTCGGCGATCGCCGGCAGCAGCGCGGATTTCTGTGCCGCCGACCCCGCTTCGTTCAGCGCGGCGCCGGCCAGGACGACGGTGGACAGGAAGGGTTCCAGGACCAGCACGCGGCCGAATTCCTGCATCACCAGCATGATCTCCTGGGCCGATCCGCCGAAGCCGCCGTATTCCTCGGCGAACGGCAGGCCCAGCAGGCCCTGTTCGGCGAACTGCGACCAGACGGCGGGGGCATAGCCTTCGGGCAGCGCCATATAGCCCTTGCGCTGGGCGAAGCCATAGGTGTCCGACAGCATGCGGCTGACGCTTTCGACCAGAAGGCGCTGGTCTTCGGACGGTTCGAAATCCATTCTTCCTCTCCCCAACCGGCGCCGGGTTCCGGGGCCGTATTCGTTGCAAGTCCAACCGCGTTTTCCCGGCGCCTTCCGTATCGTGACCGGGCCTGGGCCGGTCATCCGCGGCATGGGCGCCTTCCTCTCCGCAAGCCGTGGACAGTCGGGCCTGGCCCGGCCGTGACGCGGAGAGGTCCGTTCCGCCTCACCGACATCGTGGCCGGGGGCCAGGCCCGGCCGTGACGCGGAGAGGGGGCGTCCCCTACAGCCCCAGCACGGCCTTGGTCAGGATGTTCTTCTGAATCTCGTTCGTGCCGCCGTAGATCGAGGCCGCGCGCAGCATCAGGTAGCTGCCGGTGCCGGCGCTGCTGGCTTCCAGCATGTCGTCCGGCTCGTTCAGCGCCGCGAGTTCCTGCGCCCAGATCGGGGTCGCCATCGGTCCCGACACGTCCACCGTCAATTCCGTCGTCGCCTGCAGCAACTCGGTGCCCTTGACCTTCAGCACCGAGGACAGCGGGTCGGGCTTGCCCGATCCCTTCGCCTTGTCATAGGCGGAGATGACCCGGTACTGGGTGATCTCCAGCGCCTTCATGTCCACCTGGATCTGCGCCACGCGCTGGCGGAAGGCCTGGTCCTCGATCAGCGGGCGGCCGTTCATGTTCACCTGGCCGGCCATGGTCAGCGCGGCGCGCACCCGCTCCCGCGACTTGCCCATGCGCGCGATGCCGGTGCGTTCGTTGCCCAGCAGGTACTTGGCGACGTCCCAGCCCTTGTTCTCCTGGTAGATGCGGTTCTCGACCGGCACGCGCACGTCGTCGAAGAACACCTCGTTCAGATGGTGGCTGCCGTCGATCGAAATGATCGGGCGCACCGTGATCCCCGGCGTCTTCATGTCGACCAGCAGGAAGGAGATGCCTTCCTGCCGCTTGCGCGCGTTCGGGTCGGTGCGCACCAGCAGGAAGCACCAGTCGGCGTTGTGCGCGGTGGAGGTCCAGATCTTCTGCCCGTTCACCACGTAATGATCGCCGTCGCGCTTCGCCGCCGTCTTCAGCGAGGCGAGGTCGGAGCCGGCGCCCGGTTCCGAGAAGCCCTGGCACCACCAGTCGTCCAGGTTCGCCGCGCGCGGCAGGAAGTGCTTCTTCTGCGCCTCCGACCCGAACTGGATCAGCACCGGACCGAGCATGGTGATGTTGAAGGAGAGCAGTTCGGGGGCGGGGGCGCTGAGGTTCTCTTCCAGGAAGATCATGCGCTGGATGGCCGACCAGCCGGGGCCGCCCCATTCCTTGGGCCAGGAATACGCCGCCCAGCCCTTGGCGTTGAGGATGCGCTGCCAGCGGACCGTGTCCTCCTTGCGCGGCGGGTGGCCCAGCTTCATGCGGTCGCGTGTGTCCGCGGGCAGGTTCTCGCGGATGAAGGTGCGGACTTCCTCGCGGAAGGCGCGTTCTTCCGGGGTGAAGCGTAGATCCATGGGCGTCGGTCCTCCTACTGGCCGGTAGGATAGGCGGAGGGTGGTCAGGGTGCAATCGGGGGAGAGGGAGGGGGGCGGGAACGGCGGCCGGCGGCATGGCGGGGTGGCTCGTCGGCCGGACGGGCGCGGCCTGGCCAGGATTTGTCCCCGGTACGATTTGTATTGGGCGCACGCGCAAATCCCTTTATGTCGCCGGATCAGTCCGCGAACCATGGGGAAGCACGTTGATCGCGCCCAGACCAATCCAGGTCATCGTCCTGGCGGCCGCCATGCTCGTCGCGGCAGCCGCCGTTCGACCCGCTCGGGCCGATTTCTTCGACGATATGCGGCGGACCTTCACGTCGGACATCCCGCATTTCTTCCAGGACGATATCCCGTGCGCCTTCGGCGGCCGGCCGACCAGCCATACCCGGACGTCCTGCAAGTCGGGTCACGGCGACAAGCCGGCGCCGTCGAAGCCTGCCGTTCAAAGGCCTGCGGGAGCCACCACCGAAAAGCCGCCCGCCTCCGCACAGCCTTCAGAGCGTTGAGGAACCGCGGGAGCGCCCGGCCCGCCCGGCCCGCCCGCATGGCCCGCCCGCACGGCCCAACTGGCGCCCGCCCGGTTACGCAAGGCCGCCAAGCGGCTGCCGGCGGTTTCGTGGGCGAGCCTGGACGGGAAAAGCCCGGCCAGGTTGCCGGGGTGGAGCGCGCCGTGAGCGGACCCATGAATTTGGGCATGGCGGACACCTGGAAACGGCCCCGATCCGGCGGCTGTCCGTCCGGCTCAAGCCGTGACATGCTGTGGCCATGACGATTGGCATTCTCGAGACAGGTCGCCCTCCCCTCGCATTGCGCGCGGAATGGGGCACTTACGGCGACATGATCCGCACCATGCTCGGCCGCGATCGCGAGTACCGCAGCTATGACGTGCAGGCGGGTGAGCTTCCGGCTGAGCCGACGGCGTGTTCGGCTTATGTGATCACCGGATCCGAGGCGGGGGTGAATGACGACCTGCCTTGGATCCCGCCGCTCCTCGACTGCATACGCAACGTCCGGGGGAAGGCGAAGCTTGTCGGCATCTGCTTCGGCCACCAGGCCATGGCCAAGGCGTTCGGCGGCGACGTCGCGAGGTCGCCAAAGGGCTGGTGCGTCGGCATGCACCGTTACGAAATCGTCGAGCCGCCGCCCGGCATGCGGGAGCCGCTGGCCTTCGCGATCCCGGCCTTCCACCAGGACCAGGTCGTAACGCTTCCGCCCGGCGCGCGGGTGCTCGCCGCCAGCGCGGTCACGCCGTTCGCCTCGATCGGCTACGACGACAACACAGTGTCGGTGCAGGGGCACCCGGAGTTCAGCCCTGCGTTCTCCGCTGCGCTGATACTGGCGCGCCGTCACGTTTTTGGCCCGCTCGCCGGTCCCGCATTGCTGTCCTTGCTGCAGCCGGAGGATAGCGGCCGGGCGGCTGACTGGCTGCGGCTGTTCGTTGACGGCGGTGGCCTGGATACGCCCGGCTGAGGCGCCCCCGAACGACGAAGGCCCCCGACGTCGCACGACGGGCCCTGCCCAGGGCCATCACCTTGGTTCGCGAGAAGGGTGGGTCGCATCCGCGACTTCGCGGCCCGGGGCATTTCCCGGTTTGCCTCTGCAAGCTGTGCGCCGAAAGGTTGCTGTCGCGAGCGGGATACGGATCAGAGAATTGAAATCATGAGCAAAGAGAGATTTGCCAGCATCTGGGACGCTATCTCCGAATCGCCGGCCGAGGCGGAGAACATGAAGCTCCGTTCGAGCCTGATGATCGCGCTGACCGAGCATATCAAGCACGAAGGGCTGACGCAGGCCCAGGCGGCGAAGCTGCTGGGGGTGAGCCCCGCATATCCGACCTCAAGCGCGGCAAGATCGACCTGTTCAGCATCGATACCCTGGTCAATATGCTGTCCGCCGCCGGCCTCCATGTCGAGGTTCAGATCGCCAAGGCGGCGTAGAACTTCACAGATCGGGGCCTCACAGATCGGGGCAAGCTCCACCGCGCTGGAATCACCCTTGGTTTCGATCGGCCCTGGCCGATCCCGCGCTGACCGGCCCAGCCAATCGAAACGGAGGTGGTGGAGGAAAACCCGCTCGCCAGAGCGCAATATCGCCCCCTGGTGTCGGAAAAGCGTGGCTCGGGCGGTAGGATTCGAACCTACGACCAATCGGTTAACAGCCGATTGCTCTACCGCTGAGCTACGCCCGAACAGCCAAGCCGCGACCCCAGGCCGCGAGGGCGCCTATCTAGTGGTCCGCGGAAACGCGGTCAACCGATAAACGCCGACCGGCAAATGCCGCGGGACGGACCCACGGCAAGCCCCGCGCCGCGCTTGATGCCGTTTCCCTCACGTCGGCGTTGTCGTCGGCGATCGATGTTGTATAACCCCGCTCCGCCCACGGGGTGACTCCAGCGGATGGACCTGGAGAGCGCCAGCCCCCGGCGGCCGTGCGGGTGTGGTGGAATTGGTAGACGCGCCGGACTCAAAATCCGGTTCTGGCAACAGAGTGCCGGTTCGACCCCGGCCACCCGCACCACTTGTCAGGTCGATCACGAGACCACCACCGCATTCCGAGTGCTCTCAGGCGTCGCCATCCACGATGGTCAGCCGATTTCTACTCGCCGAAAAGCGCTGACGATCCCGTTGGCGTTTGGGAGCTTGACACGGAAATCCCCATACAAATGCCGCACACGAAGCCGTCAGCCGACATCGATACGAGGCTTGAGCAGCACCGGCCCGTAGGAAGCCGCGAACAGGCCGAAGCTCGCCACCCATAGAGCCGCGGAGGCTGCGAGCAGGCCCGCCGGGTCGCTCTGCCAGGCCGCGAGTACGCGGGTCGCGCCGGCCGCCGTGATCAGCAGATAGATGACAACAGTGACGTGGTCCGCTTCGAGCGGACGTCCTGTGTGTCCGCGCGCGACCCGCGTCATGACGGCGAGCACCATGGCGCCGATCGCGCCGGCGGTGAAGGCGTGGATCGAAGCGCTCTCCGGCACGGCGCCGGTCAGGACACCGACGCCCAGCATCGCCGCGCCGATCACCAGCCAGGCGTAACCGACATGGAGGATCGCCAGCAGCGGCTCGGAAACGGTCGCGAATCCGCGCCAACGCGCCAGCCGCCACAGATTGAGCAGTGCGGCGGTGACCAGAAGGACGCCGACGAGATCGGCCGCGGGAAAGAACGCCCAGCCGAGAAGGCCGGCATGAAGGAACGCCAGCGCAATACGGTCGATCGTCCCGGAAGCGGGCGGTAGCTTCGTCGCTCCGCGCTTGACGAGCCAGTTGCGGGTAAAGGCCGGGATGATCCGCCCCCCGATCGCGGATATCAGGGCGATGACGGCGACGATCGCGAGCCGCCATCCGAGGCCCGGCGCTACGTTGAACCCTGCCAGTTCCAAGTAGGTGAGCAGGTCGGCGATCCCGAGCACGGCGACTGGGATTGGCATCGCCAGGTTGCGCCAATTGCGCGCAGCGATGATTTCGCGCGCGGCTACTCCGCAGAGCGCGCACGGAAATGCCAGATCGACTGCCGCGGCGAGCCAGAGGGGCATGAGCGCCGAGACGAGCCCGACGATCCGGCCGGCGAGCCACAGCGCCGCGAGCGCCAACAGCGGGCCGCCCGCGATCGGGGCGCGGCCGGTCCAGTTCGGAATGGCGGTCAGCAGGAAGCCGGCGATGGCGGCGAACCCGAACCCGAACAGCATCGCATGGATGTGCCACGTCAGCGGATCGAAGCGGCTTGGCAAAGTCCCCCCGTACAGAAGCAGGCCGATCCACAGCGCGAGCGCCAAGGCTGCCCAGATCCCCGCCGCCAGGAAGAAGGGCCGGAACGCGAGCGACCACAGAGCAGCCGGAGGCCGTTGCTCCGAACCGGGCGCCGCCAACGTCACGGCGCGTTCCTGTCACCGGTACGTGGTTCTCCGGCTGGAGTTCGGCGCATCCACTCAGGCATCGGGCTCCGATATTGCGGCAGCATGCGCCCACGATAGGGCACGACCGGGCGGGGATGTTTGCGCCGGCGCAAACGCCGTGCAGACGCTGGCGTCTCACCCGGCGCCGTCTTCCGCAATTCGCGCAATCTCCGAAGGGCACCGGATGGTCAGCCGCTGGTTGTTCGTCGCGAGAAGTCCTGCCTTCTCCCAGCCGGCGAGGATCCGGCTGGCAGTGTGCAGCGTCGTCCCGGCGATGTCCGCCACATCTTTGCGCCGGAGCGGGAACTCGATTGCCGTCCCGTCAACGGTGCTGTGCCCGGCCTGGCCCGCCAGCCTAAGCACCGTATGCGCGACGCGGTGCTCGGCATCCTGGGTCGCCAGTTCCCGCACTCGCTCCTGCACTTCCTGCAGGCGTTTGCCGATGATGCGAATCACGTTGATGCCGATTTGCGGATGCTTGTGGATCAGGTCGAGCAATTCAGCCTCACTCCAGCTTGCCTCGAGCGTCTCAGCGAGGGCGATCGCATCGGCGGGATAGCGACCGTCGGTGAAGAGCGCCACGGTTCCGAACATTTCGCCGGATCGAATAAAGCGGATGATGACCTGGGCGCCGTCGCTGCCGGATTGCTCGATCCGCACCGCACCTTCGATCACGGCGTGGGCGCGCTCGCCACCGTCGCCCTGGGCGAAGATGCGCAGATCCTTGGGCACACGTCGCAGGCGCGCGACCGCAGCGACGGCCTCCAGCGCCGATGTCGGGAGACCTTGAAAAAGCTCCATTGCGCCAAGGACTTCCGGCGAAATTTGAGAGGCAATGGCCATGGACAGGACATTACCGGTTCACGCTGACGAAGGGGAGCGGTTTGCGCCAGCGCAAACGCGCCAATCCGTCCCGGCGGTAGAGTCATCCTACGGAAGACGAGGTCCGGTGCATGACTGGTTTGATGTTTGCCGATAAAGCATGGCACCCTGGTCCGGCCTAGAGCCATGGATGACGTTGTCATCGCCAGGGCTCTGCACGTCCTTGCCGTCGTGATCTGGATCGGCGGGCTGTCGATGGTGACAACCGTCGCGCTACCTGCAGTGAGACGGGGCGATCTCGGCGCGGACCCACTGCGCTCGTTCCAAGCAATCGAACACCGGTTCGTTTGGCAGGCCCGGACGGCTGTCCTCGTGGTCGGCCTGACCGGCCTCGACATGACGTGGCGGCTCGACCTTTGGGACTGGTTTCGGAGCGCCGGTTTCTGGTGGATGCACGCCATGGTTTCCCTGTGGTTGCTGTTCGCCTTCGTCCTGTTCATTGCCGAACCCCTCATCCTGCATCGCCATTTCCGGCGATGGGCGGCAGAACGGCCACAGACCGCCTTCGTCTGGCTGCACCGCGCCCATTGGGCGCTCCTGGTGCTGAGCGTCGTGACGATTTTGGGTGCGGTTGCCGGGAGCCAGGGATGGTCGATCTTCTGAAACCGGACGCGCCGCGCCAGCGCGATCAGGGGGGTGAGACAAGATAACGGGAGGGAGCAGGCGATGACTTTGGAGGTCGAACGGATTGATCCGCCGATGCAGGACGCGGTGAGCGCCGTCCTCAAATGGGTGCTGCTTGCCGTCGCCATCGTTACCTTTGCCCTGCTGGCCTGGGCGACGACCGCGACCTACCGGCTCGCTCCGCCGCAGCCCGACCGGTTCACGGGCGTGGACGGGGCGGTGTTGATGACCGATGCCGATATCGTCGCCGGCAAGGGCGGATTCCAGAAAGCCGACCTTATGGATTACGGCAGCCTCTACGGCATGGGGTCCTATTACGGTGAGGACTATACGGCCTCGACGCTGGTGCGGCTTGGCACCGTCACACGCGAGACCATCGCCCGGGTCACGACCGGCAAAGCCTTTGCCAGCCTTTCGTCCGACCAGCAGGCGGCCGCGACGACCGTCATGCAGCATGACCTGCAAAGCATCGATCTCACCAAGGCCGACGTTGTCTTGCCGCAACCCGTCGCCGCCGCCCTCGTCAGCGTGCGCGATGAGATCGCCAAGGCGCTGAATGTCGCCGATCCGGCGAACGGCTGGACACCAGCCTACAGCCTGGATCCCCAGCTCGCTCGGCAGACGGCGGACTTCCTGGTGTTCTCCGCGCTCACCACTGTCGCGCGCCGGCCGGGCGTCACCTGGTCGTGGACGGAGAATTGGCCTTACGAGCCGCTGGTAGGCAACACACCGACCACCAACACCTTCAAATGGACCTGGATCAGCTTCTGTTTCACCTTCTTCGCGTTCGGCGTCGTCTTGTTCATCTACGAGTTCTTTCTGAATGATCCCGATGACGCGCCGATGGACCCGGTGCTTTCGATTTTCCACCCGCTGACGCCGAGTCAGAAACGAATCTGGAAATATTTTCTCGTCGTTGCCGCGCTGCTGCTGGTGCAGATCGCCGCCGGCACGATCATGGCGCATTCCTACTATGACCGGACCAGCTTTTACGGCTACGACATCAACCGCCTGTTCCCCTTCAACTTCCTGCGCGACGTCCATATCCAGGCGCCGATCGTCTGGATCGGCCTCTCGTGGATCGGCGCGGCGCTGTTCCTTGCGCCCGCAATCGCCGGCGGCCAGGAAGCCGGGGGCCAGCATTGGCTTGTCGATCTGCTGTTCTGGGTGACGTTGTTCATCGTCGCCGGCGCGCTGATCGGCGACTATCTCGGCATCATGGGGGTGATCAACAAGGACTGGTTCTGGTTCGGCAATCAGGGCCTCTCCTACATCCAGCTCGGCCGCTTCTGGCAAATCGGCTTCTTCATCGGCCTGGCGCTGTGGAGCCTGCTGGTGATGCGGGCGCTATGGCCGAGCACGGCACAATGGCGGAAAGCAGCGGGCCAGTTCTGGACCGGGCGCATCCGGCTGGAGCACTTGATCTGGGCCTCCACCATCAACATCGCGGTGCTCTACGTCTTCGGCATGATCCCGCTGACCGGGATTGAGAAGTCCTTCACGCTCACAGACTTCTGGCGCTGGTGGGTGGTTCATCTCTGGGTCGAGCAATCCTTCGAATTCTTCGCCGCCGCGATAAGCGCCTATCTGTTGATGGGTGTGGGACTCGTCTCGCGCAAGCTCGCCGAGCGCGCGACCTATTTCGAAATCATCCTGATCTTTCTCGGCGGCGTCATCGGCACCGGCCACCATCTCTACTGGGCGGGAGGCCCCAGCATGTGGGTGCCGATGGGCAGCATGTTCTCGTTCATCGAAGTGCTGCCGCTGGTGCTCTTGATCATCGAGGCCATCAACCATTACCGCCTGATCAAGGCGCATCAGGAGTTCAACTACAGGCTCGCCTACACCTACGTCATCGGCGCGGCCTTCTGGAACTTCGTCGGCGCCGGCGTCTTCGGCGGCGGCACGCTCAACGCGCCGCTGGTGAACTACTACGAGCATGGCACCTTCCTGACGCTGAACCACGCGCACACGGCGCTGTTCGGCGCGTTCGGAGAGCTGGCGATCGGACTGATCTATTTCTGCCTGCGCTACATCCATGCCGAACGGCCCGCATTCTCCGAGACGCTCGGGCTATGGGCGTTCTGGCTCTACAATGGCGGGCTGGCGCTGTGGATCCTGCTGAACTTCTTCCCGATCGGCTGGCCGCAGCTCGATGCCGTCTATGAGCATGGGCTGGCCTACGCCAGAAGCAGCGCGTTCTACAATACGACGCTGTTCTGGCAGTGGATGCGTCTGCCGGGCGACGTCGTTTTCGCGGCCGGCGCGATGCTGATGGCCTGGGACTTCATCGTCAAGTTGCGTCCGCTGTACCCGCAGTCAATCGACAGGTTGATCTTCCGCAAACCATTGCCGGCCGATCCCCAGGCAGCGGCGTGATTTTGGGCGGAGAGGCATCCGCCGCGAGCATTATCAGCGGCGGAAATGTGAGGTTGGCGGCTTATGGCCTTGCACTGCGCGGAACTCGATCGGTGACACGCCGTAATGGGCGTGGAAGCACCGACTGGCGTGAACGCTCTGCATCGGCATCAGCCGGCTGCACGCTTCGGCTTGTGATCGTGCGGTTGGGAAGCCACGGTGGGATAGGCGCCATGGGGCCTTTCAAATCCGGCTCTGGCAACAGGGTGTCGGTTCGATCCCGACCACCTGCACCATTCCGGACGCACCGATCCGGCCGCATCGTCCCGACCCGCACCGTTCCAGTCAGGCGGCCTCGAACACCCCCATGACGATGCGCAGCCGGCCCTCCCGCAGGTTGCGCGCGAAATTCGCCGCCATGCCGCCGAAGCGCGCGCCCATCACGGCGCCCAACGTCACCGCCACACCAGTGCCTCCACTGGCGGCGCCCCCATTGGGAGTTCCCCCACTGGCAGCGCCCCCACTGGCAGCGGGACGGGGCTGCGCCGCCCAGGCCAGCGCCTCCTGCGTCACGTCGACCCAATGGACCGGCCGGAACCCGCTTCGGCGCAGCACGTCCAGCGTGCCGGCCTCCGTCAGCAGCGTGCTGTCCGCCGCCGTCTCGGCCCAGGGAACCGGATAGACCGGGTCGGCCGCCCCATCGACGCGCAGGACGTCGTGCAGCGCCAGCCGCCCGCCCGGCTTCAGCACCCGGCGGAAACCGCCGTAAAGCCCCGCCCGGTCGGCGATGTTCATCGCCACGTGCTGGGTCCACACCAGGTCGAACCGCGCATCCGGGAACGGCAGGGCGAGAAGGTCGCCGGGCTGGAAGGTGACCGCGTCTGCCAATCCCGTCCGCTCCGCCAGCATCGCAGCCAGGCTGACATAGGCCGGCGACAGGTCGACCCCGACGACCCGGCACCCGCGCGTGGCGGCGAGGATGCGTGCCGGCCCGCCCAGGCCGGACCCGGCATCGAGCACCGCCGCGCCCGGCGCGGGATCCGCCAACTCCACCAGCCGCAGCGTCGCCGGCAGGCCGCCCATGTGGAACTGGTCCAGCCCGGCCAGGTGCTTCGGATCGACCGGCCCGGGCGGCAGCGCCTCCAGCAGCGTGCGGATGCGGCCGGGAAGGTCTGGCCCGGTCTCCGCCTCGTAATGGCCGCGCACGGCGTCCGAGCGCGGTCCTGATGGTGCCGCCGGGTGATCGATCATCGGCCTGCCTCTGTCCGGTTGATGGTGGATGGACAACGGTCTAGATGGCGAACGAACTCGCCATGCCGGACAGCTACGTCAAGAATCGCGCTTTGAAAGACCGGATATTCGACCGGGTCGGCGACGACCCCAAGGCATTCAACCGGGTCGGCGACGACCCGAGGGCATTCGACCGGGTCGGTGACGACCCCAAGGCATTCAACCGGGTCGGCACCGACCCGAGCGCGGCGGTCCGCCGGCAAGGCCGCTGACCGCGGATGTCGCCGGACGAATTCGCCGCGCTGCATCCGCGCCTGTTCCACCTCACCGCGCCGGACGCCTACGCAAGCATGCAGCGCCACGGCATGCGCTCGGCCAGCAGCCTGCTGCGGCTGTTCGGCACCCCCGAACCGGCGCTGATCGAAACGCGCCGCCGCCCCACCGAGGTGGTGCTGAACGCGCCGGCGGTGGGACGGGCCGTGCTCAACGACAACCTGCCCCTGTCCGAGGCCGCCCTGGCAGGCTGCCTCGACGATGGGCTGCTGCCGGCGGACTGGCTCGCGATGCTGAACGCGCGGATCTTCTTCTGGGCCAGCGAGGACGGGCTGCGGCGGCTGGCGTCGGCGCGGATGAACCGGGGACGCCGGCGGACCGTCCTGGTCGTCGACACGCTGCGCCTGGCGCGCGCCTATGCGCCGTGGATCGACCTGTCGCCGATCAACGCCGGCGCGACGGTGCGGCGGCCGGCGCGGCGCGGACTGGCGACGTTCTCGCCGCTGCTGGCGCGGCCCTATGACGCCTGGCGCCGCCAGCGGGGCCGGATCGACCGCGTGATCGAGGTCGCGGTCCGCTGCGACATCCCCGACATCGCCGCGTATGTGCTGGAGGTCCGCGAGATCGGGGAGGCCTGAAGCATGACGGCGCTCGCGCATCATGCCTGTTCGACCGCGCGGTTCAGGTCTGCGGCGACCGCGCCTCCGGTCATCGGGCTCAGGCCCCCGTCTTGGTTCCTGTGTGGCCCCCCGTCTGGCCCCCCGTCTGAGCCCCCGTCTGGCCCCCCGTCTCGGCCCCCGTCTGGGCCCCCGTCTTGGCGACATCGGCGAAGGCGGCGCCCGTCAGGGTCACCAGGTCCTGCGGCGTCAGCCGGAAGATCGCGTTGGGGGAGCCGGCGGCCGCCCAGATGACCGCGTGCGCCCGCAGGTCGCCGTCCAGGAACGTCACCGGTGGCACCGTATGGCCGATCGGCGCGACGCCGCCCGGCACGAAGCCGCTCTCGGCCACGAAATCCGGCGTCGCCCGCTTGATCTTCTGCCCCAGCAGGGCCGCGACCTTCTTCTCGTCGACCCGGTTGGCGCCCGAGGCGACCACCAGCACGCCGCGCCCGTCCGCCGCCTGGAACAGCATGGATTTGGCGATCTGCGCCACCTCGCAGCCGATCGCCGCGGCGGCCTCGGCCGAGGAGTGCGTGCTCTCCTCGAACTCCACGACCGTATAGGCGTCGCCCAGCAGGGCCTGGATGCGTTTCGCGCCGTCGGTTTCGGCAGGCTTCATCGTCTGTCTCCGCTCTCGAATTCCGTTGTGCCGTATCGCTGCCCGCCGTGGTAGTCGGGGCGCACTGCCCCTGGATGCCCGTCCGCATGTTCAAGCTCCGCCGCCATTTCCCGTCCCGCCACCTGCTGGCCAAGCGGATCGCCGTGCATCGCGCGCCGCGGCAGCCGCCCGGCCGCGGCCTGTGGTCGGTCCTGGGGCCCGGCCTGATCACCGGCGCGTCGGACGACGATCCCAGCGGGATCGCCACCTATTCGCAGGTGGGCGCGGCGTTCGGGACCGGCATGTGCTGGGTCATGCTCTTCACCTTCCCCCTGATGGCCGCGATCCAGGAGATCAGTGCTCGGATCGGCCGGGTCACGGGACACGGGATCGCCGGCAACATCCGGACCCATTATCCGCGCTGGGTGCTGCTGGCCATGGTGGCGCTGCTGCTGGTGGCGAACATCATCAACCTCGGCGCCGACCTGGGGGCGATGGGCGATGCGCTGGCGCTGATCTTCCCCGGCGCCCGCCAAGCCTATGTCGTCGCCTTCGCCGTCGGCTGCGCGGCGCTGGAGACCTTCTCCCGCTACGAGCGGTACGTCACGCTCTTGAAATGGTGCTCGACGTTCCTGCTGGCCTATGTCGCCACCGCCTTCGCGGTCGACACGCCCTGGGGGCAGGTCGCGCACAATACCTTCATTCCCAACTTCAGCTTCGGGCAGGACTACGTCGTCGGCATCGTCGCGGTGCTGGGGACCACGATCACCCCGTATTGCTTCTTCTGGCAATCGTCGCAGGAAGCCGAGGACGAACGCATCGATCCGCATGCGAAACCGCTGCTGGAGGCGCCGGAGCAGGCCAAGGCGCAGATCGGGCGCATCCGGGTCGATACCTATGTCGGCATGGGCTATTCCAACCTGATCAGCCTGTTCATCATCGTCACCGCCGCGGCGACGCTGCACGCGCACGGGATAACCGACATCCAGACCTCGGCCCAGGCGGCGGAGGCGTTGCGGCCGATCGCCGGCCCGCTGACCTTCGCGCTGTTCGCCGCCGGCATCATCGGCATCGGGCTGCTGGCGATCCCGGTGCTCGCCGGCTCCTGCGCCTATGCGCTGGGCGAAGCGCTGGACTGGCCCACCGGCCTGAGCCGCCTGCCGCTGGACGCGCGCGCGTTCTATGGCACGATCACCGTGGCGACGCTGATCGGGATGGGGATCAACTTCGTCGACGTCGATCCGGTGAAGGCGCTGTTCTGGTCTGCGGTGATCAACGGCGTGGTCGCGGTGCCGCTGATGGCGACGATGATGGTGATGGGATCGGCGCCGAAAGTGCTGGGACGGTTCACGCTGCCCTGGGGGCTGACGGCGCTGGGCTGGCTGTGCACCGGCGTGATGGCGGTGGCGGTCGTGATCATGATCGCGACCTGGTAGCGCGCGGCTTTGCCGCGGCCTGGTTCCCGGCTATGCAGGCCGTCAAGAACACAGGAGGACGCGTCATGGAGCTGAATCTGGCCGGCCGTACCGCGTTGGTCACCGGCGCCTCGAAAGGGATCGGGCTCGCCACCGCCCGCTGCCTGGCGCAGGAGGGCGTGAACCTGGTCCTGGTGTCCCGCACGCTCGCGGACCTGGAGGCGGCGCGGGCCGAGATCGTCGGTCGGCACAATGTCGGCGTCGAGGTCCACGCGCTGGACCTGTCCGACAGCCGCAACGTCGATTTCCTGGCCGACCGCCATCCCGGCATCGACATCCTGGTGAACAACGCCGGCGCGATCCCCGGCGGCGACCTGGACGCGGTCACCGAGGCGCGCTGGCGGGCCGCGTGGGACCTGAAAGTCTTCGGCTACGTCAACATGTGCCGCCGTTTCTATACCGAGATGAAGACGCGGAGGCGCGGCGTCATCATCAACGTCATCGGCATGGGCGGGGAGCGGATGGACCGTGCCTATATCGCCGGCGCGGCGGGCAACGCCGGGCTGATGGCGTTCACCCGGGCGCTGGGCGGTTCGGCGGGGGACGATGGGCTGCGGGTGGTGGGGATCAATCCGGGCGCGATCGCCACGGATCGGCTGGTGACGCTGATGAAGACGCGGGCCAAGGACCGGTTCGGCGACGAAAACCGATGGGAGGAGCTGATGAAACCACTTCCCATGGGACGCGCGGGGAAGCCGGAGGAGATTGCGGTGATGGTGGCGTTCCTGGCATCGGACCTTTCAGCCTATACGAGCGGGACGATCGTGACGATCGACGGCGGGGCGACGCATCGGGGGTCGATGTTCTGAACGAGGGACGCCGTCCCGGTGCCGCTCGCGACACGGATGCGCCGCGGCAACACCCTGGCGAGCATCGAGGCTGGGCGGCGACGAGTGGGCGTCCATCCATGACAACTGCGCGGCGGAATGCCGCGCTTGACCTGGATCAATGTTGGCCGTCGGCGCGGATGGCTTGCTAAGGCGCGCAACCAAGGGACATCAGGGCGATCATCATGCGGCCTGGGGCGGCAAGTCTGGTCAGGGCGGTGGCGGCAGGGCTGGTCCTGCTCATTGTGCTCGCGCTGAACGGGACCCTGGCATCCGCGCGCAGCGAGCATCGGGAGATGCCCCGGACCGTCCAGGACGGTTTCAGGTCTTCGCCTCGTCCTCAACGCGATTCCGCCGTGCGCGCGACCGGGATCGCCGTGGCTCGTCTGGTCGTTCGACCGAGTATCGACGGCGGCGCCGACGGCCCGTGCGGGAACGGCGGCTGCCATTGCCCCTGCGGCTGCAACGCGCATGCCTGCTGGGGCACGGTCGCCTTCATGCCTGCCGAAACCGATGGTTTCCTTGGGCGTCCCGCATCGAGCCTGCCATGGGCTGCGCTGCAGACGTTTCGTGGCGGAATGCGCAGGGCGCCCGACGATCGGCCACCCCGCCTGACCTGACGGGACGCTGACAGCCGGCCAGGCACGACCGCGCGGGAGCGCCGTTCTTGGCCCCTATCGGCGCCCATTCCGGATACGCACCGACCGCGGGCCGCGCATCGGGTTTCCCGTCCTCGCCAAACGTGATGCGGCGTCCGCATCCCTGCACGACACACCAATTCAAGGAACACAGCCATGTCTCGTACCAATCCGTTGACCATTCGCGCGCTTCTCATCGCGTCGGCGCTCGTTGCCGGCCCGGCGGCGAGCTTCGCTCAGACCACGCCGTCCGCCGGGCTGTCGGGGGAAGATCAAGGCACGCACCATCCGGAAAACCCGCAGTCCGGGTCGACCGCCCCAGGGGTGCCGGCGGGCATGCCCAGGGGGATGATGGGGCAGCAAGGGCAGGGCGGCATGATGTCCGGTGCCATGCACCAGACCATGTTCGGGCAGGCGGGGGAGGATGGCAGTGCGCACCATCCGGAGGCAGGCGCCGCTGATCCGTCGGCCGGCGCGCCGTGCCAGAGCGCACCGTGCCAGGGCGCGCCGATAGGCATGATGGGACAGCGCGGTCAGGGCGGCATGATGTTCGGCGACATGCACCGGATGATGTCGATGATGCGCGGCATGATGACGATGATGAGCGCCCAGAGCGGCATGATGACATCAAACGTCGAAGGCCGCATCGCGTCCCTCAGATCCGAACTCGGCATCACCGAGGCCCAGGCACCGCAATGGAACCGCTTCGCCGATGCGCTTCGCGCAACCGCGAAGTCCATGAACGGCATGTATGGACGGATGATGCACGCCACGGACGCGACGGTGCTGCCCGCACGGCTTGAGGCGCAGGTGACGGCGCTCTCCGACCATCTCGCGTCGCTCAAGGCGCTCAAGGAGGCGCTCGATCCGCTCTATGCGTCCTTCAGCGACGACCAGAAGAAACGCGCCGATCGGTTGATGATCGGCCCGATGGGCATGATGTAAGCAAGCAGGGGCCGGCGGTCAGGCGCGCAACCTGCCGCCGCCCCCTGCCGCCTCCCCCTTGCCGTCTCCCCCTTGCCGTCTCAACGCTTCGCCCGCGTCACGATCTGCGTCGGGTTGACGAAGCGCAGCGCGATCAGCAGCCAGACCAGCGTGGTGACCATGTAGACCACCGCCATCGCATCGACCGACTGCCCCGGCCGCACGCCCGCGGCGAACACGGCGTAATAGAGCGCCACCACCAGCGTCTGGCTGGTCGGGCCCGAGGTCAGGAACGTCAGTTCGAACATCGCCACCGTCCGCACCAGCACCAGCAGCATCGCCGCCAGGATCCCGGGCGTCAGCAGCGGCACCAGCACCTGCACGAACAGCCGTCCCAGGCCGGCGCCGAAGACCCTGGCCGCGGCCTCCACCCGCGGGTCGATCTGCTCGATGAACGGGATCATGATCAGCACGACGAACGGCACCGTCGGCACCAGGTTCGCGAGGATCACCCCCCAGATCGAGCCGGCGAGATGCGCCTGGTACAGCACCGTGGCCATCGGGATGCCATAGGTGATGGGCGGCACCATCAGCGGCAGCAGGAACAGCAGCATCACCGCCTTCTTGCCGGGGAAATCGCGCCGCGCCATCGCATAGGCCGCCGGCACGCCGATCAGCCCGGACAGCACCACCACCGCGCCTACCACCTGCACGGTGACGACCAGGATGTCGGGCAGTTGGAACTCGTTCCACGACATCGCGTACCACCGCCCGGTCCACCCCGCGGGCAGCCAGGTCGCGAACCAGCGCGTGCCGAAGGAGTTCACCACCACGGTCGCGATCATCGCCACCAGGTTGACGATGAAGAACGCCACCAGCACCCAGACCGAGGTCGCCCACAGCCGCTCGCCGATCGGACGCCGGCGCATCAGCCTTTTCCCGAACTGGCGGGGCCGCGGAACACCAGGCCGCGCGCGGCCAGCAGGCCGACGACGATGACGATCTGCACCGCGGCCATGATCATCGCGATGGCGGAGGCCATCGCGTAGTCGTACTGCTCGAACGCCGCCTGGTACGCCGCGATCGAGATCACCCGCGTCGGCCCCGCCGGCGCGCCCAGCAGCACGGCCGAGGGAAACACCGAGAACGCCTGCACGAAGGACAGCGCCAGGGTGATCGCCAGCCCCGGCGCCAGCAGCGGCAGGATGATGCGGAAGAACCGCGACCGGTTGCGCGCGCCCAGCATGCGGCCCGCCTGCTCCAGCGCCGGGTCGATGCCGGTGACATAGGACAGCGTCAGCAGGAAGCTGAAGGGAAAGCCGCTGATGACCAGCGACAGCATCACGCCCCAGTAATTGTGGATCAGCCGGATCGGCGTATCGGTGATGCCGAAATCCATCAGGAACCGGTTCACCCAGCCGCGCGGGCCGAGATAGGTCAGCAGCCCCTCGGCCACCAGCACCGTGCCGAGGGTGATGGGGATCACCAGGATCGTGGTCAGCAGCTTCTGCCGGCGCATCAGCCGCACGCGCATGGCGACGGGGATGGACAGGACGACGTTCAGCAGCGTCGCGGGCACGGCGATCGCCAGCGTCTTCCAGATCGTCGTGTAGAGGAACGGGTCGGAGAAGAACGCGGCATAGTTCGCCAGCGGCCCGCCTTCCTTCGGCCGGAACGACAGGAACAGCCCGTAGAGGAACGGGTAGACGAACAGCGCCACGACGAACAGCACGCCCGGCAGCACCAGCAGCGTCACGCCGTCCAGGCCCCGGTTGCGCAGCCGCAGGCGGAGGGAAGGGGTGGCGGTCATGGGACGGCGCTCATGTGGCCCGCCCCGGCCGTTGCGTTGCCGTCATGGATCGGCCCGACCGCGCCACCCCGTTGCCCTGAAGTAACAGATGGCCCGGTCAGGCCGGTCCATGACGGTATAGAAATGGCCAGGCCGGGCCATGACGGAGATGACCCGGCCGGGCCGAACCATGGCGGAGAGAGGAGGGAGACGTCGGACGCAAGCGCCATCACGCCAGCCCTCCGGCATACACCAGCACCCGCTCCGGCGCCGCCGCCAGCCGCACCGTCTCCCCCGCCTTCAGCCGCGTTTCCGTTCGGAAGAACAGCTCCGTCCCGTCCGCGGCGCGCGCGAAGCCATAGAAGTCGCGGCCGCGGTATTCCGTGGCTTCGACCACCGCGGCGATCGGGCCGTCCAGGGTGGCCACCAGGTCCTCCGGCCGGATCGCCGCGACCGCTCGGCCGTTCACCGGCTCGATCGGCGTTCCGCCCAGGAACGCGCCCGCGATCGTCACCGTCACGTTGTCGTTGGACGGCGCGGCGATCGTCTCGATGATGTTGCGGTAGCCCATGAACTCCGCCACGTCGGCATGGGCGGGGCGGGCGTACAGTTCCTCGGGCGTGCCGATCTGGCGCACCCGTCCGTCGCGCAGCACCACGATCCGGTCGGCCAGCGACAGCGCCTCGTCCTGGTCGTGCGTCACATAGATCGTCGAGCAGCCCAGCGTCTGGTGGATGCGCCTGATCTCCGCCCGCATCTCCAGCCGCAGCTTGGCGTCCAGGTTGGACAGCGGCTCGTCCATCAGCACCAGCGGCGGCTCGACCACGATGGCGCGCGCGATCGCCACGCGCTGCTGCTGCCCGCCCGAGAGCTGGCCGGGCAGCTTGTCGGCATGCGCCTGCAGCCGCACCAGCGCCAGCGCCTCGTCGACGCGGCGGGCGATCTCGTCCCTGGGGCGGCGCTGCGACACCAGGCCGAAGCCGATGTTCCGCCGCACCGTCATGTGCGGGAACAGCGCGTAGTTCTGGAACACCATGCCGAAGCCCCGGTCTTCGGGGTCCAGCTCATCGATGCGCCTCTCGTCCAGCCAGATCGCGCCCCCGGTCAGCGGCAGCAGGCCCGCCAGGCAGTTCAGCGCGGTGGACTTGCCGCAGCCCGACGGGCCCAGCAGGGCGATGAACTCGCCCCGCTGCACCGTCAGCGACACGTCCGACAGGGCCTTCATCGGCCCGAATTCCCGCGTGATCCCCTCCAGCCGGAGGGAGCGGAAGGCATGCGACGCGAGTGCCATGGGCTATCGTCCGACCATCACTTGCCCACCCGGGCGCCGACCTGCTTGTCCCAGCGGTCGAAGGCCCACACCATCAACTGGGCGTCCAGCGGCGTCTCCGACGGGACGTCCTTGATCAGCGCGTCGTAGAACGGGCGGTTATAGGCGCCGATCGCGTCCTGGCTGTCCTTGGGCGCCATCGACAGCGGCACGTCCTTGACCGCGGGGCCGGGGTAGAAATAGCCCTTGTCCCAGGTCGTCGCCTGCGCCTTCGGCGTCAGCACATAGGCGATCAGCCGCAGCAGCACCGCCAGCTTGGCGTCCGACACGCCCTTGGGCACCGCCATGTATTGCGCGTCGTTGACCCAGTGGAAGCCCTGGATGGTGCCGACCTCGGCCTCCTTGGGCACCACGCCCAGGACGCGGGGGTTGATGTCCCAGCCGGTCATGGTGGGCGTCATGTCGCGCGAGCCTTCGCCCAGCTCCTTCATCACCGCGCCGGTGCCGGTCGGGTAGTATTCGACGTTCTTGCCGATCTCGACCAGGTACTCCCACGTCTTGGCCCAGCCGTTCTTGGGGTCCTTGGGGTTGGTATCGCCCAGGATGTACGGCAGGCCCATCAGCCAGCAGCGGCCGGGGCCCGAGTTCGCCGGGCGGGCATAGATGAAGCGCTTGGGATGCTGGCGCGTCCAGTCCAACAGCGCCTGCGCCGTCTTGGGCGGGGTCTTCACCATGTCGGGCATGTATTCCAGCAGCGGCCCGCCGGGGCAGAACACCACGCACACCGCCTGCTTCTGCGCCATCCCCTGCATCTTCAGCGCGCCGGGGGAATAGATCGTGCCGAGGTCCGGCAGCACGTCGCCGTAATCGCCGTTGGCGACGGGGATCCACATCTGCTGGTCGATGCCCGCCGACAGCGCGTCGGTGCCGGTCAGCACCAGGTCGATGTCCACCCGGTTCGCCGCCTGCTGCGCCTTGATCTTGCCCGGCAGCTCCGGCGCCGGCGCCTGGCTGTAGGTGATCCTGGACACCAGCTTGGGGTTCGCCTTGACGAACTCGTCCATCGCCCGCTGCGTCAACTGCAATTGGCCGGCGACGTCGACGACGTTCAGCGCGACCGGCGAGGACGGCACGGCCGGGGACGCCGCCCGCGCACGGCGAAGCCCGCCGCCGGCAACCCCCAAACCCGAGGCACCGAGCCCGGCGACGACCAGGCGCCGCGTTGGTTTCAGGATCGACATCGTTTCCTCCTGTTCGTGATTCTCGGCCCCTTCGGACCTGGCTTGTTCGGCTTCGCGCCGGCACGCTAGGCTTGCGTCCGCGACCCGACAACCGAGGAAAACGCCGTGCCCGACGAGACGGGCTTGCCTGCCAGACGATCCGCCTCCGTGAAGATCACCGACGTCGCGGCGGCAGCCGGCGTGGCGCCCATGACCGTCTCGCGCGTCATCAACACGCCCGACCGGGTGTCGCCGGAGACGACCGCGCGCGTGCGCGCCGCGATCGAGCGGCTGGGCTATGTCCCGAACCTGATCGCCGGCGGGCTGTCGTCGCGCAAGTCGCGGATGGTGGCCGCCGTGGTGCCGACGATCGCCCATCCGATGTTCGCCGGCGTCGTGCAGGCGTTCAGCGATTCGATGCGCCAGGCCGGATACCAGGTGATGCTGTCGATCAGCGGCTATGAGGACACCGACGATGAGGCCATGTTCCGCGCCCTGCTGGGACGCCGGCCGGACGCGCTGCTGATCACCGGGTCCGCCTACAGCCCCGCGACCCGCCAGATGCTGCAGGAGGCGCGGATTCCCACGGTCGAGATCTGGGACGTCTCCACCCGGCCGATCGACATGATGATCGGCTTCGACCATGCCCAGGTGGGCGCGGAGGTCGCGTCGTTCCTGCTGGCCAAGGGTCATCGCCGCTTCGCCTCCCTCTCTGCCGGCGACAGCCGCGCGCTGGCCCGTGCTCGGGGCTTCCGGGAGCGGCTGGCGGCGGAGGGGTTGGGCCTGGTGGCCGAGGACATCGCACCCGCGCCCAGCACCATCGGCGCCGGCCGAGCGTGGCTGCGCCGGGTCGCGCAGGGGGTGGGGGAGAAGCGGTGCGCGGTGCTGTGCAGCTCTGACCTGATGGCGTTCGGGGTGCTGACCGAGGCCTTGGCGCGCGGCCTGGCGGTACCCGGGACGCTGGCGATCTGCGGCTTCGGCAATTTCGAGCTGGGGGCGATGTGCGAGCCCGCGATCACCACGGTGAACCTGGAAGGGCCGGGCACGGGGCGGGAGGCGGCGTCGTTCCTGCTGCGCCGCCTGGCCGGCGAGGCATCGACCGTCGCCGATCGGGTCAAGGTGCCGTTCCAGATCATCGAGCGAGCGACCACCTGAGTGCGTTTCCCCGGATTTGATGCAGCCGATTTTCGCCCGTCGTCCCGTGGTTCGGGGATCGGTTATGGTAGCGTTATCATCTAACGGTGGCTGTGGGGCGCTGTCAACCGGATTGGGGTGCTTGTGCTGGGTGGTGGGTTGGGTTTGATGTCCTATTGGGTTGGGAAGTGGGTGGTCCGTTAACGGAATGGAAGGGACCGTGCGGGCGGGTAAGGAAAATGGAACCGCAAAGCACGCCGAACACGCAAATGGATGACTGTCGGGATCGGCTTGATGCCCTGTCCAGGCAGATCATTGGCTGCGCCCTGACGGTGATGCGTACCCTGGGGACCGGGTTCCTCGAAAAAAAGTCTATAAGAACGCTTTGGTGCACGCGTTGCGCAAAGCAGGGATCACGGTCGCGCAGCAACACCGCATGGTCGTTCGCTACGATGATGTCGTGGTCGGGGATTACACCGTAGACCTGCTGGTGGAGAACATCGTTCTGGTGGAATTGAAGGTCACCAAGGTGACCGACGACATCCATCGGGCGCAGTGCCTGACTTATCTCAAGGCCACGGGCCTGCGCCTGTGCCGACGGCTCAATTTCGGCAAGCTTCGCCTCGAGACCAAGCGATTGGTCCGGGACTTCCAAGGCCGTCAGCGGACTTTGCGTGTTCGGCGTGCTTTGCGGTTCCATTTCCATGGGACCACCTGCCCTGCCGCCAGCCCTTCCACCATCGGGCGGTGCCTGAATCATCTGAAAACCACGGGCCTGCGCCTGTGCCTGCCGCGCAATTCGGCAAGCTTCGCCTCGAGATCAAGCGAATGGCCCGGGACTTCCAAGGTCCTCAGCGGACTTTGCGTGTTCGGCGTGCTTTGCGGTTCCATTTCCATGGGACCACCTGCCCCGCTGCCGACCCTTCCATCATCGGGCGCAGCGCCTGAATGACCTGAAAGCCGCGATTGAAAACCACAGGCCCGTGCCTACGGCTCGATTTCGGCAAGCTTCGCCTCGAGACCCAGCGAATGGTCCGGGACCTCTAAAGCAGTCGGCGGACTTTGCGTGCTCGGCGTGCTTTGCGGTTCCATTTCCATGCGCCCCCCTGTTCCATGCGCCCCCTGCCCCGCCGGCAGCCCACCCACCCAGCGGATCCCCGACGGACCGACCTGCACAACCCGTCAGCGGTGCCAGCCAGGCGAATGACCGCCTTGATGATCGCGTGCTCCGCGGCCAGCAGCACGCCACGGGTCGGGCGCCGAAATTCAAACCGAGACACGACCACTTCGCCGCTTGACTTCCGGGGGCGCTGCCATCAATAAGCGCGCCTCGCGACACGGCGATGGGGCTGTAGCTCAGTTGGGAGAGCGCCTCGTTCGCAATGAGGAGGTCAGGGGTTCGATTCCCCTCAGCTCCACCATCCCGGTCCGGCTTTCCGTTTTCCGCACTGCGACCGGCAAGAAGGCTCAGCCCTTCCCGCCCGCTTTCTCGCAGAACGCGTTCAGCGCCGCCGTCTCGGCGTTCGGCCCCTCGAAATCCGCCGCGATGGCGCGATAGAGGTCCGCGGCCGCCGTATAGAACCCCGAACCGGGCCGGTCAGGGCCGATGAAGGCGGCGATCTCCTCCATCTCCGCCACCCAGCGATAGGCCTTGCTGTGCATCTTCGGCATCTGGGTGGTCAGCCATTGCAGCAGCGCCTTCTGGCTGACGCCCATTTCCGCGATCAGCGCATCGGCGGTGCCGGCGCGGGTCGCGGCCAGCATCATGGCGGCGCCCAACGCGGTGAAGCCCTTGGTGATCCCGGCATAGGACATCTTCATCGCCGAAGCGGCACCGACCGGCCCCGGCTGCACCGGCGTCGACAGCCCGTAATCGCCCAGCACCGCGACCCGCGCCGCGTCGGGGCCCGACAGGTAAAGCCGGGTCTTGCTCGAATCGGGATCGGGCGGCGGACCGATGATGCCGCCATCGACGAAGACGCCCCCTGCCTCCCGCACCACCCGGTCGATGCGCAGGACCGTGTCGGGGCTGACCGCGTTGCAGTCGACATAGACCGGCTTGCGGGACGCCGCGCGGATCGCCGGTGCCAACTGCTCCGCCAGCCCCAGCGCCTCACCGGGCGGGACGATCGACAGGATGATGTCGCATGCCGCGATCTCGGCCGGCGTCGCGTCGGCCATGCCCGCGGCCCTGGCGCGCTTCAGGCTGGCGTCGGATCGGCCCGCGAGCAGGCTGCGGACAACGAGGCCATGCTGGGTGAGGCGTGCGGCCACGGCGCTGCCCATCATGCCGGGCGCGATGACGGCGACGGTTGGTTTGGTTGCTGCCATGCCTGGAACTCCCGCTGCTCGTGTTGAAACGAAAAGACCCGACCCGGCGTGAGCCGTGTCGGGTCCCTCAACGCCGAAGGATCGACGCGCGCGTCAGTCGGTGCGGATCGACGCGGCTTCCGGACCCTTGGCGCCCTGGACGACGTCCATCCAGATGGTCTGGCCCTCGGACAACTGCATCACGCCGGCCCGCTGCAGGGCGGAGGCATGGACGAACACGTCCTTCCCGCCTTCAGCCGGGGCGACGAAGCCGAAGCCCTTGGTGGCGTTGTACCACTTGACGGTGCCCTGCATTTCGACGGACGGGCCAGTCGGCGCACCACGGCGCGGACCGCCGCCGCCACCACCGCCACCACCGAAGCCGCCCGGACCACGCGGCGCACCACGGCCGGCGCTGGGGGTCGCCGTGCTTTCGTCGACCGACAGGACCTCGGAGACCTGGCGGCCCTTCTGGCCCTGACCGATACGCACGCGCAGCGTCGCACCGGGGCTGACGGCACTGTGGCCGGATTGGTTCAGCGTGTTGGCGTGCAGGAACGCATCGCCGGACCCGTCGGACAGCGCCACGAAGCCGAACCCCTTTTCCGGGTTGAACCACTTCACGGTCGCGTCGTGTTCGGGGCCAAAACCCGCGGAAGAGGGCCAGGACGGTGGCGTCCGCGGCATGTCGCCCGGCGGAGCACGATCGTAGGCGAAGTCATCATCGAAGCCGCGCCGCCGGCTGGGGCGTCCGCGGCCGCGGTTGGTCATGTTCAAGAGAAGGTCGTCCCTATCATCAATACGCGTTGGTCGAAGCGGTCGAAGCCTTCCAGTGCTTCCCCCGCCGGTTTGCTCCCGCTTGCGCGTGCCAACCAAGGGTAGCATAGCAAGCTTTGGCAGCATTGCATACTGTTCATGGTCCGCCACGTCCGGTCTAACAGACTATAGTGAGAGAACGGCCTTTCGCCCATAGAGATTCGGCAAAAAACGCCGCTCCTCCCCAATATCCTCGCGATTCCGGTCGGGCTCCGGGCCGACAGATCGAGCGTTTACCGAAAGAAATGGCTTTAGTCATCTGAAATCGCGTCGGTTTCGTCGGAATTACCGCTCGGCGGCTCCGTTTCAAGCTCCAGCAGCGCCGAAGCTTTCTCCGCCTCCACCTGCTCCACCCCTCGCAATTTCCGCCCCACCGCTCGGGTGCGCACCCGCGCACGCTCAATCGTCGCGGATACGAATCCAACCTGCTTGCTGAGGCGGCCCAGCACGTCGTCCATCTTCAGCATCTCGGTGCGCGTGGCGCCGAGCAGGTCGCGGATCTGGTCGGCTTTGTGCTCCAGGGCCAGGGTGACGAAGCCGAGATGGATCGTGCGCAGCAGCGCCGGGAACAATGTCGGGCCCATCACCAGGACACGGCAGTCGCGGCCGATCTCATCGACCAGGCCTGGGATGCGCGCGACCTCGGCATACAGCGCGTCGGTCGGCAGGTAGAGCACCGCGAACTCCACCGTCGCCGGCGGAACGATGTATTTGGCGGCGATCTTCCGAGCCTCGTCCCGGATGCGGCGTTCCAGTGCCCTGGCGGCGGTGCGTTCGGCTTCCAGGTCGCCGGCTTCCGAGGCGGCCAGCAGCCGCTCGTAATCCTCGACGGGGAACTTGGCGTCGATCGGCAGGACCGGGCGGACGTCGCCGCGCATCGGCATGATGACGGCGAACTCCACCGCCTCGTCGCTGTCGGGGCGGACGCGGCGATTCGTTTCGTAGGCGCCGGGCGGCAGGATGTCGTCCAGCATGGCGCGGACCTGGGTCTCGCCCCAGCCACCGCGCGTCTTCACGTTGCTGAACAGGCGGCGGATGTCGCCGATCTGCGCCGTCACCGCCTGGACGTCGCCCATCGCCTTCTGCACGGCGGTGAACTGGTCGATCACCCGGTTGAAGCTCTCGCCCATCTGCTTCTCGACCGCGGCGTGTAGCTGTTCGTTCACGGTCTTCTGGATCTCGGCCAGGCGCTGGTCGTTGCTTTCGCGCAACTCCTTCAGCTTGGCGTCCAGCAGTTGCCGTACCGTTTCAAACTGCTCCGCCGTCCGGCCGGCGCTGCGCAGTTGCCCTTCGGCCAGCGCCGTGCGCACTTGTTCCGCCGAGATATCGAGTCCACCCCGCAACGACCCCATCCGTTCGGCCTGCGCCGTTTCCATCGCGCGCAGCGTGGCCCGGGTGGTTTCCGCCTCTGCGCGCAGCGATGCCTGGGTCTGTTCCAGCAACAGCCGCGCCACCTGCGCGCCGCGCGCCTGGCGGACGCACAGGATGCAGGCGATCGCCGCGACCAGCACCGCCAGCGCCGCGGTCAGCGGCAGCAGCGTCTCCACCCGCTCAGACCGACACTGGCGTCACGGCGCGGTCCTTCACCAGCTTCGGCAGGATGGGCAGCAGCAGGTTCAGGTCGCGTTCGGCCTGGCAGACCAGGTAGTGCCGGGCAGGCAGGGTATCGCCCTGGGATTCGGCGGCGGGCAGGCCGTCTTCGTCCAGCGGCAGCGCGGTCAGGCCCAGATCGCCGTAGATTTTCAGCAGGTCCGGTCCGGCACGCCAGACGGCGGCGTCCAGGCCCTCCTGCCGCGCCAGGTCGCGCAGGCGCCAGATGGCGGAGACGCGGTCGCTTTCCTCGCCGGACGGATCGCCCAGGCCCAGCAGCACCCGGCCGCAACGGCGGAACGGCAGCGCGGCCTTCTCGGCTTCGCCCATGACCACCCCCTCGGCGCCGGCGGTCGCCGCCGTATCGGGCTGGGCGCCCAGGTTGCGCAGCATCCGCAGCGCTTCCTGGTCCCAGGGGATGAAGCTGACCCGGCTGGGCCGCAGCAGCAGCCACATCGCCGTCAGCCCCAGCAGGACGGCGATGCCGACGGCCAGGCGCACGCTGTTGGGTACCTCCCGCGACAGGATGACGGCCCAAAAGGCGTTGTTGTGCAGCGCATGCGTATGGGGACGCGTCACCGCCAACGCCAGCAGGCATACCACCAGCACGATCAGCGACATGGCGCTGCTGGGATCGAACGGACCGGCCAGCAGCCTGGGATGGCGATAGAAACAGGCACGAAACGGCGCCAGCAGCAGGGTCGTCAGGGCCAGGATGCCGACGACCCACAGCCGGTTCGCCTGGGTCGCGGCGAAGGCCGCTCCGGCGACCAGCAGCAGGATCGTCAGGGTCCAGGCCAGGTTGACCCGGTGCGACAAGCCGATCGCCATCAGCACGAGGCCCGCGCCGATCAAGGACGGCACGAACTGCCCCGCCTGGCTCGCGAGGTCGCCGTAATCGGGGTCGATCCAACTGAAATCGCTCTGCGGCGTCAGCACGCCCAGCCCCAGCATCAGCACGCCGCACAGCCCGACCGCGCCGGTGGTGGCGGTGACGGCGAAGTCCGGCTCGCTCCAGCGCCCCATCGCCTGGATCGCCGGCAGGCGGCCGACATGCCGCAGGATCCCGCCGCCACGCAGCAGGATCTCGTTCCCGGCGAACAGCGAACCGGCGAGGAAGAGCGGGATGACGTAGTAGTAGAGGCGGAACACCAGGATCGCGCCGACGATGTGCGGCGCGCTGAAATACGGCTCCAGCCCGAACAGCATCGCGGTGTCGAAGACGCCGATCCCGCCCGGCAGGTTGGCGGCCAGGCCGGCGCTGTAGCACGACAGGTAGATACCCAGGAACACGAGCCAGTGCAGGCCATGCGCCGGCGGCAGCAGGGCATAGAAGATGGTGGCCGTCGTGGCGACGTCGATGGTGGCGAGCAGGACCTGGACGATCGCCATCCGCCAGCCCGGCAACTCGATCGCATGGCCGAACACGCGGAAGGTGCCGAGGATGCGCGACAGGGTGACGTAGCCCAGGACGATGACCCAGAGCAGCGCACCCACGCCGTACAGCGCGGCCCGCGGCAAGTGCTGGCCGAAGAACGGCACGCTGCCCGGCTCGACGAACAGTATGGCGCCGCCCAGCACCATGCCGCCGAGGCCGAAGGTCAGGCTGCAGAAGGCGACGGTCTTGCCGATCTGCAGCGGCGTCAGCCCCCAATGCGCGTAGAGCCGGTATCGGACCGCCGCGCCGGACACCGCGGCGAAGCCAAGGTTGTGCGACAGCGCATAGGCACAGAACGATGCAAAGGCGACGCGGCCATAGGAGACCTTGTGGCCGGCATAGATCGTCCCCAGCCGGTCGTAGAAGGTCAGGATGAAATAGGACAGGATGGTCCAGGCGAAGGCGAACGCCAGCGCGGCGTGGGGGATCGCCTCCAGCGCATGGCCGATGTCCTTGAGCTGAAGGTGCCGGAACTCCCGCTGCACCACGTAGACGGCGCCGACCAGCAGGGCCAGGCCCAGCACGGCGGGAAGGTGGCGCGCGAGCCGTTTGAGACTGTCAACCACGCCGGTTGCCCCCTCGATCGGGACTGGTCATGGTCAGGCCGCGTCCGCCTTGCGGGCCAGCGCCGAACGGATCAGCGCGATGGTCTCCGCCACGCCGTACAGCGCCACGAAGCCGCCGAAGCGCGGTCCCTCCTGCTGACCCAGAAGGATTTGGTACAAGGCGCCGAACCAGGAGCGGAGATCGGGGAACGGGTGGCGCTTGCCGACCTCGAAGACGACGTTCTGGATGGCCTCGGCCGAGCTGTCGTCGATGCCCGCCAGCGTGTCCGCCAGGTCGGCAAGCGCCTCCCGCTCCATCGGGGTGGGATCGCGGTAGTGCTTCTCGGGCCGCACGAAGTCCCGGTAATAGGCGATCGCGCGATCCACCAGCTTTGCCAGGAAGGGCTGCGTTTCGGGACTGGCGCCGGGGACGTAGCGGCGGAGGAAGCCCCACAGGATCTCCGGCTGTTCGGCGTTCACGACGCTGGCGAGGTTCAGCAGCATGGTGAACGGCACCGGGCTGGGGCCGTGGTTCGGCGCGCGGCCGGCATGGATGTGCCAGGCCGGGTTGGCCGGCTTCTCGGCGTCCGGCTGCGCCAGCAGCTTGTCGAGGTTGGCCCCGTACTCGTCCACCGCGCGGGGGATCACGTCGAAATAGAGCCGCTTGGCCCGCTGCGGCTGGTTGTACATGAACTGTGCCAGGGATTCGGGCGGGGCGTAGGTCAGCCATTCGTCGACCGACAGGCCGTTGCCCTTGGACTTGCTGATCTTCTGGCCGTCCTTGTCCAGGAACAGCTCATACGTGAAGGTCTCGGGCGGCGGGGCGCCCAGGATGCGGCAGATCCTGGACGACAGCTTCACCGAATCGATCAGGTCCTTGCCCGACATCTCGTAATCGACGCCGAGGGCGTACCACCGCATCGCCCAGTCGGCCTTCCACTGCAGCTTGGCATGGCCGCCCTTGACCGACGTGGTGAACGTCTCCCCCGTCGCCGGATCGTCCCACGTGACCGTGCCGGCGGCCGCATCGATCGCCTTCATCGGCACCTGCATCACGATGCCGCTCACCGGGTGGATCGGCAGGATCGGCGAATAGGTCGCCTTCCGCTCCGCCCCCAGGGTCGGCAGGATCACCGCCATGACCGCGTCGTAGCATGCCAGGATCCGCACCAGCGCGGCGTCGAAGCGCCCGGCCTTGTAGTAGTCGGTGGAGGACGCGAACTCGTATTCGAACCCGAACGAGTCGAGGAACGCGCGCAGCCTTGCGTTGTTGTGCGCGCCGAAGCTGTCATGGGTGCCGAACGGGTCGGGGATCTGCGTCAGCGGCTTGCCGAGGAACGGCGCCAGCATCGGCCGGTTCGGGATGTTGTCGGGGACCTTGCGCAGCCCGTCCATGTCGTCGCTGAACGCCAGCAGCTTCGACGGCTTGCCCGTCAGGTCGGTGAACGCCTTGCGCACCCAAGAGGTCCGGGCGACCTCCCCGAACGTGCCGATATGCGGCAGGCCGGAGGGGCCATAGCCGGTTTCGAACAAGGCATGATCCTTGCCGGACGCCTGAAGACGCTGGGCGACCTTGCGCGCTTCCTCGAACGGCCAGGCCTTCGGCAGTGTGGCCGGCTCACTGTTGCGGACTGTATCGGACATGGCGCGAAGCTATGGATGGGGATGCGCAAGGTCAATCAGAACCGCAAACGGCGTCGTCATGGACAGGGTTGCACGCACGCGCGATGCTTCGGCGGCCGCGTGCGACGGCCGATAACGCCCGGTCGTCCAAGACCGTTGCCGGGGACTATACCCAGGGGCCTATACCCAGGGGCCTATACCCAGGGGACTATACCCAGGAGGCCCATACCCAGGGGCCCGCATAACAGGAGGAACCACCGATGATCCCTTTGCCGCAACCCTTGTCCCTGGACGGCAAGCGCGTCCTGCTGACCGGCGCCGCCAGCGGGATCGGCCGCGCGGCCGCCTCGGTGCTGAAAAGCATGGGGGCCCAGCTTCTGATCACCGACCGGTCCGACCTCGCCGCGGTGAAGTCCGAGCTGGGGAGCGGCTGCGAGGCGGTGGAAGGCGACCTGACGGACGACGCGTTCCTGGCCGGACTGTTCTCAGGCGCTCCGCTCCAGGCCGTCGCCCATTGCGCCGGGATCATCAACGCCCGGCCGTGGCGGGAGGATGAGAAATGGCACGAACGGTTCCACCGCGTCATGGACGTGAACGTCCGGGTGCCGCTGCAACTCGGGGCGGCGGCGATCGACCACATGGCGGCGCATGGCGGAGGCAACCTGGTGCTGGTCGGTTCGGTCGCGGGCCGGACGGGCGGCACCTCCCCGACGACGCCGCCGGACTATGCGGCGTCCAAGGGCGGCGTGCACACGCTGGTCAAATGGCTGTCGCGCAACGCCGTCGGGCGCGGGGTGCTGGTGAACGCGGTCGCGCCGGGGCCGGTGGAGACGCCGATGACGCGCGGCTTCACCCTGGGCCCGACCCTGCCCATGGGCCGCATCGGCCGGGCGGAGGAACTGGCCTGGCCGATCGCGTTCCTCTGCACCGCGGCGGCCAGCTACATGTCCGGCGCGATCCTGGACGTGAACGGCGGCGCGTTCGTGGGGTGAACGAGGACCGGAAGGCGTCCTCACCCTTCCATCCAGACGCCCCCTTCCTCCACCCGAAGCGGGACCCGCGTCAGCCGGTCCCCCTCACACGGACCTTGCGTGCAGACGCCCGTTTCCAGCTCGAACAACGCATGGTGGCCGGTGCAGCGGAGGAAGCGGGCGTCGCGGGTCAGCAGCCGCGCCGGCTCCCAGTCCAGTTCGATGCCCATGTGCGGACAGGCGTTGCGGTAGCCGATGATGGCACCGTCCGTCTGCCGCAACAGGATGACGGACGACGTCTGCGACAGCCACACCAGGGTCGCGCGGCCCGGTTGCACCGCCTCGGCGTCGCAAAGGCGTGTCACGGGGCGTGTCACGGGGCGCGTCACAGGAAGCCGCTGCTTTCGATCGGCGCGCCGTACCAGCGCCGCACCAGGTATTCGCCCAGCGCCACCGCGCCGTAGACCAGCAGGCCGACGACGCACAGCAGGCCGATCGCCGCGAAGGTCAGCGCCGTCTGCGCGCCCGAGGATGCGAACATGATGATGTAGCCCAGCCCTTCCTGCGCGGTGACGAACTCGCCGATCACCACGCCGATGATCGCCGCGGTCGCGCCGACCTTCAAGCCGGTGAAGATGTGCGGGATCGCGTACGGCAGGCGGACGCGCAGGAAGGCCTGCCACCGGCTCGCCGTCAGCGACTCGCACAGCCGGATCGCGTTGCGGTCCGCCGCCCGGAAGCCCGTCGCCGCCGAGACCGCGATCGGAAAGAACGAGAGGAACACCGCGAACGCGAGGCGGGAGCCGGGTCCCATCCCGAACCAGATGATGAACAGCGGCGCGACCGCGACTTTCGGGATCAGTTGGAAGGTCAGGACATGCGGCCAGATCGCCTGCTCCACCCGGCGCGACATGACCAGCGCGCCGCCCAGGACGATGCCCAGGCCGGCCGCCATCAGGAAGCCCACGACCGTGTCGACCAGCGTCGGCCAGGTCTGGGCCAGCAGGATCGGCCAGGCCTGGTCCAGGATCGCCCAGACGTCGCTGGGCGGCACCAGCAGCATCGGCGACACCGCCAGCCGCACCGTCAGCACCTGCCAGGCCAGCAGCGCCGCGGCGGCGAAGGCCAGCGGCAGCACGATCCGCCGCCACGGCACCGACCGCGCCCAACCCGGCAACCGAGCGGGGTTCGGGGCGGGGCGGGCAGCGGCGATCGGCTGGCTGACCGACACCGGGCGTCAGGCGGCGAGTTGCTGCAGGTCCGGCAGCAGCGGGCTGTCGGCGGTCACCACCTTGCCGGCACGCACGACGTTTTCCGGATGCAGAAGCTGGTGCGTGACGACTGCAACACCGTTCGAGTCCCGCAGCGTCCACTCGCCTTCCAGCACCCGGAAGATCGAGACATCCGCGTCCATGCCGGGCTTCAGCGCGCCGATCGTGTCTTCCATCCGCAGCAGCTTCGCGGCGTTGGACGTTGCCATTGCAACGACCTTGGGCAGCGGCACGCCCAGCGCCATCAGCTCCGACATCGTGTGGTGGATGCCATAGGGGGTGGAGAACGGCAGGGACGCGTCCTCGGGCGGTTCCATCTCTTCCGTGTCGGTGAACATGCCGCGATACCAGCGGCCGCCGTCGGGGAACTTGATGTTGTAGCCGTGCAGGTCGGCGCCCAGCGTCGTCGGCAGGATGCCGGCGCCGATCACCGCGCGGGCGTTGTCGAAGCTGAAATGCGCGCCGCGGCCGACATCGATGGTGACGCCCTTGGCCAGCGCCTCGTGCACCAGCGGGTGGATCGTTCCGTCGGCGGACACGAACCCGGACGGGTAGCGCGTGAACGGATGCGCCAGCACGTCGCCGGCGTCCAGCAGCGGCACCACCTGCTCGATGATCGTCTGCGGATCGACGCTGGTGCCTTCCTTCTGCGGCCAGAGCGTGCCCAGGTGCACATAGACCGGCAGCCCAAGCTCGCGGCTGGCCTGCTTCGCCATCTTCAGCGCCTCGATCCCCCAGCGGGAGAACCCGCCCGGTTCGGCATGCGCCTTGATCCCCTTGACCAGGTCGAGGTTTTCCCGCGCGGTCTTGACGATCGCGGCGACGTTGATGCCGGTGGGGCCGTAGAGGTCGACGTATTTGTGGCCCAGCAGGCCGCCCGCGAGATAGGTCGAAATGAAAGCAAGCACCCGGGACTGCGCCGGCGCGGCGACGAACTGCTTGAACCCGGCAAAGGTCAGCGCGGAGGCGCCGCCCTGGTCCACCACCGTCGTCACCCCGCCGCGGACGCCGACCAGGTCGGCGTTCAGGCCGAAATCGCCGGTGACATGCTCATAGATGTGGGCATGGGTGTCGATCAGGCCCGGCGTGACGACCATGCCCTTGACGTCCGTCACCGTCGTCTTGGGTCCGGCGGCCAGGTCGGGCCCGACGGCGGCGATCTTTCCGTCGGCCACCGCGACGTCCAGGATCGCATCCGTGTCCGTCGCCGGGTCGATGACCCGCCCGCCTTTCAGAACGATGTCATAATCAGTCATGAAGAGGCCTCCGTGAGAGTGTCATCCCCGCCACGCCTTGCGCACGCGGGTTTCCAGGTACGCGATGACGCCGTATTGCGCGAGACCGATCACGCACAGCACCAACAACGCCGCAAAAATCCTCGCAGTTTCCGCTCGGGATCCAGCGAGCAGGATGTAGCTGCCGATGCCGCGCTTGGATGAGATGAACTCACCGATGATGATGCCGATCACCGACAGCGTGGCGGCGACTTTCAGGCCGCTGAAGAAGAACGGCAAGGCGTAGGGGACTTGGACCTGCCGGAAGATCTGGCTGCGCGTCGCGGTCAGCGACCGGCACAGGCGGATGACGTTCGGATTGGTGTCCAAAAGCCCGGTCAGCGTGCCGATGGCGACCGGGAAGAAGCTGATGAAGACGGAAAACGTCAGCCGCGACGGCGCATCGATGCCCAGCCAGATGACGAACAGCGGCGCCAGCGCGATCTTCGGGATAAGCTGGAACGCGACAAGGTTCGGATAGAGGATGTCGCGCAGCAGCGGCGAAGACGCCAGCATCGCCGCCACGCCGCCGCCCAGCACGGCCGACAGGGCGCAGGCCGCGAACGATTCGACGCCGGTATAGACGGACTCCCGCAGCAGGTCGGGCCAGGCGATGGCCAGTTGGTGCAGGACGTCCGTCGGCGCGGGCAGGATGACCGGCTGGATCGACCAGATCCGCGTCGCCGCCTGCCAGACGACCAGCAGGACGATCGCGGTGGCCACCGGCAGGACGACGGCCAGCGCCCGTTCCTTTCTGATTCCGTCGGGCCTGATTGCGCCAGACCCGATTCCGTCGGGCCCTATTGCGCCGGGCCCGATTGCGTCAGACATGCGCGGCGGCCGGACGGGCGGCGCGGTGCGAATGCTCGATCATGCCGCGAAGCTCGCCGCAGAGTTCGTTGAACACCGCCGTCTCGCCGACGGACGGATCGCGCGGACGCGGCAGGGGCACGCGGATGTCGGCCACCACCGTCGCGGGGCGCCGGTGCATCACCAGCACCCGGTCCGCCAGGTAGACCGCTTCCCGGATCGAGTGCGTCACGAACAGCGCGGTCTTGGTGTAGCGGTCCCAGATATCCAGCAGCGCGTCGTTCATCTCGTCGCGCGTGATCGCATCCAGCGCCGAAAACGGCTCATCCATCAGCAGGATATCCGGATCGTACACCAGCGCTCGGCAGATCGCCGCGCGCTGCCGCATGCCGCCGGAAAGCTGGTGCGGCTTGTGGCTTTCGAAACCGTCCAGCCCGACCAGGCTCAGCAACTGGCGTGCGCGCGGCAGGTAGTCCTTGCGCGGCCGCTGCAGGATGCCGATCGGGAACATGACGTTGTCCAGGACCGTCTTCCACGGCAGCAGCGTGCTTTCCTGGAACATGATCCCGGTGGTGGTGCGCGGCCCGGTCACCGGCGCGCCATCGATCGTGATGGTTCCGCGTGAAATCGACTCCAGGCCGCCGCACATCATCAGCAGCGTCGACTTGCCGCAGCCCGACGGCCCCAGGATGGCGACGAACTCGCCGCGCCGGACCGAGAAGGACACGCCCGCCACCGCCTCCACCGGCCCGTTGGCGGTGTCGAAGATCTTCCACGCATTGTCGGCGCGGATGCATTCGGCGGGGTCAGGCGAAGTAATCGCGGTACTCCTTCACCTGCTGGTCGGCCTTGGTCCACTCGTCGGGCGTCAGCTTGACGCCGCCGACGAATTCATTGGTGAACAGCGAGGCGGGATCGGGCTTCTTGTCGTCCGGACCGCCGAGGTATTTCATCACCAGGTCCGTCATCGCGCCGTAGCCGTCCAACTCCGACCAGCCGATCCCGTGCTGCTTCGCGGGCGCCGCGATCATCGTCATGCGGAAGATTCCCAGGCCGGTCGCGATCTGCTTCGGACCGTTCGCCGCCAGCGCCGCTTCCGGCACTTGCTTCAGGAACAGCTTCACCGCCTCGTCCGGCTGCAGCAGGCAGAAACGGGCGGCCTTCATGATGCCCTCGGCCATCGCCTTGCACAGGTCCGGTTCGGCCTTCAGCACCTCGGGCCGGGTCAGCAGCGCGTTGTTGTAGAAGGTCAGGCCGGCCTTGCTGTACGGGAAGAACCGGATCGGCGTGTTGTTGGCGACGAACAGCGGCGCCATGGACACGGCGAACCCGCAGATCGCGTCGACCTTGCGCTCCAGCAGGATGCGCTGGCGCACGTTGGGATCGACCGTCACCAGCTTGACGGTGGAAAGGTCCAGGCCGGAACTCTTCGCGAAGGCCGGCAGGAACGGATATTCGCCGGAGTTGACGGTGCCGCCGAGAGATTTGCCCGCCAGGTCCGAGACTTTGCGGACCGGCGAATCCCCCAGCACCGCGACCGCCATGGTCGCGTCATAGCCCGCGTTGGCGATGCAGACCGTCGGCAGGCCTTTCGACGCCGCCTGGATGCCGGTCGATGCCGCCGCGAGGCCGAAATCGAACTGCTTCGAGCCGACCGCCTGCGCCGCCGCGACCGACCCGTAGCCGCGGCTGATCTGCACGTCCAGGCCGGCGTCGGACCAATAGCCGTTGGCCTTGGCGACGAAGGCATAGGCGTTCGATCCCTCCGCCACCCAGGGCAATGTCAGCTTCACCGTCCGCAGCGCCGCCGCGCGGGACAGGTTCGGGATCACGAACGGCGCCGCCAACTCCGCCGTGGCCAGGGCCGCTGCGTTCAGGGCCGCTGCGTTCAGGGCGGCGGCCTTCAGGATCGTGCGGCGTGTCGGCATGACCGGTTTCCTTGCTGCGAGCCTGGTCACAGGCGAGCAAGTCTCGTGCCAGGGGCCGGGGAAGACGCCGCCTCGACGGGCCGGCACCCGTCGCCGCCCAAGCTGATGCCCAGCGCCTTGTGGTAGGCCTGCAGAAGCCATTGGTTGAACTGCTGCAGCGTCCGCTCCAGCGGCCCGTAGATCCCCGCCGGCAGGAAGCGGGACGACTTGCCCGCCTGCATCGCCAGGTTGACCGGCACGTCCTGCGCCCAGATCTTCGCCCCGCCTTCCCGGACCTGCGCCGCCCGCTCCGCGAAATCCGGCAGCGACAGCGTGGTCTTGGGCAGGATCCAGCCGCCGCCGGTGACACGGTCGTTCGCCGCCAGCGTCGTCGCCGCGCCGGTGGGACGGATCAGCGCATAGGCGATGACGCCGGGGGCGAAGATCAGCGTCATGCTGGGCGGGATCATCACGAAGGTCAGGTGGCCGCGCTGCCAGTCGGACAGGGTCGGGATCGCGGGAAACATCGCCTCCGGCCCCCAGCCGTCGCGCATCATCCCGCCATCGGGCGCCAGCAGGGGCACGCTGCGCAGGATCGCCGCGTCGCCGGGCGCCATCTCGGTGAACCGCACGCCGCCATCCCCGAGAACGCTGGGGGCGAAATCATGCGTGCCGCGATGCACGAACTCGGGATGATAGGCATCCGTGAAGTTCTCCACATGCGTCTTCCAGTTCCACGGCAGCGTCTGGTCGGAGACGACGGGCGGCACGGCCTTCATGTGCGGTTCGTCGTAGCCGTCCCAGAACGGCTCGACCTTCTCCAACGCCGGCGGCGGCACATTCGTATCCAACGAAACGAAGATGAACCCGTGCCACAGCATGATGGGCAGGCTGGGCAGCCGGACGGATTCGCGCAGCAGCAGCACGACGTTGCGATCGCCCATGCGGGGGGCGCCGACAAGCTGTCCGTCCAGGCCGTAGCTCCATTGATGCAGCGGACAGATGAAGCCTTTGCAGCTCTGCTTCGGGGCGCACGGGATGACCTGGCCGCGATGCTGGCAGACGCGGCTGAGCGCGCGGATCTGCCCGTCCCGCCCGCGCGCCACCACCACGGGCTCCCCGGCGATCTCGGTGCCCAGGCAGTCCCCGGTTTCCGGGATCTCCTCCGCTCGGCCGACGCAGTGCCATTGCCTGGCGAGAACTTCCCGCCGCTCCCACTCGAAGAACGCGTCGGAGGTGTAGCAGGCGGCGGGCAGCATGGTCGTCTCGACGTCCGAGGGGCGTAGTTGCCGCAGCAACGACAGCGTCAGGTCGAGATCGGTCATCGTCGAACCGTCCATGGCGCGTCAGTCCACGATCTCGAAATGCGCTTCGGTCGGCCGGCACGCCGCGCCGTTGATCGGCAGGATGTCCTGCGGACAGGCGGAGAAGGCGATGACCAGGTCCAGCTCCGCGCGCAGGACGATATGGCAGCCCGGCGTGCCGACGGGCGCATCGAAGGACAGGTTGCCTTCCGTCGTCCAGGGGATGTTCATGAACAGGTTGAACGGGCTTGGCGTTTCGGGCGGTGTCAAGCCCAGCTCCTTCAGTCCGGCGGCAAGGTTGTCGGTGCAGTTGTCATGATATCCGTCATGACCGAGTTCCTGATACCGGTAAATGTCGCAGGCCGCCATCAGCGTGTCGTGGATGCCGCCGGCGGTGTCTTCCAGCACCGTCAGGATCGGGCGGCGATGATTGGTCAGCATCGCGTCGCCGATCCGCGGGATGATGTGGCGGCTGCTGGCGCGGGTGTGCTCCATCGACATGAACTCCGTCATGTCGGCGCGGTTGAACGCCCAGGTGTCGACCACCTGCGCGCCATGGGTGTTGATGACCTTCACCCGCTGGCCTTTCGCCACCGCCGCCGCCTTGCCGCGGCGCGCCGGAATCGTCTGCAGCATCTCCGCCCTCCCCTTGCCTAAAACCCGATCATCTGCCGGGGAAATCGTCAGTATACTGTCGATCGATCCCCGGCTTCCGCCCTAGCACGGCAGTTGCAAGCAAACACCGGACCGGATTTCCCCCCCCAAGGGGCGGACAAGGGGCGGACAAGGGGCGGACAGGGGACGAACAAGGGACCGACAGGGGGCGGACAGGGGACGGACAAGGGACGAGCAAGGGACCGACAGGGGGACGGATAAGGACGGACGGATGGACGTGATCGAAGCAACGGGCAGTGGGGTCGGCCGGCGCGTGCCGCGCAAGGAGGACGACCGCTACCTGCGCGGCAAGGGCGTCTTCGTCGGCGATATCCGCCTGGCGGGCATGCAGGAACTCGCCTTCGTCCGCAGCCCGGTGGCGCATGGCATCCTGCGGGCCGTCCGCAAGGCCCCGGGCGCCGAACACGCCGTCTTCACCGCCGCCGACCTGGCCGGCGTCAGCCCGATCGTCGCCAACTCCGGCCTGCCAGGCTTCAAGCCTTCGGCCCAGCCCGCCTTGGCCGAGGGCAAGGTGCGCCATGTCGGCGAGGCCATCGCCGTCTGCATCGCCCCCACGCGCGCCGCCGCCGAGGACCTGGCGGAGCAGGTCGAGGTCGAGATCGAGGAACGGCCCGCCGTCACCGACATGCTCGACGCCCGCCGGCCCGGCGCGCCGCGGGTGCACGACCACTGGACCGACAACGTCTTCCTGGAAACCCGCACCGAGGCGGACTTGTCCGCCATCCGAGCCCGAGCCGCCGTCACGGTGCGGCGGCACCTGCGCACGGCGCGGCAATGCATGTCGCCGATGGAAGGCCGCGGCGTGGTGGCCGAATGGGACCGGCGGCTGGAGCAGTTGGCCCTGCATACCTCGACGCAGATGCCGCATATCGTCCGCACCGGCCTCGCCGGCTGCCTGGGGCTGAAGGAGGACCAGGTCCGCATCATCGCCCCCGATGTCGGCGGCGGCTTCGGCTACAAGGGCATCCTGCTGCCCGAGGAGGTGGTGGCGGGCTTCCTCGCCCGCCATCTCGGCCATCCGGTCCGCTGGATCGAGGACCGGCGCGAGCAGCTTGCCGGCAATGCGAACTGCCGGGAGCACGACTACGACATCACCGCCTATGCCGACGCGGACGGGCGGCTGCTGGCGGTGGACTGCCAGGCGACGGTCGATTCCGGCGCCTACTCGATCTATCCGTTCTCCGCCTGCCTGGAGGCGGCGCAGGTCGGCAGCATCCTGCCCGGCCCCTACATGATGGAGGCGTTCCGCTGCCAGACCTGGTCGGCGGCGACCAACAAGCCGGGCATCGTGCCCTATCGCGGCGTCGCGCGCGCCGGCGTGTGCTACGCGATCGAGAGCATCGTCGACGACATCGCCGCCGCCGTGGGGCAGGAGCCGTACGAGGTCCGGCTGCGCAACCTGGTGCCGCCGGAGCGGATGCCGTTCGACAACATCACCAACAAGCATTTCGACAGCGGCGACTATCCCGCATGCCTGCGCCGCGTGGTCGCCGCCATCGACGTGCCGTCGGTGCGCAGGCGGCAGGCCGAGGCCACCGGACCCGTCCGCATCGGCCTGGGCGTGTCGATCTTCTGCGAGCAGGCCGCGCACGGCACCTCGGTCTATTACGGCTGGGGCATCCCCATGGTCCCCGGCTACGAGCAGGCCGTCGCTCGGCTGACCCCCGATGGCGGGCTGGAGGTGCGGGTGGGCATCCAGTCGCACGGCCAGGGGCTGGAGACGACGCTGGCCCAGGTCGCCCATCAGGTGCTGGGCGTGGATATCGAGCGGATCCGGGTGCTGCACGGCGATACCGGCATGACGCCCTATTCCACCGGCACCTGGGGCTCGCGCTGCATGGTCATGGCCGGCGGCGCGGTGGCGACCGCCTGCAAGGACCTGGCGGAGCGCATCCGGCGGATCGGCGCGCATCTGCTGCAGGTGCCCCCGGACCAGGCATTGGTCCAAGGCGGCTGCGTCGTTTCGGGTCAGGCGAGCATACCGGTCGCCGATGTCGCCCGGACCTGGTACCTGCGCCCCCAGGAACTGCCGCCCGATGTCTCCGCCGGGGGGCTGGAGGTCACCAGCGGCTATCGCACCACGCGCGACACCGGCACGTTCAGCTACGCGGCGCACGCGGCGGTCGTCTCGGTCGACACCGAGATGGGCGAGGTCCGCATTTTGGACTACGCGATCTGCGAGGATGGCGGCGTCCTGGTCAATCCGATGATCGTCGACGGCCAGGTGATCGGCGGCGTCGCCCAGGGTATCGGCACCGCGCTGTACGAAGAGATGCCGTTCGACGCCAACGGCCAGCCTCTGGCGACCACGCTGGCCGACTACATGCTGCCCGGCGCGACCGAGGTGCCGATGCTGCGCATCGACCACATGGAAACGCCCTCGCCCTATACCGAGTTCGGCCAGAAAGGCATCGGCGAAGGCGGCGCGATCGGGCCGCCGGCCGCCGTCGCCAATGCGGTGAACGACGCGCTGCGGCCCCTGGGCGCGCGGGTGGACCGGTTGCCGATCACGCCGCACCGGGTGCTGGAAGCGCTGCTGGCGGCGAAGATCCCCTTGGGGAACGCTCCCGTCGGGAACGTCCTGACGTGAAGGCGGCGGATTTCACCCTGGTCCGCCCAACCACGCTGGCCGACGCGCTGGCCGCGCTGCGGGCGCCGGAGGCCCGCGTGATCGCCGGCGGCCAGTCGTTGGCTCCCATGCTGAACCTGCGGCTGGCGCGGCCGGAAACCTTGGTCGCCGTCGGCACGCTGCCCGAACTCGCGGGCGCGTCGGAGACGGTGGAGACGATCACGCTGGGCGCGGGGACCACCCATGCCGCCATCGCCGACGGCCGCACCCCCGACCTGCCGGGCGGCATCCTGGCGCGGGTCGCCGAGGGCATCGCCTATCGCGCGATCCGCAACCGCGGCACGATCGGCGGCAGCCTGTGCCACGCCGACCCGGCGGCCGACTGGCCCACGGTGCTGTCGGCCCTGGGCGCCTCCGTCGTCGTCGCCGGACCGGCGGGGACCCGCACGGCCGCCCTGCCCGGCTTCATCGCCGGCGCGTTCCGGGTCGCGCTGGACAAGGGCGAACTGGTCCAGGCGGTCCGCATCCCCAAACCGTCCGCGGGGTCGCGCTGGGGCTACTACAAGGCCTGCCGCAAGCCCGGGGAGTTCGCCCACGCGATGGCGGCCGTCCTGATCGACGGCGCCGTCCGCCGCGGCGTCATCGGCGCCGTCGGCGGCGCCCCCATCCTGCTGCCGGACCTGTCCGAAGCCACCGCGCGCACGGCGCTGGAGGCCAGCGGGCTCGATCCGATGGGCCGGCAGATGCAGGTGGTCGCTTTCCGCCGAGCGCTGGCGATGGCTGGGACTGGGACTGGGGCTGGGGCTGGGGCTGGGGCGGAGGCCGGCCGATGACCCAGGTCAGCATGGCGGTCAACGGGCGCCGCGTCTCGGCCGACGTCGAGCCGAGGACCCACCTGGCGGATTTCCTGCGTGAAACCCTGCTGCTGACCGGCACCCATATCGGCTGCGAGCACGGCGTGTGCGGCGCCTGCACGATCCTGCTGAACGACGAGCCGGCGCGGTCCTGCCTGACTTTCGCCGCCCTGTGCGACGGCGCCGACATCCGCACCGTCGAGGCCCTGGCCGACGATCCGCTCGGCGTTGCCCTGCGCGCCGCGTTCACCGCCGAACATGCGCTGCAATGCGGCTACTGCACCCCCGGCATGCTGGTCACCGCACGCGACATCGTCCGCCGGCTGCCGGACGCCGATGAGGATCGCATCCGCCTGGAACTGGCCGGCAACCTCTGCCGCTGCACCGGCTACAACGGCATCGTGCGCGCGATCCGGCGGGTGATGGAGGCGGGCGCCACCGAGGCGGTCGCTCCGTCGCGGGCGGGGGCCGCGGTGTCGCACCCGGATGCCGTGCCGGCGTCCGTGACGGATGCGGCCGCTCCGCCGGACGCCGTCCCCGCATCGTCGCTTTCAGGCGCCGTGCCGGCGCCGGTGACCGGGGCAGGCGCCGTGTCGGCGCCGGTGACCGGGGGGTTCGCTGCGCCCGGCGCCGTGCCGGCCGCGAAGCCTGGCGTCCCGGCGCGGACCGGGGCACCACGCGGAGACGGCCTGCATCCGGTGCTGCGGATCGCCCAGCCGGTCGAGGCCGTCTGGGTCTCCATCCAGGATCCCGCCCTGATCGCCGCCTGCATCCCCGGCGCACGCGTCGTCGCGATCGACGGCGACCGCGTCTCCGGCGAGATGCAGGCCAGCCTGGGTCCCATCACCGCCCGCTTCGCCGGCCAGGCGACGCTGAGCTTCGACCAGGCCACCCGATCCGGCCGCGTCGTCGGCGAAGGACGCGACGCGCGCGGCGGCACGCGGCTGACCGGCGAGGCGGCGTTCACCGCCGAACCGGACGGCCCGTCGGCCACCGTCCTGCGGCTGGCGATCACCTACGACCTGCGCGGTCCGCTGGCGCAATTCAGCCGCGGCCCCGTCGTCGAAGTCTTCGCCGCCGAGATCGCCGCGCAGGTCGCCCGGAACCTGGACGCGCGGCTGCGCGGCCAGGCGCCGCCGGCGGCCGGCGGCGGGCTGCGGCTGATGCTCCGCGTGCTGTGGCAAACGATGAAGCGGTGGATGAAGGGATCGGATGGCTGATCGTTACGAAACCGCAGCGCCGACCGCCTGGGACCTGTCCAACCGCCCCGGCTTCCTGATCCGCCGCCTGCACCAGATCCACCAGGCGATGTTCGCCGAGGAATGCGCGGCCTTCAACGTGACGCCGGTGCAGTTCAGCATCATGTCCGTCGCCGCCGCGCAGCCGGGATTGGACCAGGCACGGCTTGGCAACGAAGTCGGCGTCGACCGCACCACCCTGGCCAACGTCGTTGCGCGGCTGGAAGCGCGCGCGCTGCTGGTCCGGACGTCGGGCGCCACGGATCGGCGCGTCAAGCATGTCAGCCTGACGCCGGAAGGCCTGGACCTGCTGTCCCGCATCGAGGCACCGGCGCGCCGCGCCCATGTCCGCACCATCGAGGCCCTGCCGGACGATGAGCGGGAGGCATTCCTGCGCGCGCTCGCGCGGCTGGTCGAAGCCGGCAACGAATACGGCCGCGCGCCGCTGCGGCTGGCGTGACGGCATGGGGCTTGCTTCGATGCCGACAGGCTTTGGAGATATCCGATGATCCGCTTTCTCGTCGCGGCCATGCTGTTCCTCGCACCGATCGCCGCGCGCGCCCAAGGAACGACCACACCCGGAACGACCACACCGGGAACGGTCACGCCGGGAACGATCACGCCGGGCACCGTCGTCTGGGGCCTGGCCGCGACCTTCCCGCCGTTCGAGTTCGTGAAGGACGGCAAGCCCGCCGGCTTCGACCTGGATTTCCTGGAGGCGGTGTCGAAGACGATGAACGTGAAGCCTGACGTCCAGAGCTTCGAGTTCAAGGGCCTGGTGCCGGCACTGATGGGCAAGCGGATCGATGCGATCATCAGCGGGATGTACATCAACCCGGAACGACTGCAGGTGGCCGATTTCGTTCCCTATATCCTGGTCGGCAACCAGATCGTCGTGAAGGACGGCAACCCGCTGAAGATCGACGGGCCGATGGCGTTGTGCGGACACCGCGTCGCTGCCCCGGTGGGCACGGTGTTCGAGCAGGCGGCCAACAAGGTGAACGCCGATTGCAAGGCCGCCGGCAAGCCGGCGCTGATCCAGCTTGCGCTTCCCGGCACGACGACCTGCGCGCTGGCGCTGAAGGAAGGCCGCACCGATGCGATCATCGTTTCGACCCCGACGGCGGCGGCCCTGGAATCGGAAACCCCCGGCAGCTACGCCAACGGCGGCCCGGCCTATGCGACCGACACCAAGATCGGCATCGCGGTGCTGAAGGGCAACACGGCGCTGCTCGACGCGATCGACAAGGCGGTCAAGGCGGTGGTCGCGGACGGGACCTATGCGAAGCTGCTGGCCAAATGGAACCTGCCGGCCGGGAGTTCCGCGTTCTGAGCGTGCTCTCGCCCTCGCTGCTGCTGCACTACCTGCTGAGCTTCGACTTCGCCGGGGCAGCCTGGACGACGCTGTGGATCAGCCTGGCGTCGCTGCTGCTGGGCATGGTCGTGGGCCTGGCGCTGGCCATCGGGCAGGAGGCCCCGTTTCGCGTGATACGGCACCTGGTGCTGGCCTATCTTTGGCTGTTCCGCGGGACGCCGGTGCTGTTGCAACTGGTCTTCGCCTTCAACGTCCTGCCGGCGTTCGGACTGGTGCTGCCGGGGACCGCATGCGCCGTGCTCGCGCTGGGATTGAACGAAGGGGCCTACATGGCGGAGATCATGCGCGCCGGCATCCACGCCGTCGGCCGCGGCCAGCGGGTGGCCGCACGCGCGCTGGGGCTGGAGGAGGGACAGATCATGCGGTGGGTGGTGCTGCCGCAAGCCCTGCGCATCGTGATCCCGCCGATCGGAAACCAGTTCATCGGCATGCTGAAACTATCCGCCCTGGTCTCGGTGATCGGCGTGCAGGAACTGCTGCTGACCGCCGACCAGACGGCATCGGCGAATTTCCGCTATATCGAGACGCTGACGGCGGCCGGCATCTATTACCTGGCGCTGACCACGGTCTTCATGCTGGCGCAGTCCTGGCTGGAACGCGCGCTGTCCCGCCGCCCCGGCCGGCGAAGCGGCGCCCTGGTCGCGCAGGCCGTGCGATGACCGTGCTGCTGGACGCTGCCTCGATCTGGAAGAGCTTCGACGGCGTGGAGGTGCTGCGCGACGTGAGCCTGACGGTGCGCCAGGGCGAGTGCCTGGTGCTGCTGGGCCCCTCCGGCTCCGGCAAGTCCACCCTGCTGCGCTGCCTGAACTTGCTGGAACCCGTCAGCTCGGGCAGCATCGTCTTCGACGGGACGGAGATCGCCAACACGCCACGCGGGCAGGTCGCCAAGGTGCGCCAACGGATCGGCATGGTGTTCCAGAATTTCGAGCTGTTCCAGCATCTATCGGCGCTGGACAACATCGCCCTTGCGCCGATCCGGGTTCGGAACGTATCGCCGGACCGGGCACGCGAACAGGCGCGGACGCTGCTGGACAGGGTGCATCTGCCGGACAAGGCGGACTCGTTTCCCGACGAACTATCCGGCGGCCAGCAGCAGCGCGTCGCCATCGCGCGCGCCTTGGCGATGGAGCCGGCGCTGATGCTGTACGACGAGCCGACCAGCGCGCTCGACCCCGAAATGGTCGGCGAAGTCCTGGCCGTGATGCAGGACCTGGCGGAGACCGGCATGACCAGCGTCGTCGTGACGCACGAGCTTGGCTTCGCCCGCCGGGTCGCGGACCACGTCGTGTTCATGGATGGCGGCCAGGTGGCGCATCGGGCCTCGGCCGCCAGCTTCTTCGGAGACAAGGCGCCGGAGCGCGTGGAGCGTTTCCTCAGCCGCATGCCAGCGTGAAAGGGATCGGAACGATGGACCTGCTTGCTCCTATCGAAACCAGGGCCGCGTGGCGGGCGACGGAGCTGGAAGCCTCCGAAGCCTGGGGCCGAGCGTTGCAACCGCGGGAGATCGCGGCGCTGGAGCGGGCGGCGGAGGCGTCCTTTCGCCACCCCTGCCCCGGTTTCGGGCCTTCGGCGTTCTCCGTCCCCGAATTGAAGCCGCTGTTCGGCTGGATGGCGGAGCAGCTTGAGCGCGGGCCGGGTGCGGTACGGCTGGTCGGGCTGCCGGTCGAGCGCTACACGCAGGACGAGCTCAAGCGCATCTTCTGGGGTTTTTGCGTCAATCTGGGGATCCCGGTCTACCAGACATCGGCGGGCGAAACCCTGGGGGCGGTGAAGGATGAGACCGGCACCGGCGCCGCCCTGGACTACAACAGCGGCAAGGACAAGCTGATCTCGGCGCGCACCGTCGCGCGGTCCACCGGCGCGCTGCGGTTCCACACCGACAAATGCGACCTGCTGAGCCTGCTCTGCGCCGGCAACGCGATCGACGGCGGCGTCTCGAAGATCGTTTCCAGCGTGACCATCCACAACGAGATGGCGCGCCGGCGCCCCGACCTGCTGAACGTCTTCTACCAGCCGTTCTGGCGCATGCGCCCCGAGGACGAGGAAGGCGACCGCCCCGACCGCGTCTTCCCCATGCCGGTGTTCGCCCGGGCGGCGGATGGCGGTTTCACCAGCCAGTATTCGCGCACCTATATCAACCAGGCGCAGGAGGTCGCGGGCGTTCCGCCGCTGACCGAGGAGCAGAACGCCGCGATGGACCTGCTGCACGAGATCGGCGAGGAGGTCTGCCTGTTCGCGCCGTTCGAACCGGGCGCGATGCAGTTCATGACCCAGCACGTGACCTATCACGGCCGTACCGCGTTCAAGAACGACGAAGCCTCCGGCCGGTCGCGCGTGCTGCTGCGCGTCTGGCTGTCGCCGCCGTTCAGCCGGCGCCTGCCGGACGGGCATGCGGTGCAATGGGGCGACACGCGGCCGGGCGCCCTGCGCGGCGGCGCCCTGGTCGGACGCAGCGCGATCACGGAGATGGCCGCATGAGACGGGAACGGGTCGACGAGCAACTGAAGCTGGGGGCGTTCTTTCATCCCACCGGGAACCATGTCGCGTCGTGGCTGGACGAAAGTGCGCAGATCGATGCCGGAACGAATTTCCGGCACTACGCGGAGCTGGCGCGGACGGCGGAGCGCGGCAAGTTCGACCTGATGTTCCTGGCCGACGCCGTCGCGACGCGGGACGGCAACCAGGTCGCCTTGCGCCGCTGGCCGCAATACATGGCGTATTTCGATCCGCTGACGCTGCTGTCGGCGATCGCACCGCTGACGAAACATCTCGGCCTGTGCGCCACGGCCACCACCAGCTATAACGAGCCGTATCACATCGCCCGCAAATTCGCCTCGCTCGACCTGATCAGCGGCGGGCGGGCCGGCTGGAATGTCGTGACGTCATCGAACCAGTCGGAAGCGTTCAACTTCGGCCGCGAGGCGCATTACGAGCACGACGCCCGCTACGACCGCGCCGTGGAGTTCACCGATGTCGTGTTCGGCCTGTGGGATAGCTGGGACCCCGACGCCTTCATCCGCGACCGGGCCACCGCGCTTTATTACGATCCCGAGAAGCTGCACGAGCTGAACCACAAAGGGAAATACTTCTCGGTCAAGGGGCCGCTGAACGTCGCACGGTCTCCGCAGGGCCGGCCGGTCATCTTCCAGGCCGGATCGTCGGAAGCGGGCCGCGAGCTGGCGGCGCAGACGGCCGAGGGCGTGTTCACGCCGCAACACACGCTGGGTGGCGCGCAGGCGTTCTATCGCGACCTCAAGGGCCGCATGGACAAGTTCGGCCGCCGGCCCGACCAGTTGAAGATCATGCCCGGCCTCAATCCCATCGTCGGCAAGACGATGGCCGAGGCCCGGGACAAGCACGAGCACCTGAATTCGCTGATCCATCCGGATGTCGGGCTGGAGGTGCTGTCCTATGCGCTGGGCAAGTTCGACCTGCGCGGCTACGACCTGGACGGCCCGCTGCCGGACGCGGTGCAGAAGCAGAGCTCCAACGCCGGCCAGACGTCCTTCAACAACGTCCTGGCCTGGGCGCGGGAGGAAAAGCTGACCATCCGCCAGCTCTATCTTCGCTTCGCCGGCGCACGCGGGCAGCGGACCCTGGTCGGGACGCCGACCAGCATCGCCGACGAGATGCAGGCGTGGTTCGAGGGTCACGGCGCCGACGGGTTCCTGGTGCATCCCGCAACGCTGCCCGGCGGGCTGGACGACTTCGTCGACCTGGTGGTGCCGGAGTTGCAGGATCGGGGCCTGTTCCGGCACGAATACGCCGGAACGACGCTGCGGGACAACCTGGGCCTGGACGTGCCGGAAAGCCGCTACGCCGCCTGAGCGGGCCGCAGCCGCGTCGGCACCCGTCCATGGCGCAGCCGCTTCGGCACCCGTCCATACGGAACGCCGCTACAGAAGTCCCTTCAGGCGCAGCAGGCCGAAGGTCGCCAGCGTCATCGCCTCGTTCACCACGCCGTCGCGGACCATCGACTCGAACACCGGCAGCGGGAATTC
>NZ_DASZTJ010000128.1:0-13379 GCF_035548235.1 Rhodopila sp.
TGGACGCCGATGCCATTTCCATTGAAACCACCCGCAGCCGCATGGAACTGCTGGACGCGTTCGCTGATCGCCAGGCGGGCGCGGCGGCCTATCCGGCGGAGATCGGGCCGGGCATCTGGGACATCCACAGTCCCCGGGTCCCCGATGCCGCCGAGATGGCCGACCTGCTGGGCCTGGCCCGCAAGCGGCTGGACGACTGGCAGATCTGGGTCAACCCGGATTGCGGCCTGAAGACGCGGCGGTGGGAGGAAGTGCGGCCGGCGCTGGAGAACCTGGTGGCGGCGGCGCGGCAGCTTCGGAGAGCCGCGGCGGAATAGGCCTGTGCACGAGATGGCGGCCCAATGGCCGCCATCTCGAGCGACGCGTTCCGGCACCTCGCCACGTTCCCGCCGGCCCAAAGTGACAAACCGCACGTGCACGGCTAACCTTTGGGCATCCAGGGGGAATACGCCATGATCATCGAGGTCCGCACCTATCAGCTCAAACCCGGTTCCGTGCCGGCGTTCGAAAAGAACTTCGCGGAAAAACTGCCGGAACGGGTCAAGCTCTCGCCGCTCGCGGCCCTCTGGCACACCGAGGTCGGACCGCTGAACGAAGTCACCCATGTCTGGACCTATGACTCCCTGGACCAGCGCACCCAGGTCCGGGCGAATGCCATCGCCACCGGGGTCTGGCCGCCGAACAATGGGGAGTTGCTGGTCTCGATGCAGAGCGAGATCTTCATCCCGGCCCCTTTCTCGCCGCCGCTGACGCCGCGGACGGTCGGGCCGCTGTTCGAAATCCGCAGCTATACACTGGCCCCCGGCGCGCTGCCCGGCATGATGGAGCGCTGGGCCGCGAAGGTCGATGAGCGCGTCAAGCTCTCCCCCCTCGTCGGCGTCTGGTACTCCGAGCTCGGAGGCCTGAACAAATGGGTGCATATCTGGGCCTACAAGGATGCCGCAGAACGCCAGCGGATCCGGGCGGAAGCGGTTGCCAAGGGGGTTTGGCCGCCGGGGGGCGCGGCATCGGGGCTGGTGGTGAAGCAGGAGAACAAGCTGGTCATGCCCGCCGCCTGCTCACCCATACGCTGACAGGAGGTCACGATGCAGGTCGGAACCGCGCTGAGCATCCTGGCGCAACCCGGCCGTCCGGACGTCGCGCTGTTCAACGAGCACATGGCGCTGGGCGACCTGGCGGAACCGCTGGGCTTCGACTCGCTGTTCGCGCTGGAGCATCATTTCACCGGCTATTCCATGTCGCCGTCTCCGCTGCAGATGCTGAGCTATTATGCCGGGCGAACGAAACGGATCATGCTGGGCACATGCGTGATCGTGCTGCCCTGGCACGATCCGATCCGCGTGGCGGAACAGATCGCGCTGCTGGACGTCATGAGCGGCGGCCGCACGCTGATGGGCTTCGGCCGTGGCGCCGCCAGCGTCGAATACGCCGGCTTCCGCATTCCGATGGAAGAGGCTCGGCCTCGCTTCGTCGAAGCCGCGCAACTGATCATCAAGGCGCTGACCGAGGATAGTTTCGAATGGAACGGAGAGTTCTATCGGATCCCCCGGCTGTCGATCCGGCCGCGGCCGATCTCGCATCCCGAACGCCGGTTCTATGCGTCCTCCGTCAGCCCGGAATCGGCCGAGGTGATGGCGAAGCTGGGGTTCGGGCTGCTGATTGTGATGCAGAACGAATGGCCCAAGGCAGCCGAGGACGTCCACCGCTACCGCGCCATGGTCGAAAGCGTCGGACACACCGCGCGGCCGCCGATCATCCTGACGAACGTCGCCTGCGCACCGACGCGGGAGGAAGCACGGGACTGGGCGCTGCGGTACCTGAGCGAGAAGTGGGATTCCATCGACAACCACTACCATTTCTCGGATGGGCACCTGGCAGGCGTGAAAGGTTACGAATCGTACGGTAAGCTGGCGAAGACCTATAACAAGATGAAGGATGCCAGCTTCCGGTCCAAGGCCACGGACTTCTATGTCAGCATCCAGATCGCCGGTACGCCGGACGACTGCATCCAGCAGGTCGCCGAGTTGCGCCGGTTGACGGGCATGGACCATCTGGTGACGGAATTCTCCTTCGGCTCGATGCCGCACCATCTGTCCGAGTTGAACATGCGGCTGTTCGCGGAAAAGGTCCTGCCGGTCCTGCAACGGGACGCCGCGTTCCAGGGCGCCGTCGATCCGTCCGGCGTCAATGACGCCGAAGGCAGCGAGCGGATTTTCGTTCCGGCCTGAAAGAGGGGGCGATGGCGGACATCCTGATCGCCGGTGCCGGCCTTGGTGGATTGACCGCCGCGCTCGCGCTGCTGCGCAAGGGGCATCGCGTCCGTGTCTTCGAGCAGGCCACGGAACTTCGCGAACTCGGCGCCGGCGTCCAGCTTGGCGCCAACGGCACCCGCATCCTCATCGCGCTCGGCCTGGAGGCAGCGATGCGCGGCATCGTCTGCGAGGCGGTGGCGAAAGAAATCCGCCTGGGCAGCACCGGTCAGAGCTGGCCGGTCTTCGACCTGGGCGAGACGTCTGTCAGCCGCTTCGGCGCGCCGTACTGGATGGCCCATCGTGGGGATTTCCATGGCGTGCTGCTGCAGGCGGTGCGTACGGTCGATCCGAACGCCATCCGGACCGGTGCCGGCTGCGTCGGGTTCTCGGAGTCCGGCAGCGACGTCAGCCTGCATCTGGTTACGGGCGAAAGCATATCCGGCGACGTGCTGATCGGCGCCGACGGCGTGCATTCGCGCATCCGCCAGCAGATGTTCGGCCAGGGTGCGGCGCATTTCACCGGCATCATGGCCTGGCGCGGCCTGGTGCCGATGGCGCGGCTGCCCGCCCATCAGCGGCGTCTGGTCGGCGCCAACTGGCTGGGCGTCGGTGGCCACGTCGTCACCTATCCGCTGCGCCGCGGTGAAATTCTCAACTTCGTCGGCGTGGTGGAGCGGGACGACTGGACGATCGAATCCTGGAACGAACCGGGCAGCCGGGACGAATGCCTGCGCGATCTCGCGAACTGGCATGAGGACGTGAAGACCATCATCCGGAACATCGATACGCCGTTCAAATGGGCACTGCTGGGCCGCGACCCGTTGCCGCGTTTTGCGGAAGACCGGGTCTGCGTGATGGGCGATGCCGCGCACCCGACGCTGCCCTTCCTGGCGCAGGGCGCCAACATGGCGCTGGAGGACGCGGCCGTGCTGGCCCGTTGCCTGGACGACCCGGACATTCCGGCGGCGCTGCGTCGGTACGAGGCCGCGCGGCTGGAACGCACCGCGCGCATCGTCCGAGGTTCCTCCGACAACGCCAAGCGCTTCCACAACCCGACACTGGGCATCCCCGACCGCGCGGCGCGCTATGTCGAGCAGGAATTCACGCCCGAAAAGATCAGCCAGCGCTACGACTGGCTGTACGAGTACGATGCGCTGACCGTTCCACTTCCGGGTTGATCAGGCGACCGTCACGTCCTTCCAGAATCCGAAGCGCCCGCCCACGGCCTCCATCTTCGGCTGCGGCCGCTCATACGACCAGGCGGCCCGCGCATAGCGCTGCCCGTCGAGGACGACGTCGTAGAACTGGACGCCGTGCGGGCAGGCAAGGTCCGATTCGGTTTTTTCCGTCTTTTGCAGCCAGTCCAGGCGGGTCGCGGAAGCGGGGAAATAGGCGTAGCCGCCGGTCTCGACGATGTCGCCGCTATCGGCGATCACATGGCCATTGAGCGTTGCCTGCATGGTGGTTCTCCTTTCCTGCCTCAGATGGCGCGCCGCCGCGGATTTTCATCCCCGGACGCTAAAGCGAATCGCGGATCATCTTCAGCGCATGGGCGACGGTGGCAGCGCGGATTTCGGTTCGGTCTCCCGGGAATATCTTGTGGTCGGTGATTGCCGGCGAGCCTGTGCGGGCCAGGCCGAACCAGACGAGGCCGACGGGCTTGTCGGCGCTGCCGCCGCCAGGGCCGGCCACGCCGGTGACAGCGATCGCGATCGCGGCCTGGGAGCGGACGAGGGCGCCTTCGGCCATGGCAGCGGCGACTTGCTGGCTGACGGCGCCATGCGTCTCGATCAACGCCATCGGCACGCCGATCGCCTCACTCTTGGCCTGGTTGGAGTATGTCACAAACCCGCGGTCCACGACGTCCGACGAACCGGCGATCGCGGTCAGGGCGGCGGATATCAATCCGCCCGTGCAACTTTCCGCAGTGGCAAGCATAATCCGTTTCGACCGGCATGCGGACAGCAGGGCCTCGGCTTCGATCAAGGTCGACTCTGGCAGCATCCCGTCACCCGTCCATTCATTCATTTGACCAGCCTGCCGTCAGGTCAGCCGCTTGTCCATCATGCGGGGCGTCACCCATCCACCCAGGGTCCACCCACTCAGGGCGCGAGTGCTGCGCCGGCGGGCCGTCTCGGGTCGATGGCGCCGTCATAGACATCGTGTCTGCGCCGGTGTGTCGCGACCGAGTCCGTCGGCATCCCCGCCGGCCGCGAGTCGGACAGCCGGCTGTTGGCGATCAGCGCGACCGCGCCCCACGGCGCCTGCAACTCGATGTGATACCCCATGCGCAACAGGGCGTCCTGCGTGTCCGGCGACAGGGTATAGGGTTCGACATATAGCAGGTCCGGCAGGAACTGATGGTGCAGCCGGGGCGCGTCGACCGCTTCCTGCGCGTTCATGCCGTAGTCGATCACGTTCAGCAGCGTCTCCAGCACCGTGCTGATGATGCGTGCCCCGCCCGGCGTTCCCAGCACCATCTGTACGACGCCGTTTTTCACCACGATCGTGGGCGCCATCGATGACAATGGCCGCTTGCCGGGCGCGATGGCGTTGGCCTTGCCCTGGACCAGGCCGAACTGGTTGGCGACGCCCGCCTTCAGGGTGAAATCGTCCATCTCGTCGTTCAGCAGGAAACCGGCGTCGCCCGCCATCACGCCCGCGCCGAAGCCGCCGTTCAGCGTGAAGGTCACGGACACGGCCTCACCGTTGGCGTCCAGCACCGAGAAATGGGTCGTTTCCGTCTTCTCGTCAGGCCCGACCGCACCTTCGCGCAGGCTGGCGGATGGCGTCGCGCGGTCGGTGATAAGGCTGCGCAGGTGTGCCGCGTAGTCCTTGGACAGCAGCCGGTCCAGCGGATTGGACACGAAGTCGGGGTCGCCAAGCTCCGTATTCCGATCCAGGAACGCCAGGCGCAGCGCCTCGGTCAGCAGATGGATCGACTGGGCGCCGTGGAAGCCCAGCGACCGCAGGTCGTAGCCTTCCAGGATGTTCAGCGCTTCGCAGACTGTCGTTCCGCCCGAGGAAGGGGGAGGCGCCGACAGGATCGTGAAACCGCGATAGGTGCATTCCAGCGGGGCGGTCTCTTCCACCCGGTAGGCAGCGAAATCGGCGGCGGTAATCACCCCGCCCCCGGCGCGGGAAGCGGTCTCGACCGCCTCCGGGATCGCCCCGTGATAGAACGCGCCGGGACCGCGGTCCGCGATCGCCTGCAGGGTGGCGGCGAGGGCGGGCTGCCGCAGCACCTCCCCCGCACGCAGCGGGCTGCCGTCCGGGTGCAGGAAGATCGCTGCCGCCTCCGGATCGCGACGCAGGACACGCGCGCCCCGAGCGATGATATCGGCGTCGGGCGGGGTGAGCGTGAAACCTTCGCGGGCCAGGCGGATGGCAGGCGCCATCACCACCGAACGCGGCTTGGTGCCGTATTTCGTCAGCGCCGTATCGAGTCCCAGCACCGTCCCGGGAACGGCCACGGCGCGCCAACCCGCCAGGCTCGCGCCCTTGATCACGTTGCCGCTGGCGTCGAGATACATGCCGGGCGTGGCCGCGGCCGGGGCGGTTTCGCGGAAATCGATGAAGACCGCCTTCCCGTCCGGCAGGTAGGCCGTCATGAACCCGCCGCCGCCGATATTCCCGCAGCACGGGTTGACCACCGCCTCGGCATATCCGACCGCCACCGCCGCGTCGACGGCGTTGCCGCCCTGGCGGAGGACCTCGACCCCCGCCTCGGCGGCGAGACGCTGGGCGGAGACGACAAGGCCGGTGGAGGACTCGACCGGCGGCAGCGACGCCGCGCGGGCCGCCAACGGCGCCAGCAAAAGCGCCAGGACAAGGAGGAGTCGCCTCGGCACCGCCGCGGAAGGCCCGCCATCCATGACGCCGATCCTACCCGTCATGGCCCGGCGTGACCGAACCATCTTGCTCCCCTGGGCCTAGGGATGGCCCGATCAGGCCGGGCCGTGAGGGGGGCCGAACGGTGACGGGGAAGGCCACGATCGGCGCCGTCCGGCTGGTTACATCGCGGCCTGGATCGACTCGCCCACGATCTGCACGATGCGGTCCAGCGTCGCTTCCGGCGTCGACAGCGGCGGCGCGAACACCAGCACGTCGCCGCTCGGCGGCGGGCCATCGGCGGCGGCGCGGACGCGCAGCAGCAGGCCGCGATCCATGGCCTGTGCGACCACCTTCGCGCCCAACCCCTTGGCGGGGGCACGGCTGCCCTTGTCCTCGACCAGCTCGATCGCCGCCAGCATTCCGATGCCGCGCACCTCACCGACGCAGGGCAGGCTCGACAGCGTCTCCAGCCCGGCGCGGAAGCGGTCGCCCTGCACCTTGGCGCGTTCGACCATGCCTTCCTTGTCCATGATGTCGATATTGGCGAGGCCGACCGCACAGCAGACCGGATGACCCGAATAGGTCGCCGCGTGCATGAACTTCTCGTCCGCGGGGGCGTCCAGGATGACGTCGTGCAGGCGCTTGGAGATCACCACCCCGCCCAGCGGCAGGTATCCGCTGGTGACGCCCTTGGCGAAGGACATCAGGTCGGGCTTCACGCCCCAGTGTCCCATGCCGAACCACTGCCCGGTGCGGCCGAAGCCGGTGATGACCTCATCGGCGATCAGCAGCACGTCATACTTGTCGCAGATCTCCCGCAGCTTGGGGAAATAGGTCGGCGGCGGCACGATCACGCCGCCCGATCCCTGCACCGGTTCGGCGATGATCGCCGCGACCGTGTCGGGGCCTTGCTGAAGGATGGCTTCTTCCACCGCCTCGGCCGCGCCGATGCCGGCATCGCCGTTGCCGGGCCAGCGATACGGATAGGGCGGGGCGACCTGCAGGAACTCCGGCACCGTCGGACCGAACATCTTGTGGTAGTTCGGCAGGCTCGTGGCGCTCATGGCCGCCAGGGTGACGCCGTGGTAGCCGTAGCGGCGGGAGATCACCTTCACCTTGTTCGGCTTGCCCAGCCGCTTCCAGTGGTAGCGGGCGAACTTGAAGGCGCTTTCGTTGGATTCAGCCCCGCTGGTGGTGAAATAGACCGCCGACATGTTGTCGTACGCCAGGCCGACGATGCGTTCGGCCAGCTTGATCGCCGGCTCGTTGCTGTAGCCGGCATAGGCCGACGCGTAGTCCAGCTTCTCCATCTGCGCCGCCGCGGCCGCGGCCAGCTCCTTGCGGCCATGGCCGATATTGACGTTCCACAGTGCCGACAGGGAGTCGATGTACTCCCGTCCGTCCGCCGTGCGCAGCATCGCCCCTTGGGCGGAGACGAAGATCTTGGCGTTGGCATGGTCCTTGGGGTGATGCAGCGGATGGATCAGATGCCGCTGATCGCTCGCCGCCAAGGATTCGTCATATGAGACTACGTCATCCATTGCTCTCGCCCCTTGCTTTCGGGCCGGACGCTAGGGCATTTCGCCGCGCGGTTGAAGGGGTCTTTGCGCGGTCGGCCCAATGGCCGCCATTTGGTTCGGGTACGGTGCGATCAGGCGCCGTGGGCCTCGATCTGGCCGGCCTTGACCGCCTCCACGAACAACCGCCAATCCGCTTGGTTCTGCGCGGCATAGGCCAGCGCGAACGACGCGATCGCCGTGTCGAACGCCGTCCCCGAACCGATATAGCCGGCGATGCGGGCCGCGTCGCCGGAGCGGGCATGCGCGCGCGCCAGCGTCACGCCGCAGAGCGTCGCATGATAGGGCAGCGCGCCTTCCGCCAAGTCGGACCCGATCAGCGCCAGCCGGCTGTCCTTCAGGTGCCGGACATAGCATTGCTGGTCGTCGCCCGTATCCTGCGTCCAGCCCAGGAACAGGTCCGGCACGGTCTGCATGATCCGCTGGCCCACCACGACGCGCTGCGCCTGGTTGCGATACAGGCTGGGGCCCGCGTAGTCCGCGAGGACGGATGCCTGCGCCTCTTTCAACTGCAACATCAGGGCATGGTCGTCCTTCGTCGCATACAGGCCGATCGCACAGAACGTGCCGACGCTGCCGACGCCCACCACCTTGAACGCGACGTCCATCAACTCGTAACGATCCAGCAGGATCCGCCGCTCCTCCGGCAGGGAAAGCTTGTAGGACTCGAAGGCGGTCCGAGCGACGATTTCATGCGTGTCGTCGCGCTGGCCGGTGAGGGGGAAGATCAGCGGCGGCTTCTCCTTGATCCGCCACCGTCCTTTCCGCTTCTCGACCAATTTCGGATATTCCTTGTGCGCGGCCTCCGTCGCCTCCGTCAGCCGCTTCAGCTCGCGCGCCCGCAGCTTGCTGTCGCCGATGTCCTCCAGCACCTGCGTCACGTCGACGCGCGACCGCCAGGCCAGCAGCGGATCGAGGACGGCGAGTTCCAGCATGTGCTTGCGATAGGCCAGCACCATGGCGCTGGCGAGGTAGCGCGCGGTCTTTTCGCCCAGGTTGCGGCCCAGGGCGTCGACGGCGAAACTGGCCGCGAGGCGCTTGACGTCCCACTCGAACGGCGCCGGCAGCGTCTCGTCGAAATCATTACAGTCGAAAACCGGAGTTCCTTCCGGTGAAGCAAAGGTACCGAAATTCGCCAAGTGGCAGTCACCGCAGGCCTGCACCCACAGGCCGCTGACGGGCGTGTCGGCGAGGTCCGCGGCCATGACGGCCGCCGCGCCGCGGAAGAACCCGAACGGCGAGGCGCGCATGCGGTCGTAACGGATCGGCAGCAGGCTGGCGATGCGATGGCGCCCGGATTCGATCAGGATATCAACGGCATCGCGACGCGTGGGTGAGGGCGTCCACCGGCCGTGCATGCTGCGCGGCACGATTTTGCGCAGGGCCTGTCCCGCTCGCCGGCGCTCTGCGACGGGCAGGACGGTCGCCGTTTGCATATGCTCCAAAGGCATGGCCGCTTCCCGGTTCCTGCTTATCATCGCGGAAAACAGGGACGCGGCAAGCGACAATTCCGGTCAGGGGCCAACAAAATGAACGATCGGAAATGTATTGTATCAAAACATCCAATAGGGCCGCAGGAATCCCAGGGCGAACAGCAGCAGGCCCGCAATGATGCCGGCGATGACGTCGTCGGCCATGATGCCGAAAGGGTTGTGCCGCCGGTCGGCCCAGCCGATCGGCCCCAGCTTGGTGACGTCAAGCAGGCGAAACAGAACGAAGGCCAGGATGCAGCCGGTCCAGGACAGGCGCGCCAAGCCCAGGAGGGTCAGCCACTGCCCCGCGACTTCGTCGATCACGATCCAGCCGTGGTCGCCGTCGGGGTTGAGGCGGACGATCGCCGCATAGCCGCCGACCGTGGCGGCGACCGCGGCAACGAGCAGTAGCCAGGGGGACAGGGCGAACAGCGCCACGCCGGTCAGCAGCGCGGCCAGGGAGGCGACGGTACCGGGGGCGATGGGCGCGAACCCCGTCCCCAGCCCGGCGGCGATCAATCGGGCGGAGGTCATGCGGTAGCCTCAAGGAACGACTGCACCGCCGCCAGTGCCGGGGCTTCGGTCAGGATCGGGGCGTGGCCGATATCCGGCAGTGTGACCAGCCGCATGTCCGGACGTTCGGACCGCATGCGCTCGACCGTGTCCGGCAGCAGGATGTTGCTGACCCCGCCACGCACCAGCAGCACGGGAACATGCGCCAAGGCGCCCCAGAGCGGCCAGAGGTTCCGCGACGCCGCGTCCAGCGTGTCGGCCAGCCGGATGTCCCACAAGGGGTGGTAACGGCCGTCATCGCCGCGCCGATAGGTCAGCTCCGCCATCCGCCGCCAGTCCGCGTCGCTGTCCAGCGACAGGGGCGGAAGCCTCGCGCGCAGCATCGTCACGCACGCCTCCAGCGAGTCCAGCGCCGGATCGAAGCCGACGAAGTCCCGGACGAAGGACGCCCCTTCGGTCCCGATGCCGGGACCGATATCGTTCAGTACCGCGGCCCGCAGCAAGGAAGGCGACGCCGCCGCCAGCCCCATCGCCAGCAGCCCGCCGAAGCTGGTGCCGATCGCCACCGCCCGATGGATATGCAGGGCCGCGCAGACGTCCATGACGTCGCGCAGGCAGGCTTCGGGGCTGCAGCGCGCGACATCCCGCGTCCACCCCGAATCCCCCCGCCCGACATAATCCAGCGTGACCGCTCGGCGACCTCGGGCGATCGCCGGCACCACGGCCTCGAAATCGCCGCCGGTACGCACCAGCCCGGGCAGGCACAGCAGCGGAGGGAGGGACGGATCGCCGTCCCAGACCCGGACATGGAGCGGAAGGCCATCCCAGGCCGAAATGCGGCGTATCAGCGGGTCCAAGGCGTATTGTTGTTCAAGATCGGAGTCGGGTCGTTGCGCTGCGCACGATAGATCGTGACGTTCTCCATAACGCGCTGCACATAGTTGCGTGTCTCGCCATTCGGGATCAGCTCGATCCAATCCACCATGTCGATCGGCCCCACGCGCGGGTCGCCGATCTGCGCGAGCCATTGGGCCACCCGGTTGGGACCCGCGTTATAGGCAGCGGCGGCAAGCGGCAGGCAGTTGTCGAAGCGGGCCAGGACTTCCTCCAGATAGGCGGCGCCCAGGCGCATGTTCTGCGTGGCGTCCGCCGTCAATCCCCCCAGCGACACCGGCGTTCCCAACTGATGCCCGACCGATTGCGCGGTCGCGGGCATCAACTGCATCAGCCCGCGTGCGCCCGAGGGGCTGACGGCCCCGATGTCGAAGCTACTCTCCTGCCGCATGATGCCCAGCGAAAACGCCTCGTCCGGCGGGGTCGGCGGCGAGAATGGTTCGGGCCAGCCCATGCGCGGCAGCAGGATGCCGTCGCGGCCCATGCGCCGCGCGATGAAGACCGCGCTGTCGGGAAGGCCCACGCGCAGGGCGAAGGCGGCAGTCAGGGCGCGCTCCGCAGGAATGGGCGAGAGTTCGTCGACCCGCAGCAGGAAGACGCGGGCGCGTTCATGCTCACCCCAGGCGATCAGCCAGGCGGCGGCGCGCAGGACCTCATGCCCGGTGAAGGCCTGCGCGGTGCCGGGCGTCCATGTGGGATCGGCGGCCGCTTTCAGCAGCGTGGCCGGTTTCTCGCCCAACGCAAGAGCGGCGAGCTGGCCATAGAACGTCGTCGGCCAGGCCGTGGCCCGGCGGTACTCCGGCTTGGGGTCACGCCCCGCCGCCGCGTCGGTCCGCGCCAGCCAGTAATGCGCCCGTGCCTGGGTGATCGCCGAGGTGCTGTGCGTCAGCGCCCGGAAATGCGGAAGCGCCAGCGCGGGATCGTGCAGCAGCCGCAGCGCGATGAAGCCGGCGAGGAACGCCGCGTCCGCCTTCTGCTCATCGCCCGTCTGTTCGCCGCCGGCCGCGACCTGGTATGCCGTCTTCGGATCGCCCGCGGCGATCAGTGCTCTGGCCAGCAGGTTGCGCTGCACCCAGAAGGCGCCTTCGTGGCTGCGCACGGTGGCATTGCCCAGCGTCGCCGCGGCCTGTTGCAACTGGCCCGCCTGACGTTCCGCCCGAGCGAGCTCATAGGCCAGGATGGGATCGGCGCGCTGGGCGGGGGTCAGCGCGGCGATCAGCGCGTTGGCGTTCGGGTCGGCGCGATCGACGGCCAGCAGCGCCTCGGCCAGCTTGCGATGCATCGGGTCGAGCCGGTCCGCCTGCCGCGCCGCCGCCTGCTGGTCGACCCAGATCAGGTGCTGGAAACGCTCCCATTGGTCCTCGGCCGTGGCGATGCCGCCCCAGCGGCGCAGGAACGCGGCCTCGGTCTGGGCGTCGTCGATGGAGTCGATCCAGGCCTTGAGGGCCAGCGCGTCCGCGGCCGCGGTATGGCCCGCATTGGCGGTCGCATCCGCGCAGCGCAGCAGGGCCGAAGCCAGTCTCGGCATGTCGGGCGAGGCCGGGGTCTCGTGCGGACCGCATTGCGCCAGCACGGCGGCGTCGTCGGGATCGGTGGCGATCGCTTCCTCGCGCCGGCGTTCCAGCAGGCCTTGGGCCGGCCAGTCGGGGTTGGCGCGCATGAAGGCGGCGATTTCCTCGGCGGTGGCGGCGCCCGGCGCGCGCAGCCGCATGTAAAGCACGAGCTTCTCGGGGACCGGATCGGCGTAACGGGCGGCGATGGCCTGCGCGTCGGCCCACCGGTCGGCCCGTACGGCCGGCATCGGCGTCAGCTCCTCGGCGCTGGCGCCCCAGGTCGGCAGCCATGCGACCGGCAGGCACAACAGGGCAGCCAGGATCAGGCGATTCGATACGATCATGCCATCTTCTAGCAAGCCAATCCTTGCGGCGCATCCATCTCGCGCCTAGGTTCCGTATCTTCCGCAGGAACCCGGGAGAGGGGATATGTTCAAGGGATCGTTCGTCGCGTTGATCACACCCATGCGGGATGATGGCTCCGTCGACGAAAAAGCCTATGCGGAGTTCGTGGACTGGCAGATCCGGGAAGGCACGCATGGCGTGGTCCCGGTCGGCACGACGGGCGAAAGCCCGACGCTGTCGCACGAAGAGCACCGCCGGGTCACCGAGATCGCCATCAGCGTCGCCAAGGGCCGCGTGCCGGTGATCGCGGGTGCCGGTTCGAACAGCACGGAAGAAGCGATCTCCCTGACACGCCATGCGAAGGAAGCCGGCGCGGACGCGGCGCTGATCGTGACGCCGTACTATAACAAGCCGACGCAGGAAGGCTTGTACCTGCACTTCAAGGCGATCGCCGACGCGGTCGACCTGCCGATCATCATCTACAACATCCCCCCGCGCAGCGTCGTCGACATGAGCGTGGAGACGATGGCGCGCCTGGCGAAGCACAAGAACATCGTCGGGGTGAAGGATGCGACCGCCAACCTGGCCCGTCCATTGCACACCCGCCGCGCCTGCGGCGAGGACTTCTGCCAGCTTTCTGGCGAGGACCATACCGCCATCGCCTACAACGCCGCGGGCGGCCACGGTTGCATCAGCGTGACCGCCAACGTCGCCCCGCGCCTGTGCAGCGACATGCAGACGGCCTGGATGGAAGGCCGCGTGAAGGACGCGATGGCGCTCCAGAACCGGCTGGTCCCGCTGCACGACGCGCTGTTCGCCGAGACCAGCCCCGGACCGGTGAAGTTCGCGGCCTCTCTGCTGGGCAAGACTTCGGAACGCTGCCGCCTGCCGCTCGCGCCGCTGATGGACGGCACGCGGGCGAAGGTGAAAGCGGCGATG
>NZ_DASZTJ010000129.1:0-11732 GCF_035548235.1 Rhodopila sp.
GGATATTGGGCCATGGTGCGTCCTCCTGTGTTGACGCGCCAGCGCGGCCAGGTGGCTACGCTATACCCTTTTGGATATATCGTAGTGAGCCGTTCGTCCAGGCGCCGGCCGCCGGGTTCGGGCTTTGCCTATCGAAATATCCGGATGTATATAGCGAACCAGCCTGCCGAACGGGCCGGGACCAAAACAGGAGGACCGCATGCAGCACGAGCGCGAGCACTACGTGAACGGCCAGTGGGTCGAACCGCTGGAGCCTAAACTGCTGGACGTGGTCGATCCGTCCACCGAGGAGGCGTTCACCAAGATCGCCGTCGGCGGCGCCAGGGACGTCGATCGCGCCGTCGCCGCGGCCAGGGCTGCGTTCCCGTCCTTCGCGCGCACGTCGCGGAAGGACCGGCTCGACCTGCTGAAGGCGATCCTGTCCGAATACGCCAAGCGGCGCGAGGACATCGCCGCCACCCTGTCGCAGGAGATGGGAGCGCCCTACAAATTCGCCCTGGAGCGCCAGGCCGCCACCGGCACCGCGCATCTGATGCGCATGATCGAGGTGCTGGAGACCTATCCGTTCGAATGGATGGAAGGCAAGACGCTGATCGCCCGCGAGCCGATCGGCGTCGTCGGCCTGATAACGCCGTGGAACTGGCCGATCAACCAGATCGTCTGCAAAGTGGCGCCCGGCATCGCATCCGGCTGCACCATGGTGCTGAAGCCGACCGAGATCGCGCCGCTGAACGCCATCATCTGGACCGAGGTGATGCATGCGGCGGGCGTGCCGGCCGGTGTCTACAACATGGTGCAGGGCGAAGGCGCCGTGGTCGGCGAGGCGATGTCGTCTCATCCTGATATCGATATGATGTCCTTTACCGGGTCGACGCGCGCCGGAATCCTGGTCGCCCGCAACGCCGCCGCGACCGTCAAGCGGGTCTGCCAGGAACTGGGCGGCAAATCCGCCAACATCCTGCTGCCCGACGTCGACTTCCAGACCGCCGTCACCAAGGGCGTGCTGGGGATGATGGGAAACAGCGGGCAGTCCTGCAACGCGCCCACGCGCATGCTGGTTCCCGCCGACCGCCAGGACGAAGTCAAAGCCATCGCCAAGGCCGCCGCCGCTCGGGTCGTTCCGGGTGCGGTCAACGATCCGGCGACGACGATCGGCCCGGTGGTCAGCGAGGTGCAGTTCAATAAGATCCAGCGCCTGATCCAGTCCGGCATCGACGAAGGCGCGGAACTGGTGATCGGCGGCCCCGGCCGGCCGGAGAACCTGAACCGCGGCTACTTCGTCCGTCCGACGGTGTTCGCCAACGTGCGCAACGACATGACCATCGCGCGGGAGGAGATCTTCGGCCCCGTGCTGTCGATCCTGCCATACAAGGACGAGGCGGATGCGATCCGGATGGCGAACGACACCGTCTATGGCCTCGCCGCCTACGTGCAATCCGCCGATCAGGCGCGCGCCCGCAAGGTCGCGGCCGAGATGCGGGCGGGCAACGTGTTCGTGAACTATCCGGCAAGCGACACGGCCGCGCCGTTCGGCGGCTACAAGCAGTCGGGCAACGGCCGCGAATACGGGAAGTGGGCGATCGACGATTTCACCGAGATCAAGGCGGTGATCGGCTACGACGCCGCCTGAGGGGAGGGGGCACTTCAGCCCCCCGACCGGCCTCTAATGCACCCGCTCCGTCTCGTTCCGATCGAGACGGCCATGCGTCGCCAGCGTTGCCATCCCCGCGATCTGCCAGGGCTTGACGGTGAAATTCACCGCCGTCCCTTCGGGCGTGCGCAGGACCAGCAGCAGCGTCCCGTCGCCGGCGGCTTCCATGTGCCAACTCGACAGCGGATGCGCCTCGCCGTTCCCCACCGATGACGGAGCGGCGGTGACCAGGTGATCCAGCCATTGCGCCGGCAGCGTCAGCCGCAGGGTCCGGCCGTTCCGGTCGCGCAATTTCACCGTCAGGCTGCGGCCGTCGCCGCCGGGCCTGGCGTCGATCAGTTCGGCGGCGTCGATGTCGATCGGTTCGGTCATGATGCGGCGTTCCGTTGGGCGTCTTGAATCGCCTGCCAGATCCGATGCGGCGTCGCGGGCATGTCGATATGCGTGATGCCGAACGTCGACAGCGCATCCACCAGCGCGTTCATCACCGCCGGCAGCGAGCCCGCGCAGCCGGCCTCGCCGCAGCCCTTGACGCCCAGCGGATTGGTGCGGGCAGGAACCGGATGGCTCTCGAACCCCAGGCTGGGGCAGTCGCCGGCCCGCGGCAGCGCGTAATCCATGTACGACCCGGTCACGAGTTGGCCGCTGTCGTCGTAGACGACGCTTTCCATCAGCGCCTGGCCGATGCCCTGGACGATGCCGCCATGCGCCTGCCCGGCGACCAGCATCGGGTTCACCAGCACGCCGAAATCGTTGACGGTGGTGTAGCGGACGATGTCCACCACGCCCGTTTCGGGATCGATCTCGACTTCCGCGACATGGCACCCGTTCGGGAACGCCGACGGCACGCCCTTGAACACATGGCTGACGTCCAGGCTGTCCGGCACGTCCTCCGGCAGTCCGGTCACCTCCTTCAGCCGCAGCGCGAGATCCATGATGCCGATGCCGCGATCGGTGCCGGCGATGGAAAAGCGGCCGGCGGAAAATTCGATGTCCACCACGGCCGCTTCCAGGACATGCGCCGCGGCGCGCTTGCCGCGTTCGATCACCAGGTCGCTGGCTTCGACGATCGCGCCGCCGCTCTGCATCATCGACCGTGATCCGCCGGTGCCGCCGCCGGCCAGCATCTCGTCGGAATTGCCTTGCAGCAGCTTGATCTTCTCGAACGGGACGCCCAGCCGGTCGCACAGCACCTGGGCGAACGGCGAGGCGTGGCCCTGGCCGTAATCCAGCGTGCCGGTGATGATCGTAACGGAACCGTCATCCTCGAACCGGATGCCGCCCATCTCGGCGCCGGCGTCGGCGGTGACTTCCAGGTAGTGTCCGATGCCGCGTCCCCGGACGAGGCCGCGTCGCCGCGAGTCGGCCTGCCGAGCGGGGTAGCCGTTCCAGTCGGCGGCGGAGAGGGCCTTTTCAAGGATGATGGGGAACTCGCCGCAATCATATGCCATCCCGGACGGCGCCTTATAGGGCATCTGCTCCGGCTGGATGTGGTTTCGCCGCCGCAACTCGATCTGGTCGATCCCCATCTCCCGTGCCGCGGTGTCGACCAGGCGTTCCATGTAATAGTTGCCTTCGGGACGACCGGCGCCGCGATAGGCGCCGACGGGCGTCGTGTTGGTGAACAGGCATTTGGTCGTCACCTGCACCAGCGGCGTCCGGTAGACGCCGATGATGTTCTTCACCGTGTTCAGCGTCGGCGGAATGGTGGTGGCGTTGCTCAGCCAGGCGCCGAGATTGCCGTAGCCGGTCACCCGCACGGCCAGGAAGCGGCCGGCTTCGTCCAAGGCCAGCTCCGCCACCATCTCATGATCGCGGCCATGGCTGTCGGACATGAAGCTCTCCGACCGGTCGTCGCGCCACTTCACCGGCTGGCCCAGTACGCGCGCGGCGTGCAGCAGGCAGATATACTCGGGATAGGCGGATGCCTTCATGCCGAAGGAGCCGCCGACATTCCCCGTCAGGACCTGCACCTTTTCCTTGGGCACGCCCAGGATGCCGCTGATCAGCGCGCGCTGGCCGAAGACGCCCTGGCAACCCAGGCGCAGGACGAACCGGTCCTGTTCCGTATCGAATTCGCCGATCGCGGACCGGGGTTCCATCGGACAGACGACGATGCGGTTGTTGCGCATCGCCAGCCGCGTGACATGGGCCGCGCGGGCGAAGGCGGCGTCCACGTCCTCGGTCGGGCCGTAATGGAAGTCCATGCAGACATTGCCGGGGGCGCTTTCATGCAGCGCGGGCGCACCGGGCGCCGCCGCCTCGGCCGCGGTCGTGACGGCGGGCAGCAGGTCGATGTCGGCGTAGACCATCTCGGCGGCGTCGCGCGCCTGCTGGACGGTCTCCGCCACCACCATCGCGATGGGCTCTCCGACATAGCGGACGCGGTCGACCGCCAGCGGCCGCTGCGGCGGGCGGGGCGTCGGCGATCCGTCGCGATTCTTCCCGGCCGCCGCCGGCATGTTGCCGATGCCGTCGAGGTCGGCGGCCAGAAACACGGCGCGCACGCCGGGCATCTCCCGGGCGGCGTCGGCGTCGATGCCGTTGATGGTGCCGTGGGCGATGCGGCTGCGGACCATGACGCCGTAAAGCTGGCCGGGGCAGTTCAGGTCGTCGGTATAGCGTCCCTCGCCGCGCAGCAGGACAGGGTCCTCCTTGCGGGAGACCGGCTGTCCCACGGCGAATTTTCCGCTCGTCAGGCGGTTGGGATCGATGGCTACGTTCATGCGTGGCGTGCTCTCAAAAGACCGGCATTGGGTGGGCGGCCGGCGTAATATCCGTGACGCAATATCCGTATGGATATAGCGATGCTGACCGATTAAGGTCCGTCTGCCAAGAGGGGAGGACCGCTCGATGCCATCGCCCGCTTGGCCAACGGGACATCGAACGGAGGACACGACATGGACACGGTCACACTCGACCCAAGGCTGCGTCATGCCGGCGGGTTTCTGAGCCGCCAGGCGGGCATGCTGATCGACGGCAAGCTGGTTCCGGCTGCCTCGGGCAAGACCTTCGCAGTGTATGACCCGGCCACCGGGGCGACGATCGCGAACGTGCCGGAGGGCGATGCGGAAGATGTGAACCGCGCGGTCGCGGCGGCGCGACAGGCCTTCGACAGCGGGGTCTGGGCGAAGATCGGTCCATCCGGACGGGGCAAGATCCTGTGGCAGGTGGCCGATCTGATCGAGAAGCACCTGGAAGAGCTGGCCGAACTCGAATCGATCGACAACGGCAAGCCATACGCCGTGGCCAGGGTCGCCGACCTGCCGCTGGCGGTCGACATGTTCCGCTACATGGCCGGGTGGGCGACGAAGATCACCGGCACGACGCTGCCGCTGTCGCTGCCGGGCGAATACCTGTCCTATACGGTGCGCGAGCCGGTGGGCGTGGTCGGGCAGATCATTCCCTGGAACTTCCCGCTGCTGATGGCGGCCTGGAAACTGGCGCCGGCGCTGGCGGCGGGCTGCACGATCGTGCTGAAGGCCGCCGAACAGACTCCGCTCAGCGCGCTGCGGCTGGCGGAGCTGATCCAGCAATCCGACATCCCGCCGGGCGTGGTGAACATCCTGACCGGGTTTGGCGAGACGGCCGGCGCGGCCATCGCGGCACACCCGGACGTGGACAAGGTCGCCTTCACCGGCTCGACCGAGGTGGGCAAGCTGATCGTTCATGCCGCCGCCGGGAACCTGAAGAAAGTGTCGCTGGAACTCGGCGGCAAGTCGCCGGCGATCATCCTGCCCGACGCCGACCTGGACCTGGCGATCGCCGGCGCGGCGAACGCGATCTTCTTCAACCACGGGCAATGCTGCTGCGCCGGCTCGCGGCTGTACGCGCATAAGTCGGTCTATGACAAGGTGGTCTCGGGCGTCGCCGACATCGCCGGAAAGATCAAGGTCGGGCCTGGACTCGATCCGGTCACCGAGATGGGGCCGCTGGTGTCGGACGAACAATTCGCCCGCGTCACCGGCTACATCGACGACGGCAGGCGCTCCGGCGCTCGGATCGCCGCCGGCGGCGACCGGGTGGGCAACCTGGGTTATTTCGTCGCCCCAACGGTACTGGAAAACACGACACCCGACATGAAAGTCATCCGCGAGGAGATTTTCGGCCCGGTCGTCTGCGCCCAGCCGTTCGACGACGATGACCTGGAAGCGCTGGCCCGACGCGCGAACGATACGATCTATGGGCTTGCCGCCAGCGTCTGGACGTCGAACGCGGGGATGGCGCACAAGCTGGCGAACCGCATTCGTTCCGGCACCGTGTGGATCAACTGCCATAACGTGTTCGACGCGTCACTGCCGTTTGGCGGTTACAAGCAATCCGGCTGGGGACGAGAGATGGGCGCGGAGGTGTTCCACAACTACACGGAGGTGAAGGCGGTCACGCAGGCGCTTTAGGGCCTGACGTTCGACCCGCATCCCGTCAGGCCCGGCCGAGCCGGGCCATGACGGGGCGGGCCATGACGGGGCGGGCCCGACGACGTCTGGGGCCTGAAGGGCGTGCGCGACGGCCTGGGGATCGTGGCGGGGGATGGATTCCGCTTATGCCGCCGCGGGCAGCACCTTCCGGGTTGGCAGCTCATCCAGGTGGCAGGCGGCCAGGTGGCCTTCGGCGCCGCCGGGACGCAGGACGGGTTCCTCGACCCGGCAGCGGTCGAAGGCGAACGGGCAGCGGGTGTGGAACCGGCAGCCGGACGGGGGGTTGATCGGGCTGGGGACGTCGCCGGTCAGGATCATCCTCTGGCGCTTTGCCGTCGGATCAGGCACCGGGACGGCGGAGAGCAGCGCCAGCGTATAGGGATGGCGGGTGGCCGAAAACAGCGACCGCCGGTCCGCCAGTTCCACGATCTTGCCCAGATACATCACCGCGACCCGGTGGGTCAGGTGCTCGACCGTTGCCAGGTCGTGGCTGATGAACAGCAGCGCCAGCCCAAGCTCCTGCTGCAGGTCGCCCAGCAGGTTGATGATCTGCGCCTTCACCGACACATCGAGCGCCGACACCGCCTCGTCGCAGATGATCAGGTCCGCGCCGGGGGCCAGCGCTCGGGCGATGCCGATGCGCTGGCGCTGCCCGCCCGAGAACTCGTGCGGAAACCGGTTGATCGCGTCGCGCGGCAGGCGGACGGTGTCCATCAGGTCCTCGATCCGAGCGGTGAGGGCCTTGTGGCCTTTGACGACGCCGAAATTGCGCAGCGGTTCGGCGAGGATGTCGCGGACTTTCATGCGCGGGTTCAAGCTGCTGAACGGGTCCTGGAAGACGACCTGCATCCGCTGGCGCATGCTGCGCAGGCGGCTGGCGCGCATGTTGTCGATGCGCTCCCCGTCCAGGTAGACCTCGCCGTCGGTCAGGTCGAACAGGCGCAGGATGGCGCGGCCCACGGTCGACTTGCCGCAGCCGGACTCGCCGACCAGGGACAGCGTCTCGCCGCGGTCGATGGAGAAGGTGACCCCGTCCACGGCATAGACCTTGGCGGTCGTCTGGCCCAGCAGCCCGCCATGGATGGGAAAGTGCTTCTTCAGCGCGTTCACCTCCAGCAGCGGCGAATTCTTGATCATGCGGCGATCGTCTCCCCGGCGTAATGGCAAGCGGCGCTATGGCCGGCGGCTTTCGGCTCGATCGCCGGCGCGACCCGGCGGCACAGGTCGGTGGCCATGGTGCAGCGGCCGGCGAAGGCGCAGCCGACGATCGGCTTGCGAAGGCTGGGCACCTGGCCCGGGATTTCCGCGAGCTTGCCGCGGTCGCCGTCGACCAGGGACGACCCCAGCTTCGGCACGGCGCCCAGCAGGCCGCGGGTATAGGGATGCATCGGCCGGGCGAAGATGGCGTCGGCCGAGGCTTCCTCGACCTTGCGGCCGGCGTACATGACGACGACGCGCTGGGCCATTTCGGCGACGACGCCCAGGTCGTGGGTGATCAGCATGATCGCCGACCCCAGGCGCGTCTTCAGGTCGCGCATCAGGTCCAGGATCTGCGCCTGGATCGTCACGTCCAGCGCCGTCGTCGGCTCGTCTGCGATCAGCAGGCGGGGGTTGCAGGTCAGGGCCATGGCGATCATCACGCGCTGGCGCATGCCGCCGGAAAGCTGGTGCGGATATTCCCGCACGCGCCGCCCGGGGGCGGGGATGCCGACCAGGGTCAGCATCTCGACCGCCTTGGCCTCGGCGTCCTTGGCGTTCAGGCCTTGGTGCAGGCGCGCCGTCTCCCCGATCTGCTGGCCGACGGTCAGCACCGGGTTCAGGCTGGTCATCGGCTCCTGGAAGATCATGGAGATCGCGTTGCCGCGCAGGTCCCGCATCTCCTTCTCGGAGGCGTTGAGCAGGTCGCGGCCCTCGAAGCGGATGGCGCCGGCGATCTTGCCGGGCGGGGTCGGCACCAGGCGCAGGATCGACATCGAGGTGACGGACTTGCCGCAGCCGGATTCACCCACGATCGCGACGGTCTCGCCGGCGTCGATGTGGAACGACAGCCCTTCCACCGCGCGGACGACACCGTCGGGCGTGGCGAAATGGGTCTGGAGGTTCACGACCTCCAGCAGGGGCGGATTATCGCTGCCGTCCATCAGAGGCGCTTCGCCAGGCGCGGATCGAGCGCGTCGCGCAGGCCGTCGCCCAGAAGGTTCACCGCCAGGACGGTGATCGACAGGAAGACGGCGGGGAAGAAGACGATATACGGCTTGACCTGCCAGAGCGCTCTGCCCTCGGCCATGATGTTCCCCCAGCTTGGGATGATCGGCGGCGTGCCGGCGCCGATGAAGGACAGGATCGCCTCGGTGATCATGGCCGAGGCGCAGATGAACGTGCCCTGCACCATCAGGGCGGCCAGCGTATTGGGCAGGATATGCCGCCAGATGATCAGCGGCAGCGGCGTGCCGGTGGTGATCGCCGCCTCGACATACGGCTGCTCCCGCAGCGACAGCACGAGGCCGCGCACGAGGCGGGAGACGCGGGGGAACTCTGCGATGGTGATGGCGATGACGACGTTCTTCACGGACGCGGCGGTCAGCGCCATCAGGGCGATGGCCAGCAGGATCGGCGGGATGGACATCAGCCCGTCCATCGCGCGCATCAGCACGGCGTCCAGCACGCGGATGAAGCCCGAGACGACGCCCACCAGCGTGCCCAGGACGGTGGCGCAGAAGGCGACCGAGAAGCCGACGAGCAGCGATACCCGGGTTCCGTAAAGGACACGCGAATACACGTCCCGCCCGAGCATGTCGGTGCCGAACCAGTATTGCGCCGAGGGTGGACGGGTCCGCTTGGCGGGGGCCAGCGCCGTCGGGTCGACCGTGCCCAGATAGGGCGCGAAGATCGCGATCAGGATCATGATCGCGACCAGCGTGCCGCCGATCACGATGGTCGGATGGCGATAGATGAAGCCCATGACCCGCCCGCGCTGCTTCGGCGCGGGCAGGATGGCGGGCAGTTCGGGTGCCACCGCATAGGGTCGGCCGTCGTCGCGGACCAACCGCGGCGCTTCGCTGCTGGCTGTGGTGCTCAATAGCGGATCCTTGGATCGAACAGGGTGTAGAGAAGGTCAACGCAGAGGTTGATCACGACGTAGAGGAAGCTGAACAGCAGCACGACGCCCTGGATGACGGGGTAGTCGCGCCGCAGGATGGCGTCGACGGTCAGGCGGCCGAGGCCGGGGATGGCGAAGACGCTCTCGGTCACCACCGCGCCGCCGATCAGCGCGGCAAAGCCGATGCCGATGACGGTGACGATCGGCACTGCCGCGTTTTTCAGCGCGTGCACAAACAACACGCCGCGCTGGCCGACGCCTTTCGCCTTCGCGGTCCGCACGTAATCCTGCGACAGCACGTCCAGCATCGTGGCGCGGGTGATGCGGGCGATCAGGGCCATGTAGATCAGGCCCAGCGCGATGGAGGGCAGGATCAGCGTGCGCAGGAACGGGATGATGCCGTGGGAGATCGAGACGAACCCCTGCACCGGCAGCCAGTCGAGCCACAGCGCGAAGATATAGGCCAGCAGGTAGCCGACCACGAAGACCGGCGTCGAGAACCCGAACACCGCGGACAGCATCACCAGCCGGTCGATCCAACTGCCGTGCTTCCAGGCGGCGATGACCCCCATCGGGATCGCCACGCTGATCGACAGGATCAGCGTCAGCACCATCAGGGAGACTGTCGGCTCGATCCGCTGCGCGATCATGTGGGTGACCGGCAGGTTGGTGAAGATCGACGTCCCGAGGTCGCCGTGGATCACGTGGTTGAACCAGTCGAAGAACCGCACGAGGAACGGCCGGTCCAGGCCCAGCGAGGCCCTGATGCGCGCGACGTCGGCCGGCGTGGCCTGGTCGCCGGCGATGATGGCGGCCGGATCGCCCGGGGCGATGTAGAGAAGCGAGAAAACGAACAGGGCCACCATCAGCACGACGGGAATGGTGGCAAGGATGCGGCGTATGATGTAGGCGAACATCAGGCGGCTTGATCGGTTGCGCCTGCGCCGGATGGCGCGGTGGTCAGCGAGGCGCCGGATGGCGCGGTGGTCAAAGAGAGGCCGACTGGCGCGGCTATCAGCCTGATGAAGTCTCGATCAGCCAAATTGCACCTCCTGTCCGGGGACGGCACCGGTCGAGTGATGCCGCCGCCATTTCCAACGCCTCGGACGCACGCCGGCCGGGCGGGACGAGACCGATCGCCGCGCCGTCCTCCCTTGCTGGGATCGTCCGCACACCGTGACGCCGCCGTCCCGCATGTCGGCACGTGGGTCCAGGAGAGGACCATGCACAAAGCGGGCCGCATTGCGTGTCCGAGCATGTCCCATTCGCAAGTCGGTCATGCTTACAATGCCGTTAACGTGGGTGAAATAGCTAATCCTGGCAGGGAGCTTAAATCCTTGTAGGCATCGCATCGCGCGCTACACTTCAGTCATGACATTCTCCATCGCCGCGCGCTGCACGGCCACCGGGCAGTTCGGTGTTGCCGTGGCGTCTTCCTCCCCCGCCGTCGCGGCGCGGTGCGCGCATGCCCGGGCGGGGATCGGCGCAGTGACGACGCAGAACATCACCGATCCGCGTCTCGGCCCCAAAGGCCTCGACCTGATTGCGCTCGGCGCCGACGCAGAGCAGACCAGCGCGAGTTTGCGGCAGACCGCACCGCATCCGGCGTTCCGGCAGTTGACCGTCATCGACCGGCGCGGCCGTACCGCTGCGTTTTCCGGCGATCGGGTCCTGGGGGTGAACGCCATCGCGCATGGGCGCGACGTCGTTTCGGCCGGCAACCTGCTCGCCAACACCGGCGTGCCGGCCGCGATCGTCGCAGCGTTCGAGGCGTCCGCCGGCGCGCTTGGGCAGCGGATCGTCGATGCCATGCTGGCCGGCCTGGAAGCGGGCGGGGAGGCAGGGCCGATCCGCTCCTGCGGCATGCTGCTGGTGGACCGGGTCGCCTGGCCCGTCGCGGACCTGCGCGTCGACTGGCACGACACGCCGCTGCAGGAGTTGGCGGCGCTGTGGTCCGTCTGGCAGCCGCAGATGGCGGATTACGTCACCCGCGCGCTGAACCCCCAAGCCGCCCCGTCCTATGGCGTTCCCGGCGACGCCTGATCCCCGGACCGGTCCCGGGGCAGGACGGCGATCACGTCGACCTCCACCACCCATTCGGGACGCGCGAGGGCCACGACCACCAGGCCCGTGAACACCGGATACACGCCCTTCATCCAGCGGCCGAGCACGCGGTAGACGGATTCGCGGTAGCGGATGTCGGTGAGGTAGACGGTGACCTTGCAGATGTGCTCCAGCGACGAGCCGCATTCGCGCAGCAGCGTATCGATGTTCTTCATCACCTGTTCGGCCTGCCCCGCCGGGTCGCCGATCGCCACGCTGACGCTGGTGTCCAGGTCCTGCGGCACCTGTCCGCGCAGGTAGACCGTATCATTGGCAATCACCGCCTGGCACAGGTCGTTATCGAGCTTCTGTTCCGGGTACGTATTGCCGGTGTTGAATTTCCGTATGCGCTGATGCGCCATCGTGGCTACTCCGCCGCGCGTTTCAGGTTCGGATCGGCCGGCCTCACGCGCTCAGACAGGCCAGCCGCTTTCTGCACGACGCGCAGCGTCTCGTTCCA
>NZ_DASZTJ010000130.1:0-15726 GCF_035548235.1 Rhodopila sp.
GACCCATGGCCGCCACGGTGGCCAGCACGCCCAGCGCGTTCATCGCCATATGCGCACCGGGGGCGGCGACGCGGAACGTCACGGTCCGGCCGGCCAGATCGGCGTGAACCTGAGACCCGTCGGCGTCCTGCCGCAGGTCCAGCAGCCGGAAATCGGCCTGCGGCGCGGCACCGAACGTCATGACCCGAGTCGTGCCGACGCGTTCGCGCAAGCGGCGGAACTGGTCGGTGTCGATCGGCAGCACCGCGATGCCGTTCGGCTCCAGGCCGGCCGCGATGCTGGCCTTTTCGTCGGCGATCCCCTCGATCCCGCCCATATGGCCGACATGCGCGCGCGCGATCGTCGTGATCAGCACGACATGCGGACGCACCAGACGCGACAGGGGGGCGATCTCGCCGGGGTGGTTCATGCCGATCTCGGCCACGCAGTACCGCGCGTCGCGCGGCATGCGGGCCAGTGTCAGCGGCACGCCCCAGTGGTTGTTATAGGAGGCGGTCGCCGCATGGGTGGCGCCGAACCCCGACAGGGCGGCGCGCAGCATTTCCTTCGACGTCGTCTTGCCGACGCTGCCGGTAACCGCGACGACGCGGTCGCCGGTGAAGCGGGACCGAGCGAAAGCGCCCAGGCGGTGGAGGCCGGCGAGGGTGTCGTCGACGCGGAGGAGCGGGCGACACGCGACGTCCTCATGCGCCATGACCCCGGACGCGCCCTTGGCGATGGCGTCGGCCGCGAACGCATGGCCGTCCCGCCCTTCGCCCACCAGCGCAACGAACAGGTCGCCTTTCGCCAGGGTGCGGGTGTCGATGGAGACGCCCTCGGGCGCGAACGGCGCGGTCAGGACGCCGCCCGTCGCCTCGGCAAGCTCGTCAGGGGTCCACAGGCTCATGCGCCCGGCCCTCCCGCCAACGCGCGGATGACGGCCGCATCGTCGAACGGATGCACCGTCGCCCCGACCGTCTGGCCCTGCTCATGCCCTTTGCCGGCCACCACCAGAACGTCGCCCGGCCCCAAGGCGTTCAGTCCCGCCTCGATCGCCTTTGCCCGGTCGCCGACCTCCCGCGCGCCCGGGCAGGCAGCCAGGATCGCGGCGCGGATCGCCGCTGGATCCTCGGAGCGTGGGTTGTCGTCGGTGACGATCGCAGCGTCGGCCAGGCGCGCGGCGGCCTCGCCCATCAGCGGGCGCTTGCCGCGATCGCGGTCGCCGCCGGCCCCGAACACGACGTGCAGCCGCCCTGCGGTATGCGGACGCAGCGCCGTCAACAGTCGTTCCAGCGCGTCGGGCGTGTGGGCGTAGTCGACGTAGGCGACGGCGCCGTTGGGCAGGCGCGCCGCCATCTCCATCCGGCCGCGCACGCCCGACAGGCCAGACAGGCGGGACAGCGCGTCCTTCAGGCCCAGCGCCTCGGTCAGCGCGGCGGCGAGCAGCGCGTTGTCGGCCTGGAACCGGCCGGGCAGCGGCAGCATCACGGTCCGGCGCTGGCCAGCGGCCTCGACCGTCAGTTCCTGCCCGTCCGGCAGCGGCCGCGCGGCGATCAACCGCAGCGTCTCGCCGGCTTCGCCCACCGTGCGCAGGTCGAGCCTGCGGGACGCCGCGACGGCGCGCAGCGCCGCCAGCGTATCGGGGTCCATGTCCGCCTGGGCGACGGCCGGCGCGCCCTGGGGCAGCAGCGTGTCGAACAGGCGCAGCTTGGCGGCGCGATAGGCCTCCATCGAGCCGTGATAGTCCAGGTGGTCGCGCGTCAGGTTGGTGAAGGCCGCAGCGGCGAGGTGGACGCCGTCCAGGCGGAACTGGTCCAGCCCGTGAGAGGACGCTTCCATCGCCGCATGGGTGATGCCCTTGCGGCGCAGGCCGGCCAGGGTCTCGGCGAGCGTGACCGGATCAGGGGTCGTCAGGCCGGGGCCGGGATCGAAGCCGGGGGCGATGACGCCCAGCGTGCCCAGGCTGGCCGCTTTCCGTCCGTCCATCGTCCAGAGCTGGCGGGTGAACTCGGCCGAACTGGTCTTGCCGTTGGTGCCGGTGATGGCGACGACGGTCTGGGGATGCGGACCGGCGAGCACCGCGGCGATCCGCGCCAGGCTGCGGCGCGGTTCGGGGTCGAAGATGACGGGGCGCTGGGGCACGCCGTCGGGCCAGGGCGTGCCGGTGGGGGCGAGGACGGCGACCGCCCCGCGGCGAACCGCGTCGGCGATGAACGCCCTGCCATCCACCCGCGTACCGGGCAGCGCGGCGAACAGGTCGCCCGGCACGACGTGGCGCGAGTCGGCCGTGACGCCGACGATGTCCAGCCGCGCGATGGCGTCCCTCGCCTCGGATGGCGCGGCCGCACCCCAAACCGGAGCCGATCCGATGCCCTGTTCTGTCTCAAGCGCACGCATGATCTCACCGATCCGCAACGGCGGTTGCCTTCACCCGGACTGTCCTGGCCTCGACCCTTCCGTCCTTCACGCCGTTCTCCTTCGGGCGTTCCGTCCTGCGGGTCTCGTGACGCAGCGCCTCGGGCGAGCGGCTGATCGCCGTCGGCAGTTCCGTCGCGGGGACGGTGAGGTTGGGCCGGTTGGAGGACATCTCGCGGCTGGGGGCATTGCTTGTCGGGTCGTTGCCGGGGAAAGGTCCGGGATTGCCGGGACCACGCTGGAACGCGCCCGGCGGACGGGCCGGTTCCAGGGGTATATAGAGCGAGGCGTTGATCTCCTTCGCGTCGACTGTGTCGGGCAGCAGGCCGAGCATCGGCCCGATACGGGCGATCACCTTGCCCGCCGCCGGCGCGGCCACCCAGCCGGCCGTGGAGAAGCCATACGTCGCCTTGGTGCCGTGCGGCTCGTCCAGCATCATATAGACGGCGTAGCGCGGGTTGTTCATCGGGAACACGCTCATGAACGCCGACACGTTGGTATGCTTGCGATAGCCGCCATGCGCGCGGACCTTCTCGGCGGTGCCGGTCTTGCCGCCGGGATAGTAGCCCGCCACCTCCGCCGCCTTGCCGAAGCCGTCGGTCACCACCAGGCGCATGAGCTTGCGCATGATCATGGAGGTGGATTCCTGCATCACCCGCCGTCCCTCGGGCTGATCGCCGGGGTTCAGCGCCAGGATCGTCGGCCGCAGCAGGATGCCGCCGTTGGCCACCGCCGCCGTGCCGCGCACCACGTGCAGCGGCGTCACCGCGATGCCATGGCCGAAGCCGACGGTCATCGTGACGACCTCTTTCCAGGCCGAAGCCGGCTGGATGATCGGCAGCGCGGATTCCGGCAGCTGGATGCCGGTGCGGCCGAACATGCCCATGTTCTTGAGCCAAGCCCGCTGGCGCTCCGCGCCGACCGCGAGCGCGATATGCGCCGCCCCGAGATTCGATGAATACGCCAGCACTTCCGGCAGGTACAACCAGCGATGCTTGCCTTCGAAGTCGGTGATGGTGAACCGGCCGATGCGGATGGCGCGGGACGCGTCGAACTCATCCCAGATATGGATGGCGCCAGTATCCAACGCCATCGAGGCGGTCTGCAGCTTGAACGTGCTGCCCGGCTCGTATGTGCCTTCGACCGCGCGGTTGAAGCGCTCGTCCGCCGGGGCGGTCCGCACGTCGTTGGCGTCGTAGTCGGGCAGGCTGACCATGGCCAGCACCTCGCCCGTGTTCACGTCCATCACGATGCCGCAACCGCCGATCGCGGTGAACTCATCCATCGCCTTCTGCAGTTCCTCGCGCACCGCGGCCTGGACCTGCAGGTCGATCGACAGGCGCAGCGGCTGGTTGTCCGTGCTCAGGCGCTTGTCGAAATACCGTTCGACCCCGGCGAAGCCATGCTCGTCTATGTCGACGCCGCCCAGCACTTGCGCCGCGGTGCGGCCCAGCGGGTATTCGCGATGCTGCGTCGGCTCGAAATCGACGCCGGGAATGCCCAGGTCGTTGATCTCCAGCTCCTCCCGCGGGCTGATCTCGCGGGCGATATAGACGAATTTCTTGTCGCTCTTGAGCCGGTTGATCGTGTCGTTCAGATCGATGCGCGGCAGCACTTTCTTGAGCTGCGCGGCCACCTGTTCCGGATCGCCCACCTGGCGCGGGTCGGCGTAAAGCGCGACGGTGTTCAGCGAGATCGCCATCGGCTGGCCGTTGCGGTCGGTGATCGTGGCGCGCTGGCCGGGCAAGGCCGTCTCGATGGGGGTGCGCGGCGCCTCCGCGACGATCTGGGTCACTTCCTTGGCGAGCCGGTGCGGCTCCATCGGCATGATGATGGTGGCGAAAGCCAGCTTGGTGACGACCGCGGCGAACAGCAGGGTGAAGCCGCCGGCCGCCACCACCAGGCGGGACCGCGACTTTTCCAGCGCCGCCCGCCGCGCCAGGTCCGGAGCGGTGATCCGGACGTTCTCCATGCGCACCACGCCGTCGGCCTTGGTGGCACCGCGCCGGAACGCGGGACGGCCGTAGCGCCCGGCACTTTGCGGCGGAGCGTCGGGCGGAGGGGCATCGTAAGGCGGAGCGCCATGATGTGGCGTGTCGGGGCGCGGGGTGTTGGGGCGCGGCGTGTCGGAGGGTGCGCCAAACGACGTCTCGGGAGACCGCGCACCCGGTCCCCGGTTGTCAGGCGGCGGTTCGGAGCCGAACAGGTCGCTCATGCCACGGTCTCAATTGGCGTAGGTCGTGTTGACCGGCATCGGCCGGGGGGCCGCAGGCGCGGTGCGCGCCATGCCCAGAAGCGACCCGCTATAGGGCGCGGAGACCGGGGTCGGCGCGGGTATGATCGGCGCCGGCGCACGATAGGGCATGGGCCTGGTCGTTGCCACGCGCAACGGCGGCTGGGCCGGCCGGACCTGCCGGATCGGCGGCGCTTCGGCGATGCGACGGTCGGGGACATAAGCCGCGCGCTGTTCGTAGGACCGCTGGTCGAACGGACGTTGCTCGTAGGGGCGCGGCTCGACGGGACGAGCATCGGCCACCTGGCGTGAGGAGGCGGTCGAGGAAGCGTCCGGACGCGTATCGGTCGATCGAGCGTCGGCGATACGCGATTGAGCGGTATGGGAGTCGGAGGGCCGCAGGTCGACCGGGCGCTGGTCCCCCGAACGCAGGTCGGCGATGCGCTGGTCTGCTGTCCGCTGGTCCGCGGATCGGATATCGGCCGGTCGCCGCGTGTCGGCGGCGGCGACCTTGCGGTCTGCGGGCTTGGCCGCGATCTGCGTCTGGCTCCCGCTCGTCGCCGGCGAAGAGGATGGGTGCGGCACCGCCGCGACCTGGGCAGGGTTCGCCGGAGGCGCGGCTGCCGGCACGGCCTGGCCGGAGGCGGCCGGGGCCTGGGCGACAGCGGTCTGCGCCTGAGCCCCGGAGGTTGGGGTCGCTGTCGTTTGGGCGGTCGCGGGCTGGCTCTGCGCCGCCTGGTCCGACGCCCCTTGCGCCGACGCGATCTGCGCGGACGCCCCCCGATCCCCCGCGACACGCGCCAGGCTTGGCGGCAAGGGTGGGACCGGCGTCGCGTCGGCCGCCGCGGAATCGTCCGCCGGGGCATCGTCCGCGGACTGACCGGCGTCCCCGGCCGATGCCACGACCTGGCCGGCATCCTGGTTCTGCGGCGGCGTCACCGGCGGCAAGCGACTGTCGAGACTGGCCAGGTTGGTGAACTGCCCTGGTTGGATCGATGTCAGCTTGAGGTATTTGTTCGCGAAGTCCCTCAGCCGCTCCGGATCGTTCAGCATCGTCCACTCGGCGGCGAGGGTCCGGCTCTGGTCGCGCAGCGCGCTGGTGTCGCGGACGGTCTTCTCGATCGTATGATCGAGCACTTGGACGTCGTGCTTCTCCTGGTAGAGGTAAAGGCCCGATCCGCAGGCCATCAGGAAGGTGGCGACGGTGAGGGGTCTGATCATGGGATGCTGGCTTTCGGGTGCGCAGTGGCAGCGTGCAGGCAGAGCGAAATGGTCTCGCAAACCACGCGAGTCGGCATAGTTACCGCTGGCCGGTCCGCGAAAATTTCGGCATTCGATTGGCCATTTGGCGGTTGGCGGTTTGCCGGTTGGCGAATTGAAGACGCCGCCCGGCGCGGGCGGACCAAGGGACGGCCCGCGCGACCGCCCGGCGCCGCGTCCGCGGCATCCCCCGGCCGAACATCCTGGCCGCCGAGGCGCTGCACGGCGCGCAGCCGCGCGCTGCGGGCCCGCGGATTCTCCCTCGCCTCTCGCTCCGTCGGACGAAGCGCCTTCGGGGTCAGCAGCCGGAACGCGGCAGGCGGCGCCTGGCGCAGGCCGCCGGGATCATGCCGCGACGGCGCGGCGGCGCGGCCGGCGGCGTCGGTCATGAACCGCTTCACGATGCGGTCTTCCAAGCTGTGGAAGGAGACGACCACCAGCCGGCCCTCGGGCGCCAGCAGGCCGGCGGCGGCGGCCAGCGCCTGCTCGACCTGCCCCAACTCGTCGTTCACCTTGATGCGCAGCGCCTGGAAGCTGCGGGTCGCGGGATCGATCCCCGACCGGTCGGGCGGCAATACGGCGCGGATGATCGCGGCCAGGCGGCCTGTCGTCTCGATCGGTGCCTCGGCCCTCGCGGCCAGGATCGCGCGGGCGATGCGGCGGGACGCGCGTTCCTCGCCGAACTGGAACAGGACGTCGGCCAGCTCGCGCTCCGGCAGGCTGTTGACGAGGTCGGCGGCCGTCGGCCCGTGCCGGCCCATGCGCATGTCGAGGGGACCGTCCACGCGGAAGGAGAAGCCGCGCGCCGCATCGTCCAGTTGGAAGGAGGAGACGCCAAGGTCCAGCACCACGCCGTCCAGCGCGGTGACGCCGGCGCCGTGCAGCAGGGTGACCATGTCGCCGAACGGGCCCTGCAGCAGGTGCAGCCGGCCGGGATACCGGGCGACCAGGCTGGCGCCGCGCTCGATCGCCTCGGGGTCGCGGTCGATCGCCCACAGCGTACAGGCCGCGTGGTCCAGGATGGCTCGGGCATAGCCGCCACCGCCAAACGTACCGTCGAGATAGACGCCGCCCGCCCGTGGCGCGAGCTGGTCGATGACCTCGGACAACATGACGGGGATATGGCCGCTCATTCGGCGGACCTGCTGCTACGCAACGCGATCGTGCGGATCTTGGCCCGAGCCTCGGCGATGCGGCGGGCGCCGGCGGCGGGTTCCCAGATCTGAAAGATCTTCCTTGCACCGATGAACACGACGTTGTCGGTCAGGTCGGCGAACGCCACCATATCGGACGGCAGGACGATGCGGCCTTCCTTGTCGGTCTCCATTGCGCAGGCGTCGCCGAACATGCCGATGGCGAGGTCCTCATGCTCGGGGCTGTACTGATCGTAGGCGTCCAGCGGCGAGCCAAGGGCTTCGAACCCCTGCTCCGTCCAGCCTTCGATGCACGGATACTGATGCGACGGCCGCAGCACGAGCGGGGCGACCAGGGAGTCCTCTCCCGCGCGGCTGAACTTTTTGAGGATGGAACGAAACGGCGCAGGCACCGACACACGCCCTTTGGCGTCGAGCTTGTTGTGGTGTGAGCCGATGAACTGGTCCATCCGGACCGACGTGCCTTTCGAAACTAGGGTGAAACGCGATGGGCGGTGAGGCGGTCTGGGGCGGTGGATGAGGGAATGAGGGTTTGCGGTGGGTTCTCACCCCTCGGCAGCATTCGCTTTTGGGTTTTTTTGGGCTGGACAGGGATAGCATGGAGAATTTTGGGTGGTCAAAGGGTTTGCGGGGGTTTCTGGGCGAATCGACCGATAATTTCCCGCCTTCGTCAGACACTTACCGGGGCGGTTTGCAGGATTTTCGGTGATTGGGGGGCAGTCGAAGCCAGGTATTCTTGGTTCGTTCCTTTAGACACATTCCGCAGAGGATTCGTTGCGGAATCCCAATGAGCGCTGAAACGCGCGGTCGGGGATATGGGCCAGACAGCCTGTAAGCCGGGTTCTGTCCGCCTCTCGCGAGGCGGGACGACCATTCCTCTGGGACGCATCTCGCGATGCGCCTCTCGCGACCAACCCGGACGGCGGGACGGGAATGTCCCTGCGGCCGGATCGCTCCGCCGCGGCCGTCCCTATTCGGTCTTGCTCCCGGTGGGGTTTACCGTGCCGCCCCTGTTGCCAGGGACGCGGTGCGCTCTTGCCGCACCGTTTCGCCCTTGCCCGCGGGGTCCGATGCCTGAGCCTCGGCCTTGCACGGGCGGTTTGATTTCTGTGGCACTGTCCCTGGGGTCGCCCCCGCCGGCCGTTAGCCGGCACCGCATTCCCGTGGAGCCCGGACTTTCCTCTGGCTTGCGGCCAGCGGTCGCCCGGCTGTCTGGCGGCGGGGGTATGGGGCTGGCGGGGGGTTGGGTCAAGAGGTCTGACCATCGCCGCCACGACGAAAACAGGCTGGGGGTCGGCGCGCGGATCACCCGCGGGTGATCGTCCCTCCGCCCAGGACGCGGTCGTCGTCGTAGAACACGCAGGCCTGGCCTGGCGCCGGCAGCGTGGGTTCGTCCAGCGTCACGACCGCGCCGTCGGCCTCGGGCGTCACCGACGCCGGACGCAGCGTGTCCCGAGCGCGCAGCTTCACCGAACAGCGCAGGGCGCCGGGGGGGGGATCGATCAGCCAGTTCACCGCGCGCAGCCGTACCGTTCCCGCCGCGGTGTCGCGCGGCCCGATCACGATCCGCCGCCGCAAGGCGTCGGTCGCGATCACCATCTGCCGTTCGCCGTCCAGCATCGCTGCCGGCCCCAAGCGCTTCGACTGGCCGACCGTATAGCGCGCGATCCCGTCATGCTGCCCCACCACGCGCCCGTCGGCGGCGACGATCTCGCCCGGCTCCAGCGCTTCCGGCCGGCGCCGGGCGATGATGTCCGCATAGGTCCCGGCGGGGACGAAGCAGATGTCCTGGCTGTCGGGCTTGCTCGCCACCTCCAGCTTCAAGTCACGGGCGATGCCGCGCACCGTGGTCTTGTCGGCCATGGCGCCGAGGGGAAACAGGCACATGTCCAGTTGCCGGCGGGTCGTGGCATAGAGGAACCAGCTCTGATCCCGCGCGGGATCGGCCGCCCTGTGCAGTTCCGCCCCGTCCGGCCCGTCGACGCGGCGGACGTAATGGCCGGTGGCCAGCCGGTCCGCGCCCAGGCCGTGCGCCATCCTGGTCAGGTCGGCGAACTTGACGGTCTGGTTGCAGCGGATGCAGGGGACCGGCGTCTCGCCCTTGGCATAGCTGTCCGCGAAATCGTCGATCACCGCTTCGGAAAAGCGCCGTTCGGCGTCCAGCACGTAATGGCGGATGCCCAGCCGGTCGGCGACGCGGCGGGCGTCGTGGATGTCCTGGCCGGCGCAGCAGGCGCCCTTGCGGCCGGTGGCCTCGCCGTGATCGTAGAGCTGGAGCGTGACGCCGATCACCTCGTGCCCAGCCTCGTGCAGCAGGCCGGCGACGACGCTGCTGTCGACGCCGCCCGACATCGCGACCACCACGCGCGACCGGCCCAGGCTTCCGTCAGGCATGATCGCGACCCATCACGACCCCAACACGTTCCACGACATCATAATCCAAGCACGCTCCGCGTAGTCACAATCCAAGCACGCTCCGCGTAGTCATAATCCAAGCACGCTCCGCGTGCCGGGCGGCAGCTTCACCACCAGCCCGTCGAGCTCGTCGGTCAGTACGATCTGGCAGCCCAGACGGGACGTCTTGGTCAGGGCGTAAGCCAGGTCCAGCATGTCCTCCTCGTCCTCGGTCGGCTTCCGCAGCTTCGGGTACCATTCCGGGTCCACGATCACGTGGCAGGTCGAGCAGGCCAGCGAGCCCTCGCAGGCGCCTTCGATGTCGATGCCGAATTTATGCGCGATCTCAAGCAGCGAGTAGCCGGCGGCCACCTCGACTTCGCGGCGGGTCCCATCGCGCTCGATGAACGTCATTTTCGGCATGAACTCAGGCCTCGGCCAAGGTGGAAGGGGCGGGGTTGGACGGCGCCGCCTGGGCGGCCTGTTCGGTGTGCGCTGCAGCCAGCGCGGACGCGGCGTAGTCGATATCGGCGGGCGACGTAAAGCGTCCGATGCCGATCCGCAAGGTGCGCGCCGCCTCTTCCTCGGATAGTCCCAGGGCGCGGAGGACATAGGACGGCTCGATCGCCGCCGAGGAACACGCCGAACCGGTGGACACGCACAGGTCGGGCAGAGCCTCCATCAGCGCGGCCGCGGTCGCGGCGGGGAAGGTCAGGTTCAGGTTGCCGGCGATGCGGTGGGACGGGCTGGCGTTCAGCCGCAGATCCGGGATGGCGGCCTTCAGCCGGTCCAGCAGCGCGCCGCGCAATCCGGCGATCCGTTCCGCGTCGGCCGCCATCTCGGCCTGCGCCAGTGCGCAGGCTTCCCCCAGGCCGATCAGCAGCGGTGCCGGCAGGGTGCCGGAACGCAGCCCCCGTTCCTGCCCGCCGCCCGAGAACAACGGGGTCAGCCGCACGCGCGGCCGGCGGCGGACGAACAAGGCGCCGACGCCTTTCGGGCCGTAGATCTTGTGCCCGCTGACCGAAGCCAGGTCGACCTTCCAGCCGGTCAGGTCGAGAGGGATCTTCCCCACCGCCTGTGCGAGGTCGCTGTGGAACAGCGCGCCCGCGTCCTTGGCGATGGCGGCCAGCGCCGGGATGTCCTGCACCACGCCGGTTTCGTTGTTGACGGCCATCACGCTGACCAGCAGCGTCGGTTCGACGAGCGCGGTCCGTAGCGTTTCGGAGTCCAGCAGCCCGTCGGCGCCAACGGGCAGGAAGACCGGCTCGAACCCTTCTTCCGCCAGGTCGCGGACGGATTCCAGGACGCATTTGTGCTCCGTCTCGACCGTCACGACGCGCCGCGCCGGGTTGCCGTGCGCGGCGGCGAAACGGGCGGCACCCTTGATGGCGATGTTGTTCGACTCCGTGGCGCCCGAGGTGAAGACGACCTCCCGCGCCTCGACGCCCAGGATCGCGGCGACCTGGCCGCGAGCGCGCTCCACGGCCTCCTCGGCGCGGCGGCCCATGACGTGTTCGACGCTGTGGGGGTTGCCGTATTCTTCGGCGAACCAGGGCAGCATGGCCTGGAGCACACGCGGATCGCAGCGTGTGGTGGCCTGGTTGTCCAGATAGACCGGGCGGTTCGGGCGCGGGGGCAGCGTGCTCATGCGGTTGACTTAGGCATCCGCTCCCTGCGGGGCCAGGGGCGTCATGGCGGCCCCAGGGACATTTGGGCTGACATTTGGGCTGACATTTGGGCTGACATTTGGGTTGGCATTTGGGCTGGCATTGCCTGCGGCGTTCCCGGCGCTGCGCAGCCGTTCCACGACCCGCGGATAAACGTTACAGAACGCGTCGATATCCGCTTCGGTCACGTTCCAGGGCAGGGAGACGCGGATGGCCTCCTCGGCCTCGTAATAGGGAACCTGCATCTGTTGCAGGACATGGCTGGCCTCCGCCTTGCCGGAGCTGCACGCGGCGCCGAAGCTGACGGCGATGTTCTCCAGGTCCAGCGCGATCACCTGCTGGTCGCCCCGGACGCCGGGCATGCGCAGACAGGTGGTGTTGGGCAGGCGTTCCAACGGGTTGCCGTAGACGATCGCCCCCGCCGCGACCGCTGCCGCTTCCGCCCGGTCACGCAGGCCGGCGATACGCTTCATGTCGTGGAGCTGGGCGACCGCCGCCTGGGCCGCCGCGGCGAAGCCGGCGATGACGGCGACCGGTGGCGTGCCGCCGCGCCGGCCGCCTTCCTGGCCTCCGCCGCGCATCATGGGCGGACCGAACCGGTGGACCTCGTTCAACAGCAGCGCGCCCGCACCGGCCGGCCCCCCCAGCTTGTGGGAGGAGATCGCCATGCTGGTCGCCCCAAGCTGATCCAGCCGCACCGGCAGGCGGCCGGCCGCCTGCACGGCGTCGACATGCAACCGAGCACTGTGACGCCGGCAGACGGGGAGGAGGACGTCGATCGGGTTGATGGTCCCGGTCTCGTTGTTGGCAAGCATGACGCAGACCAGCGCCAGCCGCTCCTCTTCCTCCAGCATCGTCTCCAGCAGGGCGGACTGGGCCACGCCGTTGGCATGGACCGGCAGGACGTAGCCGACCGGCGGCGCCTTGCGGACCGCGTCGTGCTCCGTGCCGCCATAGATGACCGCACGCTCGAAGCCGAGGGCGCGGACGGCCAGCACGTCGGCCTCGGTGCCGCCGGAGGTGAAGACGACATCGGCCGGCTTCGCGCCGAACAGCCCCGCGATCGTTTCCCGCGCGTCCTCCATGATCCGCCGCGCCGCTCGGCCGGCCGCGTGGACGGAGGCGGGATTACCCAGCGTGTCGAGAGCGGCGATCATCGCTTCGCGGGCTTCGGGGCGCAGGGGTTCGGTGGCGTTGGCGTCGAGGTATACGTGTCGGTCTGTCATGGCGGCCTTCATCCCGTCTTCGGGGTGCCCCAAGGGGGGGTGCCCCAAGGGAGGGTCCCGAGGGTGCCGGGAGGGGGTGGTTCGGAGAGGCGTCAGAAGCGGCGTCTATCGTCTTTGCCGTCAGCGCATCAAGGCCGGTCGCGCGAGACGGAGGAAGATCGTAGGAGGTTGTTACCCGACTGGAAGAGGATCGCCTGGCGCGCCTCGTTGGGTATCATTTACGACGATCTTTTCCCAAAATGGATACAAACCGATATGAACGAAACGACGCCTTTGAGGCCGTGCGAGGCAATCCCTCTAAGTACAGAGAAAATTACAATCGCAGGTAGTCAAACTCTTTTGATGGTTACATCAAGCTAAGATGGAGACGTACGCATAACAGGTTAGACATATGCATAAAACATGGCGCAAATACGACTTTTCCATTATGAATTTGCCATTGACTTGTCTTATAACGCGGCCGCTGTGGATGGGGTGATCAAGTCTAACGATGCGACGGGATGCGTTTTGGCGGATCATTCCGAAAGCGAAGCGGTGAAGGCTTCGATAGATGGAGATGCGGTGACAAATGGGGCAAAGCGCCCAAAAATGAACCATCTGATCGCGGATGAGAATGCCAGCTCGACCCGTCATGCAACTGACAAATAGGGGTCGCGTTCCCATCTCATTCTACCTCCCGCGAGCGGAGACAGGGATTTCTTCCAGGTTCGCGGATATTTGCAGGCCCGGCACGGGGACCGAAGCTGCGGTGGCTTCGGATCAGTCGATGCCGGAGGGACAGGAAACAGGTTACGGATTGCCATGCCCGAGGTAATGTTCGCCGGCCCCGACGGTCGGCTCGAAGGTCGGTATCATCATTCTAAGGAAACCGGTGCTCCGGTCGCTCTCATCCTGCACCCACACCCGCTGCACGGCGGCACGATGAACAACCGCATCACGTATTCGATGTATCAGGCTTTTCAGAAACTCGGCTGCTCCGTGATGCGCTTCAACTTCCGCGGGGTTGGCCGCAGCCAGGGCCGCTACGACGGTGGCATCGGGGAGATCGGAGACGCCGCGGCGGCGCTCGACTGGATGCAGGCGGTCAATCCGGGGCATGGCGGACTTTGGATCGCGGGTTACTCGTTCGGTGCGTTCATCGGCATGCAGTTGCTGATGCGCCGGCCGGAGATTTCCGGCTGGGTCAGCGTCGCGCCGCCGGCCAACCACTACGATTTCGGCTTCCTCGCCCCCTGCCCCTGCGGCGGCTTGATGATGCACGGCGACTCCGACGACCTGGTACCGGAAAGCGCGGTGCGGAAGCTGGTTGACAAGCTCAACACCCAGAAGGGTGTGCATGTCGATTACCGCGTCCTGGCCGGCGCGGACCACGTGTTCGCCCGCCATGCCGACGTGGTGGTCGAGGCCGTCGAGGACTATTGCGGCAAGGCGATCGCCCGCAAGCAGATGGCGCTCGCGGCGGACTGACCGGGACCGGAAGAAGGGCGGGGCCCTTTTCCCGCGTTGTGGACCGCATAGGCTGAACCGACCGTTATAGCTGGCCCTAGATTGGCATCAGGGCAGTCGCTACCTGTGTCCGCCGGTGTGTATCCCCCCGGCTTGACCGGGCTACCTTCCTCCCCCCGAGGTGCAGGTGGCCCAGTCAAGCCGGGCCAGGCCGGGGGCAGCGCCCCGATACGGGGCCGCTACCTAGGGCTTAAGCCCGGGCAACCCGTCCGCCGGCCATCGGCGCCGGAACGCCCGTCGTTCCCGGAAAGCTCAGCGGCAAGCCCGCCACCACCCGCGCGGCCAGGAAGGCGAAACATTGCGCCTCCAACGCGTCGCCATCCCAACCCAGGCTGTCGACCGCGTCGACCGGCACGCCAAGCGCCTGGCGCAGCCCGTCCATGATCGCGGGGTTGCGGCGGCCTCCGCCGCAGACCAGCCAGCGCCGGGACGCGACGGGAAGCGGCGCCCGTGCGATCGCCTGAACGGTGAAGGCCACCAGCGTCGCCGCGCCATCGGCCACCGACAGCCGGTCCATGCCCGACGCAGCCAGCGAGGCGGCGAAGTCCAGGCGGTCCAGCGACTTGGGAGGCGTCTGCGTGAAATACGGATGCGCCAGCAATCGCTGCAGCACGGCGTCATCGACCATGCCCGATCGCGCCAGCGCACCGTCCCGGTCGAAGCGCTGCCCGGTATGCCGCTCGATCCAGTCATCCAGCGGGCCATTGCCGGGACCGGTGTCGAAGGCCAGCAGACTGCCGTGTCCGTCGCCCCCCTCCGGTATCCACGTGACGTTCGCGACGCCGCCGATATTCAGCAACGCCACAGGCTTCGGCAGCGAGAGCGCCAGCGCGGCATGATAGGCCGGTGCGAGGGGCGCCCCCTGCCCGCCCGCCGCCACGTCCGCCGACCGGAAGTCGAACGCAACGTCCACCCCGGTCTCCGCCGCCAGCATCGCCGCGTCGCCGATCTGCCAGGTACGCCTCCGGTCCGGCTGGTGCAGGATCGTCTGTCCGTGGAAGCCGATCAGTTCCGCCGCCTGCCCCACGGCCTTGACCGCCTGGGCGTGGACCGCGGTCAACCGCCGCTCCGCGTCCAGCAGGCGGTGATCGCCGGGCGCCAGGCCGGGCGCGATATCCAGCAGCAAGCGCAGGTCGCGCCGCAGCGCGTCGTCATAGGGGACCGTCAGGGTCGGGCCGAAACCCTGGATGGCGTGGCCGTCGGTTTCCACCCAGGCAGCGTCGACGCCATCCAGCGACGTGCCGCTCATCAACCCGATCACCCGCATCCGCCTAGCCTCTCGCCGCCATGAGCCGAGCCTTGTCGCGCTTCCAGTCGCGGTCCTTGATGGCCTCGCGCTTGTCCTGCTTCTGCCGGCCCACCCCGACCCCCAGCAGCACTTTCGCCCTGCCCTGGTCGTTGAAGTGGATCTGCAGCGGCACCAGCGTGACCCCCTGGCGGGCGACCTGGGACAGCAACTGGTCGATCTGCTTCTTCTTCAGCAGCAGCTTGCGCGGCGCCCGAGGCTCGAACCGCGACAGCACGCCGCCCTGGTATTCGGGGATATGGGCGTTGAACAGCCACATCTCGCCGTTGCGCTCCCCCGCCCAGGCTTCGGACAGCGTCGCGCGGCCGTGGCGAAGCGACTTCACCTCGGGTCCTTTCAGGACCATGCCGGCTTCGACGGTGTCCTTGATCGAATAATCAAACCGGGCCTTGCGGTTCTGCGCGGCGATGCCGTGCGAGATCAGGCCCTTCTTTTCGGCTTTGGCCATGGGGAACGGGGTTTCGGTTGGAGAACGGGGTCGGGTTGGTCGGTGGAAGGGGCATCGCTCTCTCCGTCATGGCCGGGCTTGCCCCGGCCACCCGCGTTTCGGCGCTGGTGCGTGGGTGGCCGGGACAAGCCCGGTCAT
>NZ_DASZTJ010000131.1:0-2446 GCF_035548235.1 Rhodopila sp.
TGTTTTGTCGGGCCATGTCCCCGTCTGCTGAAATACGCGGTAGGCGGCCGGGTTTACAAACACATTGTCGAACATGGAGTGCCCCGCCATGGCCGGATCGGGGTTGTAGCTCATGTCTATCCCCGAGGTAAGGAAGATCCACTCTCGATACCTCTCCGGCATCTTCAACTCTCCATTCGCCGTATAGTTCGGACCCTCATTGGCCGTGGGGTTGTCCGTAACGGCGTGCATCGCTCGAACCGGGGCTGCCTGGACGACTGCCGCCAGCAAAAGGAGTAAAAGTGGGAGTCGCAATATCGTGTACCTCCGGGAGGGCTTGCTCTGGGTGCTCATTCCATACGCCGATCTGTCCCAATTTGTTCAAAGAACGAGTTCTCGGACAAAAGAGTTATCCCGTATTTTTCACGATTCCCCTCATCTCGCACATAATAGTTGCAGCGCATGGAATCCTTCTTCACACGATTCAAGAATGTCCTTGTCCTGGTTGCGGTCCTGTTTGCGCAGACCATCGGCCTGGCCATTCAGGTGCGCCGTCCCGCCGAGTTCGGAACGCCCGACAGCCGCCAGGTCACCCTGATGCGCTATTGGGTCGTGGCTGCGGTGACGCCGTTCGAGCGCGCCTTCCATGCTGTCGGCCAGAACGTGCGCGGGGCCTGGGGCAACTATGTCAATCTCCGCCATGTCCACGAGCAGAATCAGGACCTGCGGCAGGAGATCGCGCGCCTGCGTCTTGAGCAGGCGGCCTTTGCCGAGGACGCCGTGCAGGGACATCGCCTGCAGGCGCTGCTCGCCTTCCAGCAGCACTACATCGCCTCCACCGTGGCGGCGCAGGTGATCGGCACCAGCGGCACCGACCTCTCCCGGCTCATCTACATCGATAAGGGTAACGATTACCACCTCAAGCCCGACATGGCGGTCATCACGCCGGACGGCATCGTCGGCAAGATTCGCGACGTCTTTCCGCATACGGCGCAGGTGCTTTTGATCAGCGACCAGACCTCCGGCGCGGGCGTGCTGCTGGCCAGCACACGCATCCTGGCGATTCTGCACGGCAGCTCCACCGGGCACGTGCAGATCACCAACCTCACCGCCGACTCGCGCATCAAGCCCGGCGAAACCGTGTTGACCTCGGGCGGCGACCAGATCTTCCCGCGCGGATTGCCGGTCGGCACGATCGAGTCCATCGCTCCTGATCCCGATCACCAGCCCTACACCGCCATCCGCATCAAGCCCGCGGCTAATCTCTCGCAGTTGGAGGAGGTGCTGGTCATTACCGGCACCAAGCCCACGCTGCCCGCGGCAGCGCAGAAGGATCTTGCCGTCGGGGTTTCCGCCGCCGAGGCCAGGGCCGCCGCCGAGGCTGCCGCCAAGGCCAAGGCCGCCGCCGATGCCGAGGCCGCCGCCGAAGCCTCCGCGCGCTCGGCTGCCGAGGTGCTGGCCGACCGCCTGCCCAGCCTGCACGATCCCAACGCTCCCGCGACCCCTGCGGCGAATCCCCAGGCGCTGCCCAGCACCGTCGTTCCGAGGCCTCTGCCGGCGATCCGCCCGGACCGCTACTCCCCGGGCGATACGCCGCCCGCTTCCTCGCTGGTTCCCGGAGCCCGGAGCAGCCGTACCTATGATGCAGCCCCGGCCAATGCAGCCCCGGCCAACACAGCTCCGCGGCCGGAGACGCCGGCCGGCGCACCCTCCCGCGCGGCGCAGAGGCCGCGCGAAACTCCCCAGACGCAGCCGCAGACGCAACCCCAGACACAGCCTCGGACTCAGCCCCCGGCAGAGCCGGAAAATTAGCCACAAGAATGCTCAATCGCAGCTACACCTCCCGCCGAGAACTCGAGCAGCACACCTTCTCCCTCGCCGTCACGCTGCTGGTGCCGGCGCTTGCGATTCTTCTGCAATCCTTTCTGCCGCGGCCGTTTCCGCGCTTCGCCATCCTCGATCTACCGCTCATCGTGGTGCTGTTCTTCGCCGTCTCCCGGCGCAGCCCCATCGCCGGAACCCTGACCGGAGCCATCATCGGCCTGCTCCAGGACGCGCTGACCAACCAGCCTATCGGCGTCAACGGCATGGCCAAGTCGGCCATCGGCTATGTCGCCGCAAGCATCGGCCTTCAGGTCGACGTGGAGAGCCCGCTTACACGTATCGTCATCACCTTCGGCTTCTCGATCATCAACAGCGTTCTGCTCTTTCTTATCGACCACCGCCTGCTGGGCCTGCCCGGCTTCTCTCTGCTCTGGGGGCACGAACTGATCCGCGCCTGCGCCAACACCGCGGTCGCCATCCCCATCTTCTTTCTTCTCGACCGGACCAAGCGCATCGACTGACCCGGTTTTTTCCTGCTTTGGCAGGGATTGGGGCGGGAGGGGAGGTAAATACAGGGGTCTCTCCGCTACGGCCCTTCGGGCCTTCGGTCGAGATGACGTAGCCCTCCTTGTTTCTCCAGTCA
>NZ_DASZTJ010000132.1:0-35117 GCF_035548235.1 Rhodopila sp.
CCCCCCCCCCCGACGAGGTGGGGCACCGACGGGCAGGGCCTCAATCGATCGCCGCGTGCACCAGGTTCGCCACCCGGTCCAGCCGCAGCGTGTGCCACGGGTCGGGGCTGACGAAATTGGTCAGGTAGCTGAACGACACGCCGCTGCTGGGATCGGCCCAGGAATACGACGACCCGACGCCGCCATGCCCGAACACCGACGGCGCGCCGATCGTGCCCAGGCCGCGGATTCGGTCGCTCTCGCCGCGCACATGCGGCCCGAGGCCGCGATGCATCGGAATACCTGTCATGTTCAAATCCGGGCTCTCGCCGGTATGATTGCGCGAAACATAGGCAATCAGCCGCGGCGAAAACAGCCGAACGCCACCCAGCCGGCCGGCATGCCCAAGCATCTGGTAGAAGGCGGCGACGCCGCGCGCGGTCGCGAACCCGCCGCCATGCGGCAGCCCCGCCGACCGGAACGCCGCGGTGTTGTCGTGCGGCTCGTGACCCATGGTATCGGCGCAGCGCGATTGCTGGTCTTCAGGCACCCCGACATAAACGTCCTGCCCCAGGCCCAACGGCTCGATCACGCGCTGGCGGATGACCTCCCGATAGTCCTGCCCCGTCACCGCCTCGATCACCATCGCCTGCACCAGGTGCGCCGCTCGGCCGTGGTATTGCAGCCGTGTCCCCGGCGTCCATTCAAGCGAGAAATCGCAGACCTGAGCCCGCATCAGCGCGTGGTCGGCCCAGGCGTCCTGGGTCACGTTGGACGACGGGAAGCCGCCCTGGTGCGTCATCACCTGCTCCAGCGTGATGTCCGCTTTCCCGCGCGCGGCGAATTCCGGCAGGTGGTCGGCCACGCGGTCCATGAAGGACAGCTTGCCTTCCTCGACCAGCGTCCACACCGCCGCCGAGGTCAGCACCTTGGTCTGGCTGAACAGCAGGAACAGCGTGTCATTGGCCGCCGGCACCCGCGTCGCCTCGGTCCGCGCATCGCCATAGGTGCGGAACAGCGCCAGCTTGCCGTGGCGCGCCAGGGCGATCTGGGCACCGGCGTAACGGCCCTCCTCGATATGCGCCTTGATCAGGGAATCCAGGTGATCGAGCGGCTTCTGCGCGAAGCCCGATTCGGCGAGACCGGCCTCTGGGAGCGGATAGCTGGACGGCATGGTGCGTTCCTTCTTCTAGCGCGGTGATTTCGTCGGATGGAACCCAGACTATGCCCGGCGAGGGCGGAAGCCAACGCGCCGCCGGGCCCGATCTCGTCCCGCTGCACGGGGTCCTGAAGCCGCTCGCTGAAATGTCCTTTTGACGACTGTCGCGATGCTGTTCCATTCTTACCGAAATTCCATGTCAAGTCAGAGGAACCTCAGCAGATGCAAGCTGTCCTCGATTCGATACTCAAAAGGCTGATCCAGACTGGACGGCTGACCGTGTACTGGCCCGACGGACGCAGCAGCGTCTACCAAGGCACCCCGGGACAGGGCCCGACCGCGTCCATGCGGTTGCGCACCGCCGCCGTGGTGCGGCGAATGACGTACAGCCCTTCGATGGCCATGGGTGAGGGCTACATGAACGGCGACGTGGTCGCGGGCGAAGGCGGGATCTACGACCTGGTCTACCTCGCCATGGCCAACCTGCAGGCCAACCCGAAGGGCCACCCCGTGGCCCGCCTGCGGGAGATGGCGGAGCTGATGATCCGCCGCGTCCTGCAGTTCAACCCGGCCGGCCGGTCCCGCCGCAACGTGGCGCACCACTACGACCTCAACGGCCGGCTGTACAGCCTGTTCCTGGACCGCGACCGTCAATACAGTTGTGCCTACTTCCCTCAAGGCAACGAAACCCTGGAGGACGCGCAGGCGGCGAAGAAGCGCCATATCGCCGCGAAGCTGCTGCTGACGCGGCCGGGGCTGCGCGTGCTGGACATCGGCTGCGGCTGGGGCGGCATGGCGCTGACGCTGGCGCGCGATTACGGCGCCGACGTGACCGGCATCACGCTGTCGCAGGAGCAATTGCAGGAGGCCCGCAATCGCGCCGCCGCCGAGGGACTGAGCGAGCGCGTCCGCTTCGAGATGCTGGATTACCGGTCAGTCCAGGGCCAGTTCGACCGGATCGTATCAGTCGGTATGTTCGAGCATGTGGGCGTCGGTTACTATCAGACCTTCTTCGACACCGTGGCGCGCGTGCTCGCACCCGACGGCGTGGCGCTGATCCATGCGATCGGGCGCCACGACGGACCGGGATCGACCAATCCGTGGCTGCGCAAATACATATTCCCCGGCGGCTATTCCCCCGCCCTGTCCGAGGTGCTGCCGGCGATCGAGCGGTCCGGGCTGATGTCCACCGACATCGAGATCCTGCGCCTGCACTACGCCGAGACCTTGAAGCAGTGGCGCCGGCGGTTCATGGCGAACCGCGATGCCATCGCCTCGATCTACGACGACCGGTTCTGCCGCATGTTCGAGTTCTACCTCGCGGCCAGCGAGGTGGCGTTCCGCAAGGGCGGCCACATGGTCTGGCAGGTGCAGTTGTCCCATACGCATGAGGCGGTGCCGCTGACCCGCGACTACATCGCCGCGGCCGAATCGGTGCCCGGCCGCGCGATGGAACCGGCGCGCCAGCCGGAGTGATCGGACCATCTCCTCCCCCGAGGCACCGGACGGCCCGGGCCATGACGGGGAGGGAAAGAAAGGATCAGAATTCCCGCAGCGTGTCGCGCAACAAGGTCTTCGTGTAAGCCTTGCGCGCCAGGCCGCGCCGTTGCAGCGCCGGCACCAGGCCTTCGCACACCTCGGTCACGAAGCGGCGGCTGATGCGCTGGAACGGCGTGGAGATCAGGAACCCGTCGCCGCCGATCGCTTCCATCGCCTCGCCCATCCGGTCCGCCACGGTGTCCGGCGAACCGATGAGCTGTATCCCGGCGTCGAATCGTTCCTGCGCAAGCTGGCGCAGCGTCTTGCCGCTGCCCCACTGCGCGAACTTGTCCAGCGACCCCTGTTCCCCGTTCGTGGTCAGCGGCGGCAGCGGCTTGTCGAGGTCGAAGCCGGAGAAATCGATGTCCGTCACCGTACCGACCGCGGCCAGCGCCGCCTCGACGAAGCCCGGCGAGTTGACCATGCGGTGGTGGCGCGCCTGGGCTTCCTCGTCGGTTTCGCCCAGCGTCGGGTAGACCAGGAACAGGACCTTGATGTCGTCAGGGTCGCGGCCCGCGGCGGCCGCGTGCCGGCGCACATCGTCGCGGTATTTCTTCATCCCCTCGATCCCGTTCCCCACCGCGATGATCGAATCCGCGTGCCGCGCCGCAAACGCCCGCCCGCGCGGCGATCCGCCGGCCTGCACGAAGACCGGCTTGCCCTGCGGCGAGCGTACCGTGTTCAACGGCCCGCGGACCTTGAAGAACTGGCCTTCGAAATGGATCGGATGCACCTTGGTGTGGTCGGCATAGGTGCCGGTCGCGTGATCCTTGACGACCGCATCCGGCTCCCACGACTCGAATAGCTTGCAGACCACGTCGACATATTCGTCGGCCATCGCATAGCGCGCCTCTCGCGGCGGCAGCTTGTCGAGCCCGAAGTTCTGCGCGGCGATGTCCTCGCCGCTGGTGACGATGTTCCACCCGAAACGACCGCCGGCGATATGGTCAAGCGTCGAGGACACCCGCGCCAGCATGAACGGTGGCCACGCCAGCGTCGACATGGTCGCGACGACGCCGAGTTTCGTGGTGTTCGCGGCGATGATGGACGCAAGCGGAATCGGGTCGTGCTTGGGCACCTGCAGCGCGTATTTCAGCGTCGCCTCGGCGGTGCCGCCATAGGCTTCCGAAACCATCAGCGTGTCTTCGAGCATGATGTAGTCGAAACAGGCGCGTTCCATGGCTTGCGCCATATCGATGAAGAACTTGCCATCCCAGTCGCCGGTGCCCTGGGAGACGGGGTTGGTCCAGTCGCCTTGGGTGAAGTTGGTGAACCAGGCCAGGTGCATGGGCTTGGGCATCGGGGCCTCCATCGGCAGGGATGGGCTTGGGGCAGGCAATGTGCGTGCCACCGCCCCTCTTACCCCAACGCCCCCAGCACCGGCAGCAGGTACTCCGCGAACAGCCTGGGATTCTCCGCGAAGGGGAAATGCCCGATCCCCGCCATGGGGCGGAACCGCACGCCGGGGATCTTCGCCGCCGTGGCCTCCGACATTTCGACCGTGCAGGAGTAGTCGTATTCCCCGGTCAGCATGAACAGCGGCACCCGGTTCGTGTCGATCCGCCCGACCCGGTCGCGCATGTCCCAGTCGCCGGAATAGAACGCAATGTCGCCGAAGAACACCGCGGGGCCGCCCTGGGCGTAGTGCCAGGCAATCGCCTCCTGATACGCCGACGGGCTTTGCGGCGCGGACAGCGCACGGATCCATTCCGGCACGAACAGCGACTGGTTCACCACCGGATGCGCCGCCCAGCTTGTCTGCCGGCGCTCGATCTTCTCGCAGGCCTCGCAGGCGATGATGCCGGTGAACGCCTCCGGGTGGCGATAGGCGAGTTCCAGGCAGATCTCGCCCGACATCGACGCGCCCAGGGCGATCGGCTTGTCCAGCCCGGCGGCCGCCGCGAACCCCATGATCAGCGCCACATAGAGTTCGGTGTTGAGCCGCCAGGAGCCGGGAATCGCTCCCTCGGGCGGCATCGACTTGCCGTGCCAGGGCAGGTCGAAGGCAACCAGCCGGTGGCCCTCGACGATCCGCGGATCGGCCATCAGCCCGTGGAATTGCCGGCAGTCCGACCCGGCGGTGTGCATGCACAGCACGTCGCGGCCGGTGCCGGCGGCCTCGTAATAGACCTGGTAGGTCTGGCCCTGCGCGGTGACCGGCACGTAACCGGCCCGCACGGAAGGCGTCGCCCGTCTCTCACCCTGGGGCGCCAGCGTCACGGGAACCGGCAAGGCATGGCCCAGCGCCAGCCATTTGCCGATTTCCAGCACCCGCCGCACGACGTGGACGTATTGCATGAACGCCAGCGTCTCGCCGTCGATCCCGAAATCGGGCACGCGGTAATGCATGGCGAACAGGCCGTGATGGTGACGCGGCGGCACCGGCTGCAGGAACTTGTCCCACACCGAGGCGGGGGCGCGCACGGTGAACGCCGGCGTCCCCGTCCCGGATGCGATCCGTCCGCCCTCGAACCGGAACACGAACCGCTGCTCGCCTGCCGCGATCGCGAAGCAGACCGACCAGTCGCCGGTCCAGGCGGCCAGCGAGGCGTCGTCGGCGCACGCCGAGATCCAGGCGGCGCTGTCGGGAAACGCGGTCATTGCGGGTCGATCACCTTCAGCATCACCGGATGGTATTGCTCGCCATAGCCCGCCGCCTCGGCCTCTTTCAGGCGCTGCATCGCCAGCCGAGCGGAGGGGACGGCAAGGCCGTCGGCATCGGCCATCTCCAGGGCGTAGGACAGGTCCTTCATCGCATAGCGCACCGAGAACGCCCGCTCGGGGAACGTGCCCGGCAGCATCGCCTTCATGCCGTGGTTGCGCAGCACGAAGCTGTCGCCCGACCCCTTCGCCATCGTCGGCAGCAGCACGTCGGCGGCGACGCCGTTGCGCCGGCCGATCGCCATTGCCTCGGCCAACGCAACGGTGTGCTGGAACACCAGCATGTTGTTGAGGATCTTCACCACCTGCCCGCAGCCGATCGGCCCGCAATGGGTGACGTCGGAACCCATGGTCTCCAGGATCGGGCGGATATGCGCGAAGGTCTCGGGCGTGGCGCCGACCATGATGCTGAGGTCGCCGCGTGCCGCGGCCTCCCGCGTGCGGGCCACCGGGGCGTCGGCATAGTGGATGCCTTTGGCCGCCAGCCGTGCGCCGATCTCCCGCGTCAGTTTCACCGATGACGTACTTGTGTCCACCACGCACTGCCCGGCCCGCAGATGCGGTTCCAGCGCCGCGACCACCGCCGCGACCGCCTTGCCGTCGGGCAGCGACAGGACGATGACGTCGCAGGTGCCGGCGATCTCGGGGATCGTCGACGCGACGACGCCGTCGGCCTTCAGCCGCTCCAACGGTTCGGGCCGCAGGTCGGCGGCCCAGACCGGTAGCCCGGAGCGCCGGGCGAGATGGCCGCACATGGGCTCTCCCATGACGCCGAGGCCGATGAAGCCGAGTTTGGCGATGGCCGATGGTTTGGACATGCGGTTCCCCTTGAACGTCCTCTTTTCGATGGGGCCGGAGTTTCCGTCCCGCCCCGAGGGTTGTCAAAGACGACGCGTACCGTCGACATCCGTCTTGCCGAACGCTCGCCCGAACCCGTATTGATCGGCCCCGATCCTCGGTTTTCCCCGAACCCGCTGCAGGAGCTTCCTTGGAAGGCGTCTACGTTTTCGGCAGTCTCGGCAACATGGGGCCGGCGCTGGGGACCGGCTGGTCGGTCGAGGCGGAATTCGCCTGGACCACGGGGCCCGAGACCGCCCTGACCCTCGCGCTGCCCGGCGACGATCGCGCCTATACGGTGCGCTTCGACCTGCACCCGGCGGTGTTCCCCGGCAGCCTGGACAGTCAGTCGCTGACCGTCGCCGCCGATTTCAAGGTGCTGGCGACGTTCGAGCTGTCCGGCCCGGGTTCCATCGCCATCCCGTTGCCGCCCAGGCTGACCAAGGGACGCCAGCGGGTCCGCCTGCAGCTTCTGCATCCGCAGGCGGCGCGGCCATGCGACCATGCGGACAGCCCCGACACCCGCCGCCTGGGTTTCTGCTTCCGCCTCGGGGCGCTGACCGTGACCGCGGCCGACGACACGACGGACGAGGCGACGGGGGGAACGGCGCGGGCGCTGGAGTCGCTGCACGGCCTGATCGCCGGCGGCCCGACCGCCGCCCTGCTGACCGAGATCATGAACAAGCTGCCCTGCCTGCGGGGCCGGCTGGGCGTGCGGGCCGTCGACCTGAACGGTCCGCTGGACGACGGACTGGCCGCGTTGCCGCAAGGCACGCTGGAAACCGCAATGTTCTGCTGGTTCGACGAGCATGCCGGCTGGCCGGACCAGCGCGCCGCCCTGCGCGCCCGCCTGCCCGGGACATGCGAGGCCCTGACGTTCCAGACGCCGTATTTCCGCTGCCTGTGGCCGTTCCTCGCCACCGACCCACGCGCCCACCCCGAACCCGGCCGCTATGAGGACGCACGTTACCCCCGCGGCGATCGGCTGGCTTCCGCGCTGGCCTCCGCCAACCTGACGGACGACGTGCTTTGGCTGATGTATGAGATGGCGGCAGAGCAGGAGCCGCTGGACCTCGACACCGCGCTGGCGAAAGAGCTGCGCCGCATGCGGCAGGAGGAAGCCTCGCACGACGTCAAGGTGATGACGTTCATCCAGGAACGCTTCCGGCAGGAGCGGCTGTTCTTGACCCCCTACCTGCCGAATGCCGGCCTGATCCGGGAAATCGCCTGGCAGATGCTGGATCGTCCCCGGTTGCATCCGATCCTGCCGCGGGAAACCCTGGCGGCGCAGCTCGATGCGTTGCTGGAAGGCTTCACCCCCTGGGACACCGAACTCCCCATCCATCCCCGCGTCGCCCGGCATTTCGGGTTGGCATGGTGGCGTCCGGACATGACGTACCGGTGGTTCAACAATCACCGCACCCATCGGCAATACACACTGGACCAGATCCGGTGGACACAGTGGCGGATTTGAGGACCATGGGCCGCTCGATCCTGATCTATGCCAACCGCCAGGGCGACGAGCTGAAACGGACCGGCGACTACATGCAGTGCCTGGCCGGCGTGCTGTCGTTCAAGTGGCTTCCGCTGCACCTGGTCAGCGACGCCGACTGGGACACGCTCTACGACGGCGCGTTCTTCGCCGATGTTGAAACGGTCTGGGAACAGGTGGAGGCGGGAGAGCCGACGCCGCATCGGGAACGGCTGCACGCCCGCATCGCGGGACGCTGCCCGGTGATCAGGTTCCCGCCTTACAGCGGCAGTTTCCTGTGGCCCTTCGCCGGCGACGACCCCCGCCAGGCGATCGATCCGAACCGCTATCCCTGGCCGGATGCCGTCGCCGCGCAGCTTGCCGGTTCGGGCCTCTCCGACGACGCGCTGTTCGAACGCTATATGCGGACGACGGAGGAGCGCATGCCCGACCTCCAGCAGCGCCTGGCGGCGGACGTCGCCCGCTGGACAGCGCTGGACGCGATCGCCGACCTGCGCCTGGGCGCCTGGGTGGAGGCGCGATTCCGCACCACCAGCCTGTTCCACGCGCCGCTGCGCGTCACCGCGCCGGCCATCGCCCATCTGATGAAGCTGCTGCTGGCGCGGACGCCGATCCTGCCGTCCCACCTGACGCAGGCCGCACCAGCCGAGGTCGACCTGCTGCTCCGCTTCCACGCCGGCCAGGACCTGGAAACCGTGCCGATCCATCCCGGCGTGGCGCGACGGCTGGACCTGACATATTACGATCCCAACGCAACCTGGCGCTGGCACAGCCACCGTTGGACATTCCGACAGTACATGCTGCGCTATATCCACTGGGCCGAATACATCCGATAAGGCGGACGTCCGATGTCATACGATCCTTTGCTGACGCTGATCGCCGGAGCGCTCGGCATCGCGCCCATCGAAGTCACCGAGGAATCGGACTCCACGAATACGCGCAAATGGGACAGCCTGCGCCAGATGACGCTGATGACGGAACTGGAGACGAATTACGGTCTCGAACTGACCGACCAGGAGCTTTCCGAGACCACTTCGGTAGCGAAAGTCCGCGCCATGCTGCGCGCGTATGGAAAGGCGTGACCATGCCGATCATCCGACGCCGCGCATCCTGGCGCGTCCTTTCGCGCACAGCCGGCGGGCGGTCCGATGGCTGACCCGACCGGCATCGAGCAGGGAAACGACGATCGCGCGTTGCTTGGGAACTTCGAGAGCCTGGGCGGCGCCGGCCGCGGCTCCGAATTCGAGGAGTTCCTCCGGCGACGCGGTGCGCGATCGGTCGGCGTGCTGGGCGGGGCGGACCTCGCGACGGACTTCCTGATTTCGGCGCTGGAACAGCGGCTCGAGGGCGTCGGCGAACCGGCCTATACGACCATATTCCGTCCGCCCGACAACAAGGACTGGTGGACCCGCGACACGCGCTACTGGATGGCCACGTCGACCATGATCCGGGCGACGACGGACACGCCGGACGAGTTGGCGCCAGCGATCCTGGAACAGCGGCGCGCGCAGCGGGCGGCGCTGATCGCGGCCTTGACCGAAGGACGGAAGCTGTTCGTCTTCCGCGACTTGGCCCAGAACCTCAACGACGTGCGGCTGAACCGCCTGCACGCGGCGGTGCGAGCGTTCGGTCCGGGGACTTTGTTCTATCTACGTTACGAGGACGAGGGCCATCCGTCGGGGCTGGTCGAAGCCGCGAAGCCGGGCTTGTTGATCGGTTACGTCAGCCACTTCTCCGCGACGCGCGACCGGAAGACCATCGGGCTGATCGACGACGTTCTGATGCAGCTCTGCCGTCGTGCCTGGGCCCTGCACCGCCGGCAAACCGAAATAAACGCCCCTGCGCCCGCTCCCGCCGCCGAGGCGCCGCCGCCTGCTTCCCCGGATATTTCCACGGAAACGGCCCCGGATATTGCGTCGGACACTGCCTTGGATGCTTCGCCGGATGCCCCCACGGACGTACCCGACGCACCGCCGGCCACGTCCTCGACACCTGCCCCCGCGGCCCCTCGCGGACCGCGATCCGGGCGCCGGCTCATCGTTTTCGTCGGCGACCGCCAGGCCGAAGCGATGGCCGCTCTCTATCGGCGCTTCATCGCGCCCGGCACCCGCGACCGGCTCGATTGGGTCGCGAACGACGAGGCGCGCACCGAGCGCGGGCGAACGGCGCTGCTGGAGGCCGACCTGATCGTCGAGCAGGTGGCGGACCAGGCCCGTGACGCAGGGCTGGACGATATCGCGTCCGGCACGCCGCGCATCCAATTGCCCCATGTCACCGGCGCCTTTCTCTGGCCCTTCCGGGCCCTGGTGCATCCGAAAGCGGTGGCGTTGCCGTTCTGTCCGGGAGGCGCGTACGATTCGGAAACGTGCGATTCCTACTTGAACAGCCAGATCGCCGCCGGCGTCGATCCGGACCAAGCGGTCGAGGATTACCTCGACCTCGACGTCAACACGATCGTCGACCTGAACCAGATGTACGAGTTGACGATCGATCGCCAGCGGGCGCGCGACGCGGCGACGGGGTACGGGATCGCCGACGTCATCGAGACCCATTTCCGTGACGAATATCTCTTTCTGACGCCGAACTACCTCAATGTCCGCCTGTCGCTGGCGCTGGCCGAGGAACTGTTCGGCCGCATCGGCGCGAAGCCCGAGGATATCGAGCGGATGCGGGCCAGGACACGGGTTTCGCCGTTCCCGGTGGCCGAGACGCCGATCCATCCGGCCGTCGCGCGGCATTGGGGGCTCGACTATATCGCACCGAACCAGCGCTATCGTTTCCGCCTTGAAGGCGGCTTCACGTTCCGCGAGTTCGCACGTCGTTACATGCGTTACGAGTGGAGTCCGGCCCTGGAGGAAGGCCGCTGGCTGTCCGGGCAAGGCCGCGACGAGGAAGCCGTCATCCGCCTGCGTCAGGGGTTGGCCGTCAGCCCCCGTTCCGTCTCCGGCTACCAGATGCTCGGCGAGACGCTGGGCCGGCTTGGCGACAACGCCGGGGCGGTCGCCGAACTCCGCACCGCAGCCGCCATCGCGCCAACCAATGCCGAGGTCCTGTCGAGCCTCGGCCAGGCGCTGCAGCAGGCGGGGAACCTGGCGGAGGCCGAGAAGGTGCTGGACCAGACCGTGACCGCCGACCCGACGGAACCACGGTATCGGATCCAGCTCGCGCATCTGCTGCAACAGGCCGGCCATTCGGAGGAGGCGGCGGCGGTATTCGAGCAGGCGCTCGATCTGGAACCGCTCGCGACGGAAACCTGGCAGGTGCTGGCGGGTGTGCGTGAAGCGCTGGGGGATGGTCCCGGCGCCGAGGCCGCGCTGCGCAAGGCCATCGAGCTCGACGACGGCGATAGCAGCCTGCGCCAGCGCCTGGAGGCGCTGCTGCGCCGCCACGGACGGCAGGAAGAGCCGGCAGGCGAACCGGGACGGACGGCCGCCGCCGAGGAGCCGCCTCACCCGTTCGAGCCGCGCGACAGCGAACCCGCCGCGGCCGCGTCGTCAGACAGCGAGCCTCCCCTGCCCGAACCGCCCGACAGCGAACCCATCGCGGCCGCGTTCCCCGACAGCGAGCCTCCCTTGCCCGAACCGCCCGACAGCGAACCCGACGCGGCCGAACCGGCCGACGACGCGCCTGCCATGGTCGAGGCGGCCAAGGTCCGGACACCGCTGATGGATGCGCTGACGGCCGCCATCGCGGCGCCATCGGATGGGAAGACCTATCACGAGCTGGGCGTCCTGCTGCGTGAATCAGGCGACATCCCGGCCGCCGAAGCCGCGTTCCGCAAGGCCATCGCCCTGGCGCCGGACGAGGCGCATTACCGCCACGAACTCAGCATCGTGTGCCTGCGAGCCGGGCGGCTGCCGGAGGCGATCGCGGCGGCTGAGGAGGCCATCGAGCGGGAGCCGCGAAACCCGCATCGCCACGCCTACCTCGCGGACATACTGGTGGCGGGGAACGAGTTCGAGCGCGCACGGCAGGCGCTGCGGGCCGCGCTGTCGCGGACGCCGGGCCATGTGCCGTTCCACATCAAGGTCAGCGACACATTCGCCCGGGAAGGCCGCCTGGAAGAAGCGCTGGACGCGGCCTGGAACACCGTGTCGTCGGCGCCTGACCATGCCGACGCCCTGGGGCAGCTCGCGCATATCGAGCAGTTGTCGGGGCAATGGCAGATGGCGGAAGCCCATCTGCGCGCCGCCCTGGCGCTCGCACCGGACAGCGCGCCGCTTCGTCAGCAGCTCGAACGGCTGATGGAAACGTCCCAGGGCGGCGACGCCTGATCGACCCCTGCCGGCATCACGTGCAAGGGGATCGGGCGCAAGGGGATCAAGCGCAGACCAGCGCCAGCCGGTAGAAGCATATCGCCAGCCGCCGGTCGTCGGCGACGCCGCCCACCAGCATGGGGCTGGCCGCGTGTGGATGGTTCAGGACGATCTCCACGGACTCCTGGCCGGCGATCAGGTGGCCCGGAACGGCACAGGCGACCTCGCCTCGGGGCATCGGATCGAAACTATGCACCCAGACGTCCTTGACGAAGATGTCCAGCCGCTGGCGTCGCAGCAGCGGCGGGTGGACATGGGGAATGGCGTGCATCTCCAGCCAATAATCCGCCGCGGGACCGGGCGACGGGATCGTCAGCTTGCTGCGCTCCCCCACCGACCAGGTGAAGCCCGCCTCGGCGCCGGACCAGCCGAAACCCTGATAGGCTCGGGCGTTGCCCTCGGCGCCGAAGGTGATGTCGACGCGCGCCGGGGCCGGCACATGCGCGGCGCGCGGCGGCTCGCCGGGGGGGCCAGCCTCCTGCGCGATGCGCCAGGCCTCGCGCAGCACGGCCAGCCAGGATTCGAGGTCGAGTTCCGGCACCGCCGATCGGGGGGCGAAACGGCGGACATAGCCGACCATCAGGCGATCATCGACCATCACGACGCTGCCGGGCGAATGTCCCGGACAGGCCTGCTGCACCCAGAGCAGCCGGCCATTGCCATAGGCGGCCAGCGCCAGGCGCAGGTCGACGAGGTCGCTGGCCGCCAGCGGCTCATTCTGGCGGAAGATGAAGATCTTGCCGGGGTCCCGCAGGTCGTCGACCAGCTTGCGGGCGAGATAGGAGACGACCCGGCTTTGCTGGCGCACCAGCCGTTCGGGCTCCACGTCTCCGACCTTGACGTCGGAGTGGTAGGTGAAATCGTACTTCGCCAGCTTGATCATGAACTCGCCATTCTCAGGCTGCAGGCGGATATGGTCGGGATCCCCGATCTGCTCGAACCGGTTGGCGAGAGCACGCAGCAGGTTGCGAAGCGGCGCGCCGGAGAAGCGGAGCAAACCGAGCGGTTCGACGCCGACGCGGCGCTGGACGAGACCGAACTCGCAATTGTCGCCCAGGCTCTCGAACTGCAGCACCAGTTCCTGGTCGTTCGGTTCGGTTTTGATGGCGGGGATTCCATCCATGGTCGCGCGCATACCTCCGGCGGTGGCAGATTACCTATACCACCGGTTGCGATGGGGTTCGACCATCGCGTCGGGATGCGGGTGGCGGCGCGTCCCGGCAGCCGCCGCCTGTCATGACCGGCCTTGCGCCAGTCATCCACGACGTCAACCGGATGATGTCACGAGAGTCCGTTTCGTAGCCGGCGAACCCCGGCCATGACGCATAAGAGTTACTGCAGGATCGACAACGCGGTGGGAACGATACGCTGCACGACCATGGCAGAGCGATCCAGCATGGATGGGATGGGGGGCGCGATCCGTTCTTTCCAATAGGCCGACTCATAGACCGCCGCATAGAGCTTCACGCGGTGCTCCTCGCTTTCGAAACGCCGGATCCAGATATAGACCGACTCGTCGGTCTCATGGCGGAAGCTGCCGCAGATGACCATGCCCTTCGAGACCTGGAACGGAATGATCTCGTCTTCCATGAACTTGACCCACTGGTCCATCTTGCCGGGCAGGACCTTGTATTGCCGCAATTCGTAGAACGCCATGATCGTTGCCCTCCTCCTGGGTGAGTGGCAGGTGGCCATAGGTTCGAAGGCAAGGCAAGAGCGGCCCCCTGGAAAGCCCTCCGGGGCGCTTGGCAGGGAAGCCTCTCGGAAGTAGCCGGGCGGACCGCCGTTCTTTCAGTGGAACAGGACGCTGGCGGCGGCCTGGGCGGCCGAGACGATCGGCGCGGGGAACAGGAAGAAGAAGCCGGTGAACAGGCCGGTAGCGGCGACGACCAGGGACAGCGAAGCGGGACGCGGATCGAAGCGTTCCGCAGGCGCGTCGAAATACATCACCTTGATGATGCGGATGTAATAGAACGCGCCCACCACGCTGGTCAGCACGCCGATCACCGCCAGCGTCCACAGGCCCGACTGCACGGCGGCCAGGAAGATGTACAGCTTGGCGAAGAAGCCCGACATCAGCGGGATGCCGGCCAGGCTGAACATGAACACCGCCAGGGCCAGGGCCAGGGCCGGATCGTTGGAGGCCAGGCCGGCCAGGTCGGAGATCTTCTCCACTGCCTGGCCCTTGCGCCGCATCGCCAGGATGCAGCCGAACGTGCCCGCGGTCATGAAGACATAGATGACCATGTAGACCAGCGTGCCGCGCACGCCCTGCGCCGACCCGACGGCCAGGCCGATCAGCGCATAGCCCATGTGGCCGATCGACGAATAGGCCATCAGCCGCTTGATGTTGCTCTGTCCGATCGCCGCCAGCGCGCCGAGGATCATCGAGCAGATCGACACGATCACCACCAGCTCCTGCCAGGCGCCGACCAGGCCGGAGAAGGAGGTGCCCATGACCCGCAGCAGCAGCGACATCGCCGCCACTTTCGGCGCCGTAGCGAAGAACACGGTGACCGGGGTCGGCGCGCCTTCATAGACATCGGGCGTCCACATGTGGAACGGCACGGCGGAAACCTTGAACGCCAGTCCCACCAGCACGAAGACGATGCCGACGACGAGGCCTGGCGTCGCATTGGCCGGTCCGACCAGAAGCGCCTTCAGCGCCATCAGGTCCATGGTGCCGGAAAAGCCGTAGACCAGGGAGATGCCGTACAGCAGCAGGCCGGACGCCAGGCTGGACAGCACGAAGTATTTCAACCCCGCCTCGGACGACCGCAGTTCGTCACGCGAAGAGGCCGCCAGCACGTAGAGCGCCAGCGACTGCAGCTCCAGCCCCAGATACAGCGTCATCAGGTTCGACGCCGAGGCCATGATCATCATGCCGACGGTGGAGAACAGCATCAGCACCGGCAGCTCGAACCGCGCGGTGCCCTGCTGACGGTTCCAGTCGAGGGCGAGGATGGTCGAAAGGGCGGCGCCGCACAGGATCAGGATCTGGTTGAAGGCGCTGAACGGGTCGCTGACGAACTGGCCGTGGAAACCGAAGCCCGTGACGCGGGTCAGCACCAGCAGGCCGGCGACCAGGAAGCCGCCGATGGTGAACATCGTACACAGCAGCGTGGAGTCCTGCTTGCGCAGCACGCCGAACACCATGATCGCCATGCCGATGCAGGCCAGGACGATCTCGGGGAGGGCAATGGTCCAGTTCATCAATGCACAAGCTCTGCGAGTTTCGTCAGCGGCGATGCCGCGGGATGAGCAGCCGGCGGCAGGGCTGCGAGGTGAGCAGCCGGCGTGCCTGCCGCGAGGTGGGTATGCGATGCCAGCGCGGCCATGTGGTGCTGCACCATCGCGCCCACGGAGGCGTCGAAGTAGGAGGTGAAGCTTGACGGGTAGACGCCCATCCACAGCGTCAGGACGATCAGCGGCGCGAACACGGCCCACTCGCGCGGGCTGAGGTCGAGGATGTTGCGCAGGTCGTCGCGGGTGATACGACCGAAGATGACCCGGCGGTACAGGTACAGCATGTAGGCCGCGCCCAGGATCATCCCCATCCCGCCCAGCAGGGCCAGCCAGAAGTTCACCTGCAGCGAGCCGACGATCACCAGGAACTCACCGACGAAGCCCGCGGTGCCCGGCAGGCCGACCGAGGCCATCATGAACAGCATGAACACCAGCGCATAGGACGGCATCCGGTCCGCCAGCCCGCCATAACGGGCGATCTCACGCGTATGGATGCGGTCATAGACGACGCCGACGATCAGGAAGAGCGCGCCGGAGACGATGCCGTGCGACAGCATCTGGAAGATCGCGCCGGAAATGCCCTGCACGTTGAAGGTGAAGATGCCGATCGTCACCACGCCCATATGGGCGACGGACGAATAGGCGATCAGCTTCTTCATGTCCTCCTGCGCCAGCGCGACCAGCGAGGTGTAGATCACCGCCACCACCGACAGGGTGTAGATGAAGGGCGCGAAATGCGCCGACGCCTCGGGCAGCATCGGGACCGAGAAGCGCAGGAACCCGTACGCCCCCATCTTCAGCAGCACGCCCGCCAGGATGACGGAGCCGGCGGTCGGCGCCTCCACGTGCGCGTCCGGCAGCCAGGTATGGACCGGCCACATCGGCACCTTCACCGCGAAGGAGGCGAACAGCGCCAGCCACAGCCAGGTCTGCATCGAAGCCGGGAAGGTCGTCTGCAGCAGCGTCGGGATGTCGGTGGTGCCCGCCTGCACCCACATCGCGATCAGCGCCAGCAGCATCAGCACCGACCCGGTCAGGGTGTAGAGGAAGAACTTCACCGCCGCGTAGACGCGCCGCGGGCCGCCCCAGACGCCGATGATCAGGTACATCGGGATCAGCACGCCCTCGAAGAACATGTAGAACACCACGAAGTCGGTGGCGCAGAACATGCCGACCATCATGGTTTCCAGGATCAGGAAGCTCAGCATGAACTCCCGCACCCGGGTGCGGATCGAGTCCCAGCTCGCCAGGATGCAGATCGGCGTCAGTACCGTGGACAGCAGCACGAACAGGATGGAGATCCCGTCGACGCCCATGCTGTAGCCGACCTTGTATTCGGGCAGCCAGGCGACATGCTCATTGAACTGGAAGCCGGGGTCCGAGGGGTCGAACTGCACCCAAAGCACCAGCGACAGCACGAAGACGATCAGGCTGGTCCACAGCGCGGTCCAACGGGCGTTGGAGGCGACGGTCTCCTCATCGCCGCGCACCGACATGATCATCACGCAGCCGACCAGCGGCAGCCAGGTGATCAGCGAGAGGATCGGGAAACCAGCGGCGTTGCCAACAGCAGTCATGGGGGATCACCGGCTCAGCATGAAGATGCCGACGAGGACGACGACCCCGATCAGCATGGCGAAGGCATAGACGGCGAGCGATCCGGTCTGGATGCGAACCACCTGGCGGGAAGAATCCGAGGTCAGTTCGGCGAGCCCGTTCGGCACCCCATCGATCAGCGTGGCGTCGCCGACCTGCCAGAACAGGCGGGACAGCTTGATCGCCGGGCGGACGAAGATGGCGTCGTAGAGCTCGTCGAAATACCACTTGTTCAACAGGAACCGGTAGATGCCGCCGAACTGCTGCGCCAGGCGCACCGGCATCAGCGGGTTGACGATATACATCAGGAAGGCGAGCGCGATGCCCAGGATGCCCATGACCAGCGGCAGGGCGTCAACCCAGCCGGGCACGTCTTCCAGGTGCTCGATCACCTGGTTATGCGGGCCGTTGAAGATCGCGCCGTTCCAGAAATGCTGCCAGTCGGCCCCGATGAACCAGGTGTCCAGGGCGAAGCCTGCGACCACGGCCCCGATCGCCAGCACGATCAGCGGCACCAGCATCACCCACGGGCTTTCATGCGCATGCTCCAGCACATGATGGTCCGCTCGGCTCTTGCCGTGGAAGGTCATGAACAGCAGCCGCCAGGAGTAGAAGGCGGTCAGGAACGCGGCCAGTACCGTGCAGACGAAGGCATAGGTGCCGATGCCGGTATGCGCGGCATAGGTCGCGGCGATGATCGCGTCCTTGGAGTAGGACCCGGCGAAAGGCGGGATGCCGGCCAGGGCGAGGTTGCCGATCCACATCACGGTGCAGGTCACCGGGATGATCTTCGCCAGCCCGCCCATCTTGCGCATGTCCTGCTCGTCCGACATCGCGTGGATGACCGAACCGGCCGACAGGAACAGCAGCGCCTTGAAGAAGGCGTGGGTGATCAGGTGGAATATGCTCGCCTGATAGGCGCCGACGCCGGCGGCGGCGAACATATAGCCCAACTGCGAACAGGTCGAATAGGCGATCACCCGCTTGATGTCGTTCTGCGTGCAGCCGATGGTCGCCGCGAAGAACGCGGTGGAGGCACCGATGAAGGTGACGAAGCCCAGCACCGTCGGCGCGTATTCCATCAGCGGCGACATGCGCGCCATCAGGAACACGCCCGCGGTCACCATGGTCGCGGCATGGATCAGGGCGGAGACCGGCGTCGGCCCTTCCATCGCGTCCGGCAGCCAGACATGGAAGCCAAGCTGGGCGGACTTGCCCATGGCGCCGATGAACAGCAGCAGCCCCATCACCTCGATGGCCGAGAACCGGCCGCCCAGGATCGAATAGGTGTCGTTGATGTGCTGGGTGACGGCAGGGAAGATGACCTGGAACTCGATCGAGCCGAACTTGAAGAAGATCAGCGCCAGCCCGACCGCGAAGGGCAGGTCGGCGACGCGGTTGACGATGAACGCCTTGATCGCCGCGGCGCAGGCGGACGGACGGTCATACCAGTAGCCGATCAGCAGGTAGGAGCAGAGACCCACGCCTTCCCAGCCGAAGAACAGCTGCAACAGGTTGTCGGCCGTCACCAGCATCAGCATGGCGAAGGAGAACAGCGACAGGTAGGCGAAGAACCGGTAGCGCGGACGAGCGTCGTGACCCATGTAGCCGACGGAATAGACGTGGATCAGCATGGAGACGAACGACACCATGGCGACCATCGCGGCCGACAGCGTGTCGTAGCGCAGCGCCCATTGCACGTGGAACCGTCCGGACTCGACCCAGGTGCCCAGGTCCAGCACGCCGGGCGAGGCGCCGCCGGTCAGCGAGAAGAACGCGACCGGCCCGCAGATCGCGGCGATGACCATGCCGGCGATGGAAAACCCCATCGCAGCCTTGTCGCCGATGAACCGGCCCAGCAGGCCGGCGATGGCGGCCCCCGCGAGCGGGGCGAAGACAGCGATCGCGTAGATCATGCGCGCGCCTTTCTCAGAACTGACACCTGACCACTGACCACTGTTCTTCAGCCCTTCATCAGGTTGACGTCCTCAACCTGGATCGATCCGCGATTGCGGAAATAGATGACGACAATGGCCAGCCCGATGGCCGCCTCGGCTGCCGCGACGGTCAGCACCAGCATCGCCATGACCTGGCCGACGAGATCGCCATGCGCGGCGGAGAAGGCGACGAGGTTCAGGTTGACCGACAGCAGGATCAGCTCGATCGCCATCAGGATGATGATGATGTTCTTCCGGTTGAGGAAGATGCCGAAGATGCCGAGGACCAGGAGGATGGCCGACACGACGAGGTAATGGTCGAGACCGACTGCCATCATGGGGCTGGTTCCTGGCTGGTGATGAGCGCCGCGGCGGCCGTCAAGGCCGGGCCTGGCCTCGTCAGGGTGACGTCCGATCCGGGAACGAAGACGTGGGTTTCGTCATGGCGCGGGAACGGCTCGTCCACCCGCGACTTGCGAACGGGACGGCAGCAAAGTCGCTGATGGCCGGGCCAAGCCAGGCCATGACGCACGGCGGAGGCTTTCGGCTCAATGATCATGGCCGTGCCCACCATGCCCATGATCGTCATGCCCATGATCGTCATGCCCCTGGCCGCCATGCCCGTGGCCGCCATGGTCCCCGACCGGCTCCGGCTCCGTCACCTTGGGCTTGAGGAAGCCGCCCGCCTGGGAAACGCCCATGCCGACCTGGACCGACATCAGCTCCAGCGTCTCGGTCACCGTCCGTTCGGTCTGCACCCGGATGTCCTGGTGCCGCGAGGTGCGGCGGTCGCGCAGCGTCAGCACGATCGCGCCCATCATCGCGACCAGCAGCACGAGCCCGGCGGTCTGGAACAGGAAGACATAGTCGGTATAGAGCACCCGGCCCAGCGCCTCGGTGTTCGACATGCCCGCCGGCGCCGGCGACATGTGCAGCTGCACCGCACCGGGCGCCAGCTTCCAGCCGCCGAGGACGATCGCCAGCTCGATGAACAGCACCACGCCCACCGTGGCGCCGATCGGCAGGTAGCGCTGGAAGCCGCTGCGCAACTCCGCGAAGTCGACGTCGAGCATCATCACGACGAACAGGAACAGCACCGCGACCGCACCGACATAGACGATGACCAGGATCATCGCCAGGAACTCGGCGCCTGCGATCAGGAACAGCGCGGCGGCGTTGAAGAACGCCAGGATCAGGAACAGCACCGAATGGACCGGATTGCGCGCACTGACCACCATCGCCGCCGAGGCCAGCAGGATGGCCGCGAAGATGTAGAAGAGGATGGTGGTGATCATCGATAGGGCGCGTCCAGTTCCAGCCGGCGCGCCAGTTCCGGCTCCCACCGGTCGCCGTTCGCGAGCAGCTTGTCCTTGTTGTACATCAGCTCTTCCCGCGTCTCGGTCGCGAACTCGAAGTTCGGACCTTCGACGATGGCATCGACCGGGCAGGCTTCCTCGCAAAGGCCGCAATAGATGCACTTGGTCATGTCGATGTCATAACGCGTGGTGCGGCGGGAGCCGTCGGCGCGCGGTTCGGCCTCGATCGTGATCGCCTGGGCGGGACAGATCGCCTCGCACAGCTTGCAGGCGATGCAGCGCTCCTCGCCGTTCGGATAGCGGCGCAGCGCATGCTCGCCCTTGAAGCGGGGCGAGATCGGGCCTTTCTCGAACGGATAGTTGATGGTGACCTTGGGCTTGAAGAAATAGCGCAGCGTCAGGCCGAGCCCGGCGACGAGCTCACCCAGCAGCAGGCTGCGCGCGGTGCGGTCGAGGAATGCCATCAGAGGGACTCCTGCGGATGGGTCCAAGGGTGCAACCCGTCACGGCGGGCGAAGGCCCGCCATCCATGCCTGCCGGCAACGGTGGCGGGAAAAGGCGCGGATGACCGGCCTGCGCCGGCCATGACGGAAACGGGGACGATAACGCTATGCATTGGGCAGCCACCCGAACGCCAGCAGCGCGCCCGCCGTGATCACCAGCCACAGCAGCGACAGCGGCAGGAACACCTTCCAGCCCAGCCGCATCAACTGGTCGTACCGGTAGCGCGGGAAGGTCGCGCGCACCCACAGGAAGCAGAACAGCACGAAGCAGATCTTCAGCACGAACCAGACCACGCCGGGGATCCAGGTGAACGGCTCGACATTGAACGGCGCGAGCCAGCCCCCCAGGAACAGGATCGAGGTCATCGCGCTCATGAGGATCATGTTCGCGTATTCACCCAGGAAGAACAGCGCGAAGCTCATCGACGAATACTCGACGAAGAACCCCGCCACGATCTCCGATTCGCCTTCGGGGATGTCGAACGGGGACCGGTTCGTCTCCGCCAGCGCCGAGATGAAGAACACGATGAACATCGGGAACAGCGGGATGCAGAACCACAGATGCGTCTGTGCCCGCACGATGTCCGACAGGTTCAGCGATCCCACGCACAGCAGTACCGAGACCAGCACGAACCCCATGGACACTTCGTAGCTGACCATCTGCGCCGCCGACCGCAGCGCGCCCAGGAACGCGTATTTCGAGTTCGACGCCCAGCCGGCGATGATGATGCCGTAGACGCCCAGCGAGGAGATCGCGAACAGGTACAGGATGCCGACATTGATGTCGGCGGCCACCCAGCCCGCGTTCACCGGGATCACCGCCCAGGCCAGCATCGCCAGCGCGAAGGTCAGCATCGGCGCCATCAGGAACAGCACGCGGTTGGCGCCGGAGGGGATCACCGTCTCCTTCATCAGCATTTTCAGCGCGTCGGCGAAAGGCTGCATCAGGCCGAACGGCCCGACGACGTTCGGTCCCTTGCGCAGCTGGATCGCCGCCAGGACCTTGCGTTCGGCATAGGTCAGGTAGGCGACGCCGATCAGCAGCGGCACCAGCAGCAGCAGCGCTTCCAGGAAGGTCAGGATCACCAGGCCGAGATTGGTGTTGTAGAAGAAGTCGTACATCGGGCTACTCCGCCGCGAGCGCGGGGGTGGACCGAGCGGCGACGCACTGGGCCATGGTGGGGCTGGCGCGGCTGATCGGGTCGGTCTGGAAATAGTTCGGCACCGCGGAGACGAAGGGCGCGTCGCTCAGCACCGCCGGGTCCCCATGGGGACCGGTATGGTCGGTGCAGCCGAACCGCGCGAGCGAGCCGACATGGCCGAACACCGGGTTGATCGCGACCATGCGGGCGCGCAGCGCCTCGATCGTGTCATAGGGCAGCGTCTTGCCGAAGACGGCGCTGAACGCCCGCAGGATGCGCCAGTCCTCGCGCGCCTCGCCGGGCGGGTAGATCGCCATGAAGCCGCGCTGCACCCGGCCCTCGGTGTTGACATAGGTGCCGGACTTCTCGGTATAGGCGGCGCCCGGCAGGATCACGTCGGCCCGCTGGGCGCCGGCGTCGCCGTGATGGCCCTGGTAGACCACGAAGGTGCCGGCGCCGATCCGACCGGTGTCGAACGCATCCGCGGCGAGCAGCCACAGGAAATCGACCCCGCCGCCCATCATCGCGTCCAGGCCCTTGCCGTTCGGTCCCGGCAGGAAACCGAGGTCGAGCGCGCCGACGCGGCCGGCCGCGGTGTGCAGCACGTTGAACCCGTGCCAGTCGGCGGACAGCGCCCCCACCTGCGCGGCCAGCCGCCACGCGGCGGCCAGCACCGCCGACCCGTCGGGACGCGCCAACGCGCCCTGCCCGACGATGATCATCGGCTTCTTCGCACCCGCCAGCACCTTGGCGAACTCATGCGTGCCGGCCTGCAGCGCGGTCAGCACCGACGGCGACGCGCCCAGCGGCACGACCTTGTAGGTCAGGTCGGCGTCGGCGCCGATCAGCCCGATCGGCATGCCGTTGTTCAGCCACGCCTTGCGGATGCGGGCGTTCAGCACCGGCGCCTCGGTGCGCGGGTTGGCGCCGACGATCAGCACCGCGTCGGCATCCTCGATCCCGGCGATGCTGGTGTTGAAGCAGTAGAAATCGCGGCGCGACGCATCGAGCCGTGCGCCGTCCTGGCGGCAGTCGATATTCTCCGACCCCAGGCCGGCCATCAGGTCCTTCAGCGCCAGCACGCTCTCGGCATCGACCTGGTCGCCCGCGATGGCGCCGATCTGCGCACCGGACAGCGGCTTGAGCTTCGCGGCGACGACGGAGAACGCCTCGTTCCAGCTGGCGGCGCGCAGCTTGCCGTTCTCCCGCACCCAGGGGCGGTCGAGGCGGCGGCGCTTCAGCCCGTCCAGCGCGAAGCGGGTCTTGTCGCCGATCCACTCCTCGTTCACGTCCTCGTTGATGCGCGGCAGGATGCGCAGCACCTCGGCGCCGCGGGCATCGACGCGGATGTTCGCGCCGACGGCGTCCATGACGTCCACGCTGTCGACCTTCGCCAGCTCCCACGGGCGGGCGACGAAGGCATAGGGCTTGGAGGTCAGCGCGCCGACCGGGCAGAGATCGATGATGTTGCCGGAGAGTTCGGAGCCCAGCGCCTTCTCGACATAGGTGCCGACTTCCATGTGCTCGCCGCGCGCCGTGGCGCCCAGGTCGGGGACGCCCGCGACCTCGGTGATGAAGCGGATGCAGCGCGTGCAGTGGATGCAGCGGTTCATCGACGTCTTCACCAGCGGGCCGAGGTTCTTGTCGGGCACGGCGCGCTTGTTCTCGGCATAACGCGAGTGGTCCATGCCGTAGCCCATGGCCTGGTCCTGCAGGTCGCACTCGCCGCCCTGGTCGCAGATCGGGCAGTCCAGCGGGTGGTTGATCAACAGGAATTCCATCACGCCGCGGCGGGCGTTGCGGACCATGGGGGAGTCGGTATGCACGACCATGCCGTCGGCGACCGGATAGCCGCAGGAGGCGATGGGCTTGGGCGGCGCTTTCTCCACCTCCACCAGGCACATGCGGCAGTTGCCGGCGATGGACAGGCGTTCATGGTAGCAGAAGCGCGGGACCTCGATGCCCGCCGCTTCGGCTGCCTGGATGATGGTCGACCCGTTGGGGACTTCGACCGTTTTGCCGTCGATGGTGACTTTGGCCATGATCAAGCGGGCCTTTTGGTTTCAAGCGGGCGCATCTTGCCGTGATGGCCAGGCGAGTCCCGATGGGCATCGGGATCAGCGGATGTGGAGCACCGACGCCCATAAGGCCAGGCCAGGTCACGACACAGCACGGACATCCGCATCACTCCGCCGCCATCGGCATGGGTTTCGCACCGCGCGCCTTGTAGGCGGCGATGCGCTCCTCCATCACCGGGCGGAAATGCCGGATCAGGCCCTGGATCGGCCAGGCGGCGGCGTCGCCCAGGGCGCAGATCGTGTGGCCTTCGACCTGCTTGGTCACCTGCTCCAGGGTGTCGATCTCGGACGGGTCGGCGCGTCCTTCGACCATGCGGGTCATCACGCGCCACATCCAGCCGGTGCCCTCGCGGCACGGCGTGCATTGGCCGCAGCTCTCATGCATGTAGAACTTGGACAACCGGGCGATCGCCTTGATCACGTCGGTGGACTTGTCCATGACGATGACCGCGGCGGTGCCCAGGCCCGACCGCACGGCGCGCAGGCTGTCGAAATCCATCAGCACCTCGTCGCAGATGGATTTGGGCAGCAACGGCACCGACGACCCGCCGGGGATCACCGCCAGCAGGTTGTCCCAGCCGCCGCGCACGCCGCCGGCATATTTCTCCAGCAGCTCCTTCATCGGGATGCCCAGCTCTTCCTCGACATTGCAGGGCTTGTTCACGTGGCCCGAGATGCAGAACAGCTTGGTGCCGGTGTTGTTCTGCCGCCCCAGGCTGGTGAACCAGGCAGCCCCGCGCCGCAGGATCGTGGGCGAGACCGCGATCGATTCGACGTTGTTCACCGTGGAGGGGCAGCCATACAGCCCGACGCCCGCCGGGAACGGCGGCTTCATCCGCGGCATGCCCTTCTTGCCTTCCAGGCTTTCGATCAGGGCCGTTTCCTCGCCGCAGATATAGGCCCCTGCCCCGCGATGCACGACGATGTCGAAATCATAGCCGGACCCGCAGGCGTTCTTGCCGATCAGCCCGGCCGCGTAGGCCTCGTCGACCGCATGCTGCAGGACGACCGATTCGTTGAAGAACTCGCCGCGGATATAGATGAACGCCGCGCAGGCGCCCATGGCGAAGCCGGCGACCAGGCAGCCCTCGACCAGCTTGTGCGGGTCGTGGCGGAGAATGTCGCGGTCCTTGCAGGTGCCCGGTTCGGACTCGTCGGCGTTCACGACCAGGTAGCATGGCCGGTCCGATTGTTTCGGCATGAACGACCATTTCAGCCCGGTCGGGAACCCTGCCCCGCCGCGCCCGCGCAGGCCGCTGTCCTTCATCTCCTGGACGATGTTGTCGCGTCCGCGCTCCAGCAGCGCCTTGGTGTTGTCCCAGTCGCCCCGCTTGCGCGCACCCGCCAGGAACGGGTCATGCAGGCCGTAGAGGTTGGTGAAGATGCGGTCTTTGTCCTGCAGCATCTCAGCCCTCCGTCCCCGCCGGGGTCGTCCCTGCCGGCGGCGCGAATTCCAGCGTGGTCAGTGTCGTCGGCCCGCCCTCGGGCGCCGAGGTCTGCCGCCCGGCCATCGATCCCGGCTTGGGCCGCTCGCCCCGGCGCAGCGCCGCCAGCAGTTCGGCCACCTTGCCGCCATCCATGTCCTCATAGAAGTCGTCGTCCACCTGCAGGATCGGCGCGTTCACGCAGGCGCCGAGGCATTCGACCTCGGTCATCGTGAACATGCCGTCCGCGCTTGTCTCGCCCCAGCCCTGGATGCCCGTCTCCTTGCGGCAGGCGGCGGTGACTTCGTCCGATCCGCGCAGCCAGCAGGGGGTCGTGGTGCAGACCTGCAAATGATAGGTGCCGACCGGCTTCGTGTTGAACATGAAATAGAAGGTCGCGACCTCATAGACCCGGATCGGCGCCATCCCCAGCCGGTGCGCCACCGCGTCCATCGCCTTCACCGGCACCCAGGCGCTGCCGGTCTGCCGCTTCATCTGCCGCTGCGCGACATACAGCGAGGGGATCACCGCGCTCGCCTGCCGGCCGGGCGGATACTCGGCGACGATCTTCGCGATCTCCGCCTCGCTTTCGGCGTCGAAGGCGAAACTGTCGGGCTGCACGACCGGCGTGCTGGAGGACTCTGCCATGGTCTACCTGTCGATCTCGCCGAACACGACGTCCATCGATCCGACGATCGCGGACACGTCGGCCAGCATGTGCCGTCGGGACATCACGTCGGTCGCCTGCAGGAAGGCGAAACCGGTCGGCCTGATCTTGCAGCGGTACGGCTTATTGGTTCCGTCCGCAACCAGATACACCCCGAACTCGCCTTTCGGCGTCTCGACCACGGTGTAGGTCGAGCCGGCGGGGACGTGATAACCTTCGGTATACAGCTTGAAGTGATGGATCAGCGCTTCCATCGAGTGCTTCATCTCGGCGCGCGACGGCGGCGTGAACTTGCGGTCCTGCACCTTCACCGGGCCGATCGGCATCTTCGCCAGCGCCTGCCTGATGATCTTCACGCTCTCGCGCATCTCGGCCAGGCGCACCAGGTAACGATCGTAACAATCACCGTTGCGCCCGACCGGCACCTGGAACTCGACTTCGGCATACTTGTCATAGGGCTGCGCGCGCCTGAGGTCCCACGGCACGCCCGAGGCGCGCAGCGGCGGTCCGGAAAAACCCCATGCCAGCGCCATCTCGGGCGGCACCACGCCGATATCGACCAGCCGCTGCTTCCAGATGCGGTTGGAGGTCAGCAGGGACTCCAGATCGTCGACAAATTTCGGAAACGTCTCGGCCCAGGCTGCGATCTTGTCGGTCAGGCCGGCCGGCAGGTCCTTCGCCACGCCGCCGGGACGGAAGTAGTTCGCATGCAGCCGAGCGCCGGAGGCCGCCTCGTGGAACTCCATCAGCTTTTCGCGTTCCTCGAACCCCCACAGGCTGGGAGTGATCGCACCGACGTCCAGCGCGAAGGTCGTGACGTTCAGCAGGTGGTTCAGCACCCGCGTGATCTCGGCGAACAGCACCCGGATCCACTGCGCCCGGTCCGGCGCGGTGATGCCCAGAAGCTTCTCGACGGCCAGCGCGAAGGCATGCTCCTCGCACATCGGCGAGACGTAATCGAGCCGGTCGAAATACGGCACCACCTGCGCATAGGTGCGGTATTCGATCAGCTTCTCGGTGCCCCGGTGCAGCAGGCCGATATGCGGGTCGGCGCGCTCCACCACCTCCCCGTCCATTTCCAGGATCAGGCGCAGCACCCCGTGCGCGGCCGGGTGCTGCGGGCCGAAATTGATCGCGTGGCTGTCGATCTCGACCGTCTTGCGGCCCGGTTCGGCCTCGTAGGGAGAGGTCTTCACCGCCTCGCTCATGATGCCTTCCCTTCGGATGCCTTGGCGTTGGCCTTGGCCTCAGCCTCCGCCTCGGCCTGGCGCTCCTTGAAGACTTTCTCGTCGCCCGGCAGCGTGGTCATGCCTTCCCACGGGCTGAGGAAGTCGAAGCTGCGCCAGTCCTGCGTCAGCCGGACAGGCTCGTAGACGACGGCCTTGCGATCCTCGTCGTACCGGACCTCGGTATAGCCGGTCAGGGGGAAGTCCTTGCGCATCGGATGCCCCTCGAAGCCATAATCCGTCAGGATCCGGCGCAGGTCCGGCTGCCCCTCGAACACCACGCCGTACAGGTCCCAGGTCTCCCGCTCCCACCAGGTGGCGGCAGGCCAGACCGTGTGGACGGACGGAACGGGCGTGGTCTCGCTGGCGGTGCAGATCACCCGCACCCGCTGGTTCAGCGTCACCGACAGCAGATTGTAGACGACATCGAACCGTTCGGTCCGATCCGGCCAGTCGACGCCGCAAAGGTCCATCACCTGCTCGAACGCGAAGCGCGGATCGTCGCGCAGCGTGGTCATGACGGACAGCAGCCGCTCCCTCTCGGCGTCGACCATCAGCTCGTCCTTGTCGATCCGCCACCCGGTGACGCCGGGGATGGTGGCGATCGCCTGGCCCAGCAGCTCCATCGGAGTCGGCGGGGGCGGCGGAGGCGGCGCCTCGGTCTGTGTCTCTTCAGCCACGGAGGATCGTTCCCGTGCGGCGGATCTTCTTCTGCAACTGCATGATCCCGTAGACCAGCGCCTCGGCCGTCGGCGGGCAGCCGGGGACGTAGATGTCCACCGGCAACACGCGGTCGCAGCCGCGCACGACGGAGTAGCTGTAGTGGTAGTAGCCGCCGCCGTTGGCGCAGCTTCCCATGCTGATGACCCAGCGCGGCTCCGGCATCTGGTCGTAAACGCGGCGCAGCGCCGGGGCCATCTTGTTGGTCAGCGTGCCGGCGACGATCATCACGTCGGACTGCCGGGGCGAGGCGCGCGGGATGATGCCCAGCCGATCGAGGTCATAGCGCGGCATGTAGGCGTGGATCATCTCCACCGCGCAGCAGGCCAGGCCGAACGTCATGGGCCACAGACTGCCGGTGCGCGCCCAGTTCACCACCTTGTCGATATTGGCGACCAGGAAGCCCTTGTCGGCCAACTCCCCGGTGATGCCCTTGATCACCGCGTCCTGTTCGGGCCCCGGCGGCAGGGCGTCCCGGTTCCAGGCAATGGTCGTATCACTCATGCGGCAGCTCCCACGGGCCTCTGGAGGCTCATTCCCACTCCAGCGCGCCCTTGCACCATTCATAGATGAACCCGACCGTCAACACGGCCAGGAAGGCGATCATCGACCAGAAGCCGAATGCGCCGATCCCCTTCAGCGCCACCGCCCAGGGGAACAGGAAGGCGACCTCCAGGTCGAAGATGATGAACAGGATTGCAACCAGGTAATACCGGACATCGAACCGGCGGCGGGCGTCGTCGAATGCCTCGAACCCGCATTCATAGGCCGACAGTTTTTCCGGATACGGCTTCTGCCGGGCGGCGATGATCGAGCCGCCGACCATGGCCAGGGCGATGCCGCCGGCGATCACCAGGAATACGAGGATCGGCAGATAGCCAAACAGGACAGGCTGCATGATCGGTCCGTGCCTTCAACGCGTCTGTCGCATCCCGGTTTGGCGAAACGGCGCAGCGTTTCGACGGAGCCGTGGTGCGATGCGGCACGTCTTAGACCGATCGTCCGCGGACCGCCATAGGGGGGTGTTGCAGAAACCACCCCCGACCTGGACAGAAAGGACACAGATCGACGCCGCGAAGAAACGGCTGCGCGATTTGCCGCGCGATCCTTTGGGCAGGGGGAGAAATGGCGCGAGTGACGGGGCTCGAACCCGCGACCTCCGGCGTGACAGGCCGGCGCTCTAACCAACTGAGCTACACCCGCAGCGAGGGCGTGCGTTTAGGCTTGGCGTCATCCGCCGTCAAGCGTTTATCGGCGAGATTCGCACCGGTTCCGAACGGCCGCGCATGCCACGGCGGGAAAGGGCGGAACGGCCGGCATGGACACCCGGCGGCTGGTGGGCGGTGACGGATTCGAACCGCCGACCCTCTCGGTGTAAACGAGACGCTCTACCGCTGAGCTAACCGCCCCAGGCGCCCCCGAACGGCCCTGTCGGGACCCGGCCCGTCAAGGCCCGGATCTCGGTCACGGCCCAGACTTCGGTCATGGCCCGGCTTGACCGGGCCATCTCCCGCCCTGAGGCACCGGATGGCCCGGTCGAGCCGGGTCATGACGGTACGGCAGGTGTCCGGTCACGCGGAGGCTGCTCTAGCGACGCCCCCGCGCAAAGTCCAGCGTTGCAGCCGCGCCATGCGGCAGGCGGGCATCAGGCCGCCAGACGCTCCGCCTGCGGGCCGCGCACCAGGCGTCCGGGCAGCGACCCGGTGGCCTCGCCGCCGCGGAACGTCACTGCACCCGACACGATCGTCGCGTCGTAGCCGTGCACCGCCTGCATCAGCCGCTTGCCGCCGGCCGGCAGGTCGCTGACCACATACGGCGCGTCGGCGCCCAGCCGGTCCCAGTCGATCACGTTGACATCGGCCTTCTTGCCCGGCGCCAGCACCCCCCGGTCGTGCAGCCCGGCGGCCTGGGCGGTATCGGACGTCAGGCGGCGGACCAGCTCCGGGACGCTCCAGCGCTGCCGCTCCCGGCCCCAATGCGCCAGCAGCCAAGTCTGGTAGCCGGCGTCCAGGATGAAGGCGACATGCGCCCCGCCGTCGCCCAGGCCCATGATGACGTTGGGATTGTCCAGCAGCGTCTCCGACATCGACAGGTCGCCCGAGGCATAGTTGGCCAGCGTCATGTAGATGAAGTTGGCGCCGTCGTTTTCGATCAGCATGTCATAGGCGATCTCGGGCGCCGGACGGCCCTGGCGGGCGGCGATGGCCGAGATGCTGTCCTGCTTGTTCGGCGTGTAGTTCGGCGGGTTGCCGAAACGGAACATGTAGTCGAAGGACAGGCGGTGGAACAGCGGGAAGGTGCTGCCCTTCTTCGGGTCCTCCGACAGGATCGCCGCGCGGATCGCCGGTTCGGCCATGCGGCGGGCGCGTTCGGCGACCGGCAGGTGGGCGATCTCCTTATAGGTGGGGCAGCCGCTGAACGGGTTCTGGCTGCCGGACAGGCCCAGCAGCACGCCGATCGCGCGCGGCGCCGCCACGGGCCGGATCGGCACGCCGTCCGCGGCCGCCTTGTCGGCATGCGCCACCAGGTCGCGCCAGACGCCGGGACGCGCATGGCGCTGCGTGAGCGTAAACACCGCCGGCCGCCCGCACGCCTCCACCACGCGGCGGAGCATCGCGAACTCCTCGTTATGGTCGGGCATCCATTCCGAGACCATCTCCAGCATCCCGGACCCGGCGTCGGCCATGCCCATCGCGATGCCGCGCAGCTCTTCCTCCTGCGCGCGCAGCGTCGGCGTCGGGTCGCCGCGCAGCGTCTTGTGCGACAGGCTGCGCGAGGTGGAGAAACCGAACGCGCCGGCCTGCATCGCCTCCCGCGTGATCTGGCGCATCTGCGCGATGTCCGCCTGGTTCGCGTTCTCCAGCGCGATCGCCCGGTCGCCCATCACGAACACCCGCACCGCGGCATGCGGCAGCAGCGCGCAGATATCGATGTCGCGCCGCTTGCGCTCCAGCGCGTCAAGGTAACCGGCGAAACTTTCCCACTCCCACTTCAGGCCTTCGTGCATGACCGCGCCGGGGATGTCCTCCACGCCTTCCATCAGCTCGATCAGGCGCTCCCGGTCGGCGGGCTTGCAGGGGGCGAAACCGACGCCGCAATTGCCCATCACCGCCGTGGTAACGCCGTGATGGGAAGACGGGGCCAGATGGCTGTCCCATACCGCCTGCGCGTCGTAATGGGTGTGGATGTCGACGAAGCCCGGCGTCACCAGCTTGCCCTTGGCGTCGATTTCCTCCGCGCCGCCGCTCAGCGCGCCGATCGCGGCGATGCGGCCGCCGACGATGCCGACATCGGCCTCTTTCGGGGCCGATCCGGTCCCGTCGATGACGGTGCCGCCGCGGATCAGCAGGTCGTATTCGGCCATGGTCGCCACTCCCTTCTTTGCTTGGCGCCGATCCTGGGCCAGCCTCCGGCGACTGGCAAGATTCGGGGGCCGCGATGGACATTGGAAGAGCGGAACGGCAGGGCATGGAGCGCGCGCATGTGCGGGCCTGGCCGGCGCTGCGGACGGCGGTGATCGAGGGCTGGCTGTGGCGCGCCTCGGGCGGCGGATCGCAGCGCGCCAACTCGGTGTCGACGATTGATTTCATTGGCAACGACCCCGAGGCGGCGATCGACGCGGTGGAGGCACGCTATCGCGCCGAGGGCATGGTCCCGCGCTTCCAGCTTTTCGACGAGTCCGAACCGCGCGACCTGTCGGAACGGCTGCGCCGCCGCGGCTACCGGCAGACCGAGGCGACGGTCACGCTGTTCAAGCGCCCAATCACTGCGCCAATCGTCGCGCCGGTCGGCGACATCGAGGCCCGCGACCACCCCTGGGACGCCTGGCGCTCGGTCTACCTGGGGGAGATCACCGAGAGCCGGCGCGCGATCAACACGCTGATCCTGGATGGCATCCAGCCCCCCGCGCGGTTCTTCGGCGCCCGTCTCGACGGACGCCTGGCCGCGACCGCGCTGTGCGTGATCGAGGGCGGATGCGCGGTGGTGGAATGCGTGGCGACCGCGTCCTCCGCCCGCCGCCGCGGCGCCGGGCGGATGGTCATGCAGGCGCTGGAGAACTGGGCGGCGGAGCAGCGGGCGGACTGGCTGGGGCTGCAGGTGGTGGCGACGAACGCACCGGCCCTGGGGTTGTACGAAGGCCTGGGCTTCCAGCCGGGAGCGCACAACACGTTCTGGATGCCGCCGGATTGAGGGCCGGCCGGGACAAGCCCCTACGCCTGCCATGACGAAAGCGGTGTAACATGCTGGACACGGCGGCTCGTCGAACTTATCTGCCTTTGAATCAAAGCTGGTCCATCTTGCAACGAAATGCCCAGGATGCGGAGGCAGTTCAGACGAGGAGCAACAGGAGCGTGAGCGACAAGCCGCCGATGACGGAGCGGATTTTGAATGCGGCCAACCGGCTGTTCTACCAGAAGGGCATCCGAGCGGTCGGGGTCGACGCGATCGCGGCAGAGGCCGGGATCAGCAAGCGGTCGCTCTATGACACGTTCCCCTCGAAGGAGGCACTGGTCGCGGCCTATCTGCGCCGGCGCATGCTGCCCGTGCCGCCCAGCGACGACCCGCCGCTGCAGAAGGTCCTCTCGTTGTTCGACTCGCTGCATGGCCGCTTCGCCAGCGGCTCCTTCCGCGGCTGTCCGTTCGTGAACGCGGTGGCGGAAATGGCCGGCGAGTCCGCGGCGGTGGAGGACATCGCCCGCCACTTCAAGGACGACCGGCGCGAGATGGTCACCACCTGGCTGGCCCAGGCCGGCGCGCGGAACCCGCAGGCGCTGGGGGCGCATATCTCGCTGCTGATCGAGGGCGCGTATTCCACCATGCTGCTCTACGGCGATCCCGCCGTCGCCCTCCAGGCCCAGGAAGCCGCTCGGGTGCTCATGCGCGCGGACGGGCTGAATCCACCCTCGGCGGCGAACGAGGCGGCCTGACCGGCATCAAGCCACCGGCATCAAGCCACCGGCATCAAGCCACCGGCACCAAGCCCGCCCATCAAACCCGTCCCTGGCCCGCTTCTGGCCCGCCCCTGGCGCGCGCCCTAGCCGAACGCGCCCACCTCGTGCGTCACCGCCGTCGCGATCTCCCGCACCATTGCGAACAGGCGCCGGATCGGGGCGAAGATCACTTCGTGTTCCTTGGCATAGGCGGACGTCTGCCGTTTCGGCGCCGGTTCGCCATAGTCGCAATCCGCCGCCGGATCGGGCGCGGAGGGGAAGATCTCGGCCAGCATGTTCAACGAGGCGTCGATGTCCAGCCGCAGGATCGCCGCCTCCAGCACCGTGCGCGTCACGCCGTGGCGGGGCGAGAAATCGGGGATCTCGGTCGACAGCAGCCAGATGCGGTGGATCAGCGCCAGCCGCAGCGCGTGCAGCAGGACCTCCCGCGTCTTCATCCGCGGCACGTCGGGCCAGGTCGTGCGCAGCGCCAGGTGATCGGCCGAGATGCGGCGGAACAGCGATTGCGCGGCGGCCCAGATGTCCAGCCGCTCCAGCGCCTTTGCCACCGCGACCAGCGCCTCGGCCCGCCCTTCCCGCTTGGTCTGCGCCGCGCGGTCCAGCCAGGTGCCGGGGTCGAGCGTCGCGATCACCGCGCGCAGCACCTCGATGTCCGAATGCGCCAGCGCGTGCGCGGCGAAATCCGTCGCGCGATGGAAGCGGCGGCTGCTCTGGCGCAGCTCGTTGAACGTCTCGGGGTGGCGCGCGGCCGCGGCGCCGATGCCCTGCAGCGTGTTCGCGCACCAGCCGATCTGCTGGAGGATGGCGTTGTTCGGGATCGCCCGCAGCTCGCTGGGATGGCGGATGCGCGCGGCGGCGCCCATGCCGTCGGTCTGGCGCGCCGAGGGCCGCGAACCGGTCTTGTCCAGCAGCGATGGGCCGAACGCGCCCAGCAGCGCGGCATAGCCGGCGTCCTCCACCAGCCCGTCCATCGCGTTATGGATCGTGGCGAAGAAGTCGGCGGCGAAATCGGGATCGGCATAGACCGGGTCCTCGATCGGCCCGGCGGCGGGGTGATAGGTCTGTTCGGCGATGCGGGTGATCGTTGCCAATGCAAGTTCCGGGGTGCCGAACAGCAGGTAGCCGTCGCCGCCCTGGAACGCCGCTTCCTCACGTACCTTCAACCCGGCCTTGGACAGCGCCTGACGCGAGGCGGTCGGCGAGAGGTATTTCAGCCGGTCGGCCAGCGACCCCGGATGCGCCCCGCGGCCGATGCTCTCGCCATGGGTGTCGAACAGGATCACCTCGACGCCGCTGACGCCGTGGCGTTCCAGCGTCTGGCCGATCTTCAGGCGCAGCCGCTCGATCAGGTAGCTGGCGGCGAGCTGCCCGACGTAGCGGCCGGAATCGGAATAGCCGAACTGCAGCGCCAGCTTGCCGGTCTTCTTCAGGTACTCGCGGTAATGCGGGCTGCGCAGCGCCTCTTCCAGGACCGAGGCGCCCTGCTCCAGCGCCTCGGCGGTCTCGAACAGCGGGCTGATCTCGACATGCTGCTCGATGCCCAGCAGGCGGGCCAGCCACAGCGCGGCCAGCAGCGTGTAGCCAGTCTCGGTCTCGGCGATCAGGAAGCGGACGGGGACGGAGCTGTCGATGTGCTTGACGATCTGCGCGACCGTCATCATCAGCTTGGCGGCCGAGGCGCCCTCGGCGATCAGGGCGCCGAAATCGACCGGTTCGGCCTGCACCGTGTCCAGCGCAGCGTTGATCTTGGCGAACAGGGCGCGGCGGCGCGACGGATCCTCGGGCGGGTCGGAAAAGCCCAGGCGCTGGCGCACCACGTTGTGGATCTGCGCGGCGTTCAGGCGTGTCTGCGTGTGCGCCAGCGCCATGCCGTGGGAGATGAGCCCCGCCCGCGCCGTGGTCAGCGCCAGCTTGTCATGATCGTCCGCGCCGGCGATGGCGTCGCGGAACAGCGGCAGCAACGGCGCCGGGGATGTCAGCGCGGTCTCCCTGCCGTCGATCAGCGCGTGCGCGAACGCAGCGACGGCGGCGGGATCGGGCTGGGACGGACAGGCCTCGATCTGCTTGCCGACCATGTCGCACGCCGCGGCGATGCGTTCGGCCAGCACGGCGGCAGAGCGCAGTTCCGCGGTCTGCGCATGCAGCCGCGCAAGCTGCCGATGCTTCATTTCCAGCCGCAGCTTCAGCGTGTCCCACCAGCCGATATCGGTGCGTCCGTCGGTGTCGTAGCCGACCCAGGTGGACAGCACGACCGGGCGCGGCGCGAGGTCGGTCCAGCGATCCGGCCAGGCGGTGCGGGCAACCGAGATCAGCGCGGCATTGAACCG
>NZ_DASZTJ010000133.1:0-17280 GCF_035548235.1 Rhodopila sp.
CGCATCGGCTATCGAGTACGCATCACCGTCAAGGCGCAGCCGATAACCTGCCTGGACAGGGCATCAAGCCGATCCCGACAGTCCCCCATTTGCGTGTTCGGCGTGCTTTGCGGTTCCATTGTCCTTACCCACCCGCACGACACCTGCCCGTTCCGTCCCAGGTTGCTCTGCTCAAATCGCGCGGATCGGCGATCAGTGACGACCGTCGCGCGTCCGCGGCTCTTGAACCCATCGGCTACTACCGGCTGAGCGGCTATCCAGCCTTGCCGGGATCCTCCAGGCCGATCGCCCGCAGACGCGCCCCTTCCTCGTCCCAGCCCTTGCGTTCCTTGACGTTGAGAAACAAGTGCACGGGCCGGTCCAGCAGACCGGCCAGGTCCTGGCGGGCGCGGGCGCCGATGGATTTGATCCGGCTGCCCTTGTCGCCGATCAGGATCGCCTTGTGCCCCGCACGGGACACATAGACCGTGACGTCGATGCGTACCGATCCGTCCCGCCGTTCGGCGAAGCTCTCGGTCTCCACCGTCGCGCCGTAGGGCACCTCTTCATGGGTTTGCAGGAAAATCTGCTCCCTGACGATTTCCGCCGCCAGCAGCCGGTCCGGCAAGTCGGTCAGGTCGTCTTCCGGATAGAGATACGGTCCTTCCGGCATCGCCTCGGCGAGCGCGTCGCCCAGCGCGGCGACGCCGTCGCCGGTCTGGGCGCTGACCATGTAGGTCTCTTCGAACGGCGCGAGTTCCGAGAGGCTCTGGGTCAGCGGCAGGAGGGCGGTGGGGGACACCAGGTCGGTCTTGTTCAGCACCAGCCAGCAGCGGCGTTTCGCCTCCGCCAGCTTGCCGACGATCTCGCGCACCTCGTCGCGCAGGCCGGCGCGCGCGTCGACCAGCAGGACCGTCAGGTCGGCGTCGGCCGCCCCGGTCCAGGCCGCCGCGACCATCGCCCGGTCCAGCTTGCGGCGCGGGCGGAAAATGCCGGGCGTGTCGACCAGCAGCACTTGCGACTGGCGGTGCATGAAGATGCCCAGCACGCGGAAGCGCGTCGTCTGCGCCTTGGGCGAGACGATGGACAGCTTCGCCCCGGTCAGCCGGTTGAGCAGGGTGGACTTGCCCGCATTGGGGGCGCCGACGATGGCGACGAAGCCGCAGCGGGTCATGGTTTCGCCACCCGGGCGGGCACGAGGCGCTCCAGCAACGCCTCCGCCGCCAGTTGCTCCGCCGCCCGTTTGCTGCCCGCACGGCCGAGGCCGATATCGTCGCCCATGCTGACGGTGACGGTGAATTCGGGCGCGTGCGGCGGGCCGGAACGGTCGGTGACCTGGTAGAACGGCAGGTCCTTGCCGCGCTTCTGGGCCCATTCCTGCAAGGCCGTCTTGGCGTCCTTGGGCGGATCGACCTGCGACAGCATGGCATCCTGCCAGGCCCGCCGGACGAAGCCGCGGGCCACCTCCAGGCCGCCGTCCAGGTAGAGCGCACCGAGCGCGGCCTCCAGCGCGTCGGCCAGGACCGTGGCGCGGCGGGTGACGCCGGCCTTGGCCTCGCCGGGTGAAACGGATAGGGCCATCGCCAGCCCGATCGTCTCCGCGACATGGGCCAGCACCGGCTGGGAGACCAGGTAGGCCAGGCGGCGGCCCAGCTCCCCCTCCTGCTCGCGCGGGAAGCGTTCGGCCAGCCATTCCGCCATCGTCAGGCCCAGCACGCGGTCGCCGATGAATTCCAGCCGCTCATTGCTGCCGCGGCCGCGGCCCTGTGCGGCCGACCGGTGCGTCAGTGCCTCTTTCAGCAGCTCGGGACGTTGAAACCTGTGGCCAAGGATCGCGTCGAACCCGTCGCTCATGCCGGCGCTGTCAATGGATTGGCTGCAGAAGCCGGGACCAGCGGATCTCGAACGGCCATTCCCAGACTTCCCACCAGGGATATTCCGCGTCGAAGGAGAAGAACAGGATTTCGGCGCGGCCGACGAGGTTCTCGACCGGCACGTAGCCCACCTGGTCCATGAAGCGGCTGTCGGCGCTGTTGTCGCGGTTGTCGCCCATGGCGAACACGTGGCCGGGCGGGACCACGTATTCCGGCGTGTTGTTGGCCCAGCCGTCATCCCGTTCCTTCAGGATCTGGTGCTTCACGCCGTCCGGCAGCGTTTCTTCATAGAGGCGGCTCATGACCCGGATGCCGTTGTCGTCGGCGACATAGGTGCCTTCCGGCTGGCGGGGGCAGAGCTGGCCGTTGATGTAAAGCTGCCCGTCACGGACCTGGATACGGTCGCCGGGCAGCCCGACGATGCGCTTGATGTAGTCGATCGACGTGTCCCGCGGATACTTGAACACCACGACGTCGCCGCGCTTGGGCAGGGACCCGAAGATGCGGCCCGAGAACAGCGGGGGCGAGAAGGGGAAGGAGTAACGGGAGTAGCCGTAGCTGTATTTCGAGACGAACAGGTAGTCGCCGACCAGCAGCGTCGGGATCATGCTGCCCGATGGGATGTTGAACGGCTCATACGCGAATGTCCGAACGCCGATCGCAATCAGGGCGGCGTAGAAGATGGTCTTGATGTTCTCGACCAACGCGCTCGATTGACGTCTGGGCTTGGCCTTGGTTGTCGCCATGAGATGAAGAAACTTTCAGGATATCAGCGAATGGCCGGAGCCGGGAAAGGCGCGCGGATCAAGCCCAGCCTGCCCTTTCCTGTCAAGGAATCGCGTCACCGCGCGGGCACCGCCGAGATGATGACCTGCGCGTAGGCATAAGGGTATTCGTCGGTCATCGTCAGGTGGACCTCGGCCAGCATGCCGTCCGGCGTGATCGCCGCCAGCCGTTCCGCGGCCCCGCCGGTCATCCTCAGGGTCGGCTGGCCACCGGGAAGGTTGACGACGCCGAGGTTGGAGAAGAACACGCCCCGGCGGAAGCCGGTGCCCAGCGCCTTGGCCGCCGCCTCTTTCGCCGCGAAGCGCTTGGCAAAGGTGCCGGCCTGGATCTTCTCGGTCCGGCGCATGGCTTTCGCACGCTCGGTCTCGGTGAAGACACGTTCCAGGAACCGCGCGCCATGCCGCTCGATCGCCGCTTCGATCCGCCGAATGTCGCAAATGTCCGAACCGATGCCGAGGATCATGCCTTGACTGCTCGATGGTGTTGCGCGGGTTAGCTGCCTGTCGCCCGCTCGACGCCCTTGACCGATTTCAGGCCGCGCAGGCCGACGATGACCTTGGACAGGTGGCCGACGTCGCGAACGTCGACATCGACCAGGACCTCCATGAAATCCTGCTGCCGGTTGACGATCTTCAGGTTGATGATCGACCCGTCCTGCTTGGCGACCGCGTTCGCCAGGTCCGCGAGCGTGCCCTGCTCGTTGCTGGCGATCACGCTGATCCGCGCGGTATGGCCGCTGCCCTTGCCCTGTGCGGGATTGTGGCTGACCGCCTCATAGTTCCACTCGATATCGATGAACCGCTCCGGCGTCGCGGCGAAGCCCGTCAGGGTCTGGCATTCCCTGGCATGGATGGTGACGCCCTTGCCGGTCGTGACGATGCCAACGATCTCATCGCCCGGCACGGGGTGGCAGCATCCCGCGAAGGTATAGGCCATGCCGGGCACCAGGCCGGTGACGGGCATGTCGTGGTCGAACCGGGCAGGCGCCTTGCCGCGGGGCAGCAAGGGCGGGACCATCCGCGGCGCGCGGGGGGCCTGGCGAAGCTCGGGATAGGCGGCGTGGACGACGTCGCGGGCGAACAGGTTGCCGTTGCCGATCGCGACATAGAGATCGTCCAGCGACGCGACCTTCAACGCCTTCAGTGCCGGTTCCAGCGCCTTTTCCGACCCGTCCACCCCGGCCTGGCGGAACGCCTTGGTCAGTTCCGCCCGGCCCGCGTCGCGGCTTTGCTGGCGCTGTTCCTGGTGGATGAAGCGGCGGATGCGCGCACGCGCCTTGCCGGTGACGACGAACCGTTCCCATTGCGGCGACGGCGTGCCGCCGCGCGCGGTCATCACCTCCACCTGGTCGCCGTTTTCCAGGTGGTGCCGCAGCGGCATCAGCCGGCCGTTCACCTTCGCCCCGACGCAGGTGTCGCCGACCTGGCTGTGGACGGCATAGGCGAAATCGACCGGCGTCGCGCCGCGCGGCAACTGGATCAACTGCCCTTTCGGCGTGAAGCAGAAGACCTGGTCCGGATAGAGCTCGAGCTTCGTGTTCTCCAGGAACTCGTCCGGCGCGGCCGAATCGTCCAGGATCTCCAGCAGGTCCTGCACCCAGCGGAAGCGCTGCACGTCGGTGCCGTCGACCTTCCGGTCCGGGGCCTTGTAGACCCAGTGCGAGGCGACGCCGTTCTCGGCCACGTCGTTCATTTCCGCGGTGCGGATCTGCACTTCGATCTTCTGGTTGCGCGGCTCGCGCAGCGTGACGCCGGTGTGCAGCGACTGGTAGCCGTTCGATTTCGGCGTCGAGATGTAGTCCTTGAAGCGGCCGGCGATCACCGGATAGGCGGAATGGACCGCCCCCAGCGCGCCGTAGCAATCCGCCTTCGTCTCCACGACGATGCGGAACGCCATGATGTCCGAAAGCTGCTCGAACGCGACGTTGCGCCGATGCATCTTCTCCCAGATCGAAAAGGGCGACTTCTCCCGGCCGGTCACTTCGATGACATGGATGCCGGCGTCGGTGCAGACCTTGATCAACTCGTTCCGGACGTCGTCGATGACGTCCGCGCCCTGTCCGCGCAGGAAGTTCAGCCGCGCCAGGATGGTGGCGTAGGCCTCGGGCTCCAACTGCTTGAACGCCAGCGTCTGCAACTCGGTCTTGACCGCGTCCATGCCGATCCGCTCCGCCAGCGGCGCGTAGATCTCCATGGTCTCGCGCGCGATGCGGCGGCGGCGCTCCGGCTCCTTGACGAAATGCAGCGTCCGCATGTTGTGCAGGCGGTCGGCGAGCTTGACCAGCAGCACGCGGATATCGCGGCTCATGGCCAGGACGAGCTTGCGGAAGTTCTCCGCCTGCTTGGTGCGGTCGGATTGCAGTTCCAGCCGGGTCAGCTTGGTGACGCCGTCAACCAGGCCGGCGATTTCCTTGCCGAAGCGGTTTTCGAGGTCGGGCAGCTTGAAGCTGGTGTCCTCGATCACGTCATGCAGCAGCGCCGTCGCGATCGAGGAGGTGTCGAGATGGTAGCCGGCGAGGATCTTCGCGACCGCCAGCGGATGGGTGATGTAGGGTTCGCCGTTGTCGCGCCGCTGCGTGCTGTGGGCCTGCGCCGCCAGCGCATAGGCGGCCTCGACCAGCGACGTGTCGGCCTTCGGGTCGTAGTCCCGGATGATCTCGACCAGGTCCGCGGTCGCCGGCTGGCCGGCGGGCGGAAGGGGAAGGTCACGCTCAGGCAGGCTGGATGTCCGAGGGGGGGCCGCCGGAACCAAGTTGGGGTCGCTGACGAAGCCCCCGCCTTCCATGCGCCTACCGCGAACCGCGACCGCCGAGTTCTGCCTCGATCGCGGCTTCCAGGTCTTCGGGCGACATGCTCTCGTCGGCTTCCGCCGGCAGGCTGGCGGTCTCTTCCTCGGCCGAGACGTCCTGCAGGCCGAAGATGTTCTGGTCGGTGGGGATCAGGTCCAGCACCTCCTCGTCCGCCGGCTCCGGTTCCGGGGCGCGCGACAGGGACTTGATCAGGTCCTGCTCGATCCGTTGCAGCTCGATGGTCTCATCGGCGATTTCGCGCAGAGCGACGACGGGGTTCTTGTCGTTGTCGCGGTCGATGGTCAGTTCTTCGCCACGGCTGATGTTGCGGGCACGCTGGGCGGCCAGAAGAACCAGCTCGAACCGGTTCGGGACACGTTGGACGCAATCTTCGACGGTGACGCGCGCCATGCGCTCAGCCTCCAGCACTTGAACTTTGGGTGGACCGTCTCATTAAGGGAGCGGCCAGAACATTGCAAGGTATGGTTGCCCTGCCGGTGCGTCAAGTGGACGTGCGGCCCGTGCCGGGCGCGGCCGCCGCCGGCCCCCGTTGCGCCCGCCGCCCGTTGCGCCCACCACTGGCCCCGCCACTGGCGTTTCGCCGCCAAACGCCCAACATGCCGGATATGATCGCCTTCGCCACGCTGCTCGAGCGGCTGGTCTTCACGCCATCGCGCAATGCCAAGATCGCCCTTCTGCGGCGCTATTTCGCCACCCAGCCGGACCCGGAGCGGGGGATCGGCCTCGCCGCCATCACCGGCGAGCTCAGCTTCACCGCCGCCAAGCCCGGCCTGATCCGGGAACTCGCCGCCGGCCGCACCGATCCGGTGCTGTTCGACTGGTCGTATGACTATGTCGGCGACCTGGCCGAGACGGTGGCGCTGATCTGGCCCGCCGCAAGCGCCCCATCCGGCAGTGCCCCATCCGGCAGTGCCCCATCCGGCAGCACCCCATCCGGCAGCACCCGGTCCGACCCGCCGACGCTGGCCGAGGTGGTGGACACGCTGGAGACGGCGCCCAAGGCGGCCTTGCCGGGCATCGTCGCCGAATGGCTGGACTGCACCGACGCCTCCACGCGCCTGGCCCTGCTGAAGCTGATCACCGGCGGGCTGCGGGTCGGCGCCTCCGGCCGCCTCGCTAAGATCGCGCTGGCCGAGATCGGGCAGGTCAGCGTCGACGAGGTGGAGGAAGTCTGGCACGGCCTGGCTCCGCCCTACCGCCCGCTGTTCGCCTGGCTGGAGGGCAGGGGACCGAAGCCCGACCCGGCCGATGCGCCGGTCTTCCGCCCGCCGATGCTGGCGCATCCGCTGGAAGCCCCCGACATCGCCGCCCTGCGCCCCGAGGACTGGCGCGCCGAATGGAAATGGGACGGCATCCGCGTACAGCTCGTCGCGACCGAAGGCGGCCGGCGCATCTATTCCCGCGGCGCCGACGACATCTCGGGCACGTTCCCAGAGCTTGTGTCCGCGATGGACTTCCGGGCGGTGCTGGACGGGGAGTTGCTGGTCGTCCGCGACGGCGTCGTCGCCCCGTTCGCGGATCTGCAGCAGCGGCTGAACCGCAAGACGGTGACCGCGAGGATGATGGACCGGTTCCCGGTCATGGTCCGGCTCTACGACCTGCTGTTCGACGGGACCGAGGACCTGCGGACGCTGCCGTTCGACCAGCGCCGCGGGCGGCTGGAGGCCTGGCTCGCGCGCACCCGTCCCGCCCGCATGGACCTGTCGCCGCTGATCCGCTTCTCCTCCCTCCAGGAGTTGATGGTCCTGCGCGACGGGGCCCGCGCGGCGTCGATCGAGGGGCTGATGCTGAAGCGCAGCGACAGCCTGTACCTGCCCGGTCGCGTGAAAGGGCAGTGGTGGAAGTGGAAGCGCGATCCGCTGACCGTCGACGCCGTCCTGATGTATGCGCAGCGCGGTCATGGCAAGCGCAGCAGTTTCTACTCGGACTACACGTTCGGCCTCTGGCGCGGCGATGAGCTGGTCCCGGTCGGCAAGGCCTATTTCGGCTTCACCGACCAGGAGCTGGCGTTCCTGGACCGCTGGATCCGCAACAACACGACGGCCCGCTTCGGCCCGGTCCGGGAGGTCGCCAAGTCGCTGGTGCTGGAAGTGGCGTTCGACGCCGTGCAGCTCTCCAACCGCCACAAATCCGGCGTTGCCATGCGGTTTCCCCGCCTGGCCCGCATCCGCACCGACAAGCCGGCCGGCGAGGCGGACCGGCTGGAGACGCTGATGGCGCTGGTGGAGGACCGCTCCCCCGTCGATTGACCTTGGTCCCGGCGCATGCTGGTTTTCCGCCAGCGATTGGGGAAACGGACCATGCCTCTGACCAAGAACGTGACCAAGCAGCGCCTGAAATCGGGCAAGATGGCCCTTGGCTTCGGCGTACACCACCTCCGTTCGGTCGCCACGCCGATGGTGATCGCGCTGACGGGCCATGACTGGATGTTCATCGACGCCGAACACGGGGCGTTCAACATCCAGGAGATCACCCAGCTTTGCATCGCCGCGCTGCCGATGGGCGTGACGCCGATCGTGCGCGTCTGCGCCGGCGCGATCGACGAGGCGACCCGTGCGCTGGACAACGGGGCGCTGGGGATCGTCATTCCGCATGTGGATACGCCGGCCGAGGCGAAGCGGATCGCCGATGCCTTCCACTACCCCCCGATGGGTCATCGAAGCTGGGGCGGCCCGCCGGCGGTCTATGGCTATGCCGCGCCATCGACGGCCGAGGCGCAGGCCGCGATCAACCAGGAGATCCTGACCGTCGTGATGCTGGAAAGCCCCGAAGCCATCCGCAATGCCGACGCGATCGCGGCGTTGGAGGGGATCGACGTGCTGTTCATCGGCACGTCGGACCTGACGGCGGAACTGGGCATCTCCGGCCAGATGGGTCATCCGAAGGTGGTCGAGGCCTACCAGACGGTCGGCGATGCCTGCCGGAAGCACGGCAAGACGCTGGGCATGGGCGGCATCTACGACGAAGAGCATGCCTCCCGCTATGTCGGCATGGGCGCTCGGTTTCTGCTGACGGGGTCGGATCACCTTTACATCGCGACGGGTGCGAAGCAGCGGATCGATTTCTTCCGCGGCCTGCCGGGCGCTCCGGTGGGTTGAGGGCAGGGCCTCTGCCCGGAGGTCCTGACCCCGAAGCCCTGCAACCGGGCAACGCACCTCTTCCCGTCCCGGCCGGCGCAGGCCCGCCGTCCGCGCCCTGCGGTGCCGGTGGAGAAAAGCGCCCCGATGAGACCCGGCCAGGTCGTTACAAAATCAACCGTCACTCCCGCGACACGTTTCCGCTCCGAACCGGAATTCCCGTCTGCTCGTAACAAACCCGAGCGAGTTCGGCCACTCCGTTTTTGATGGTATCTTTGGAGGGCATGGCAAAGCAAAGACGGAGGCAGTTGCTGGAATTATCCGCACTGACCGCCCATTCCGGACCAGGATTGAATACGATCCCCGCGTCCGCCGCGGGCTTCACCAGTTTCCGCACATCCACGCTGTCCGGCAGCTTGATCCACAGGAAGATGCCGCCCTTCGGCGCCCAGCATTCCGCCGAGGCCCCGAATTCGCGTGCCACGGCCTCGGTCATCGCGTCCAGCTTCTCCTTCAGTACGCCGTTCAGGTGGTTCAAGTGTCGGTCGAAGTTGTGGGAGAAGTATTCGGCGACCACCATCTGGTCCAGCGCGCCCGTCCCGCTATCGCCCTTCAGCGGCAGAAGCCGGCTCATGATCGGCCAGGGCGCGATGATGTAGCCCAGCCGCAAGGCCGGGGCGAGCGATTTCGAGAACGAACCAAGATGGACGACGCAGCTTGGGTCCAGCGCGTAAAGCGCGGGCGGCGCATCGATCCCTTCCCACAGCAGGTCCGCGTAGCACTCGTCCTCGAAGATCGCGACGTTGTATTCGTGCGCCAGCTTGATCAGCGCATGGCGCCGGTCCAGCGGCAGGATGCTTGCCGTCGGGTTCTGGATTGTGGGGATCGTGTAGATGAACTTGGGCGTGATTCCCTTGGCCTTCAGGTCGGCCAACTGCTTCGCCAGCGCGTCGATGACGATCCCGTCGGCGTCGAGCTTCATGCCCTGCAGCTTCGCGCCCAGCTTGCGGAACCGGTTCATCGCGCCCTGGTAACAATACTCCTCGACCAGGATCGTATCGCCCGGATCGACCATCAGCTTGCTGATCATGTCGATGCCCTGGCCGGACCCCGTGGTGATCATGATGTCGTCGATCGGCACGTCGATCCCGCGCACGCGCTTGGACTTGTCGGCCACGAACTGCCGCAGGCCCGGGTATCCCTGCGGCCCGAGGCCCAGGTTGTAGATCGCAAGCTTGTCGCCTTCGCGCCGCAGGACCGAGGCGCAGGCGTCGATCAGCCCCTCGATCGGGATCTGTTCCGGATCGTTGTTGCCGCCCACGAAGTAGTATTTCGGAAACGGCGCCCAGCGCGGCGCGGGATCGGGCAATCCCGAGCTGAACAGCTTGCCGAAATCGAACGTGGTGGCGCTCATGATGCCGTTTCCTCCGGTGTATTATGCTCGGCAGCCTAGAGCAGGTTCGGTGCGAGTGGAACCTCCATCCCCGTCATGGTCAGGCCAAGCCCGGTCAAGCCCAAGCCCGGTCAAGCCCAAGCCCGCTCAAGCCAAGCCCGCTCAAGCCAAGCCCGGCCACGACGGGATCGGCGCCGGTGCCGCGTGCGCCTATGCGGTCATCTGCATGTCGGCATCGACGCTGATCGCCTGGCCGCTGATCGTCGTCCCGAACGGGCTGGCGAGATACAGCGCCATGTTGGCGATGTCCTGCTGGGTGACGAAGGATTTCAGGCTGGTGGTGGAGACCATCCGCTCCGTCATCTCGTTCTCCGATATCCCCGCCGCCTCCGCCTTCGCCTTGATCACCGCTCGGATTCGCGGCCCGTCGACGGGGCCGGGCAGGATGGCGTTCACGCGGATGCCGTCCGGGCCCAGTTCCATCGACAGCGTCTTGGTGAAGCCGATCACGCCCCATTTGGCGGCGCTATAGGGCGCGCGCAGCGGGAAGCCGAAGCGCCCGGCCGCCGAGGACAGGTTCAGGATCGCCCCCCCGCCATTCGCCCGCAGCACGGGGATCGCGCGGCGGGACATGTGGAACATCGAGCCGACGTCGATCCTCAGCGTCGCTTCCAGCGCCTCGGGCGTCACGTGCTCCACCAGCGCGGTCGGCCCGGCGATCCCGGCGTTGTTGACCAGCACGTCCAGGCCGCCCAGGTGCGCCACCGCCTTGTCGACGAAGGCCTCGCACTGCGCGGGATCGCCGGCATCGGCCTTCATGCCGGCATGGCCGCAGGACTTCAGCGCCGCCTCGTCGAGGTCGCTGACGAAAACCTGGGCGCCGCAGAACGCGAAGCTGTTGGCCATCACGAGGCCGATGCCGTTGGCGCCGGCCGAGATCGCGACGCGGTATCCGGTCAGATCGACCGTCAGTGGACTATTGGCTCCCGTGACCATGCCTTCCCCTTTCCCTCGTGTCCGGTAATCTATGACGGCCGGGCTACTTCATCATCTGCCGGTCGACCATGCGGATGCGTCGGGTTCTTCGCGCTGAAATAAGGGGAGGGCAAGCCATGATTACGCCGGAGAGTGCGCACAACATCACGTTCGTCGGCCACACCGGCCAGGGCGGGAAGGGGGACGGCGTTCAGGTCATGGTCAACCGGGGCCATGCCTATATCGGCACGCGGGTCAGCCGCTGCATCACCGTCACCGACGTGCGCGATCCGCGCCATCCGAAACCGGTCAACTTCGTGCCGATCCACCCGAATTCCTGGTGCATGCACCTGCAGACCGCCAACGACCTGCTGCTGTGCATCGAGGAACTGGACCTCAAGGCGCTGCTGTCGCAAAAGGATTACTATAGCGGATCGAACCAGGTGGACTCGGCGCGCTATGGCAGGCGCGGCGAAGACTTTTCCGCCGGCATGCGGGTCTATGACATCAAGGACCCCGCCAATCCCCGAGCGATCGGCTTCATGGAGGTGCAGGGGCTGGGGCTGCACCGCATCTGGTGGACCGGCGGCCGCTATGCCTATGCTTCCGCGCTGCTGGACGGGTTCCTGGACCACATCCTGATCGTCATCGACATGGCCGATCCGACCAAACCCGTCGAATGCGGCCGCTGGTGGATCCCCGGCATGAACGCCGCCGGCGGGGAGACGCCGTCCTGGAGCAAGGGGCGCTATGCGCTGCATCACGCGGTGGTCGAGGACGACGTCGCCTATGGCTCCTGGCGCGACGGCGGGCTGACGATCCTGGACGTGAAGGACAAGTCGGCACCGCGGCTGATCGTGCATCGCAACTGGACGCCCCCTTATGGCGGCGGCACGCACAGCGCGCTGCCGCTGCACGACCGGGACCTGCTGGTGGTCGCCGACGAGGCGACGCTGAACATCGATCAGGAACAGATGAAACGGACCTGGATCTTCGATATCCGCGAGAAGTCCAATCCGGTTTCCATCGCAACGATGCCGACGCCGTCCGAGCGGGACTACGTCAAGCTGGGCGGGCAATTCGGTCCGCACAACCTGCATGAGAACCGGCCGGGATCGTTCCGCTCGTCGGACATCATTTTCGCCACCTGGCAGAGCGCCGGCGTCCGGGTCTTCACCATCAAGGACCCGTACCGGCCGGAGGAGATCGGCCATTTCGTCCCGCCGCAGCCGACGACATGGATGGAGCCGATGCGCGGCCGCGCCAAGATCCGGCACACGGCGGATATTTTCGTCGCGCAGGACGGCCTGATGTACGTCACCGACTATGACGCGGGCCTTTATATCCTGCAGTGGAACGGTTGAAGATAACGGAGGAAACGGGAATGAAGATCGGTTTTATCGGCCTCGGCATGATGGGCGCGGGCATGGCGTCCAACCTGCAGAAGGCGGGGCACGAACTGGTCGTGCATGACCTGACGCGCCAGGCCGCCTCGCGGCACCTGAACGCGGGCGCGACCTGGGCGGACTCGCCCAAGGCGGTGGCAGCCGCCTGCGACCTCGTGTTCACCTCGCTGCCCACCCCCGCCGACGTGCAGCGGGTGGGGACCGGGGAGAACGGGCTGAAGGAAGGGTTCCGGAAAGGGGCCGCGTGGTTCGACCTGTCGACCAACGCGGTCGACGTGGTGCGCGCCTTGCACGCGGAATTCGCCGAACAGGGCGTCGATTTCCTGGATGCGCCGGTCAGCGGCGGGCCGCGCGGCGCCAATAGCGGCCGGCTGGCGATCTGGGTCGGCGGCGACCAGGCCGTCTACGACAAGTACCAGGCGGTGCTGTCTGCGATGGGCGACCAGGCCGCCTATATCGGTCCGATCGGTGCCGGATCGATCGCCAAGCTGGTTCACAATGCAACCTCCGCCGCGGTCAACGTCGTGCTGTCCGAGGTCTTCACCCTGGGCATCAAGGCCGGCGTCGATGCCTTGTCGCTGTTCAAGGCCGTGCGGCAGGGGGCGACGGGCCGGTCGCGGACATTCGATCGGCTGGCGGATCATTTCCTGACGGGCAGCTACGATCCGGCCGACTTCGCCCTTCGCCTCATCCACAAAGACGTCTCCCTCGCATGCCAACTCGCTCGGGATGTCCAAGTGCCGATGCGCCTGACCAACCTCGCGCTGCTGGAGTTGACCGAGGCGCTGAACCGGGGCTGGGCACAGCGCGATTCGCGCGTCGCCGCCTTGTTGCAGCAGGAACGAGCCGGGATCGAACCGATTGCCGTGCCGCCCGACCAGATCAAGGCTGTCCTGGAGTCCGACGCGAAATAGCCCGACGCGAAATAGCCCGGCGCGAAATAGCCCGGCGCGAAACAGACGGAGTGAAAGCGATGCAGTTCGGTGTGCTCAGCCCCTTCACCGTCATCGGCGGCGATCCGACGATGGTGCGCGACTACGCCTTGCAGCTTGAGGCGATGGGCGTGGACTTCCTGGAGATCCCCGATCACGTCCTCGGCGCCAACCCGGCCACCGCCGAAGACGTCGGCGGACGCGGCGTCATGGCCAACAACCCGTACCATGACCCGTTCGTGCTGCTGGGCTACCTGGCCGGCTGCACGACCAGGCTGGGCTTTTCCACCGGCGTGCTGATCCTGCCGCAGCGGCAGACGGCGCTGGTCGCCAAGCAGGCGGCATGCCTGGACGTGCTGTCCGGCGGCCGGTTCCGCCTGGGGATCGGCGTCGGCTGGAACCCGGTCGAATTCACCGGCCTGAACGAGAACTTCCACAATCGCGGCCGGCGTTCGGAAGAGCAGGTGCAGGTGATGCAGGCGCTCTGGGCGCAGGAGTACGTGACGTTCAAGGGCCGCTACCACACGCTGGAGGACGCAGGCATCAGCCCCCGGCCGCAGTCGGGGCGCATCCCGTTGTGGTATGGCGGCCATCATGAACACACCCTGCCGCGCATCGCGAAATGGGGCGACGGCTGGATGCCGAACGCCTATCCGCCGGACCAGTCGGCGCTGGACATCTTCACCGACCTGCGCCGCCTGACCGAAAAGGAAGGGCGCGATCCGGCGCAGATGGGGATCGAGGTCTGGACGTCCTGCGGCGACGGCGACGAAGCGCAATGGCGTCAGGAGGTCGCGTTCTGGAAGAAGGCCGGCGCCTCGCATATCTGCCTGACGACGACGTTCAACCGGCGCCACCACAAACGTATCGCAGGGAAAACGGCGGCAGACCATATGGCGGCGACGAAACGGTATCACCAGGCGATTGCTGACGTGCTGTGATCGCGATCGCCGATGGGCGGGCGGCACCACTCCGCTCCGCGTCCTGGTCGGGGCCAAGCCCGACCATCCATGACCTGCGGTAAAGGCGTGGATGGCCGGCCTGCGCCGACCAAGACGCGAGAAGGGGCGGTACCGCGCAATCGCTTGAGTAGGCGCCTACACGGTCAAGCCACGCCATGACGGTCGAGTAACGGCCACGCCCCTCACCGCAGAGTCGCGAAAACCTCGCCCAGCCGCTTGATCGACGCGACCGTCTTCTCCTGGTCCAGCCCCGGCCACTGGCTGCGCATGATGAAGTGATCCACCCCCAGCCGCTCCTTGTACTTCAGGATCTCGTCCTTCACCGACTCCTTGTCGCCGATGATGAAGCGTTCCTTGGCGAACTCGTCCAGCGTGGTGCCCTCCAGCGGGCTGGTCATCCCCCACGCCGCATAGGCCGCGTATTTGTATTCCAGCGCCTTCCGGCACTCCTCGAACGCCGTCTTGTGGCTGCTGCCGACGTAGCATTCGCGCGCGATCGGGAACTCCAACGGCGGGCGGTTGTACTCCGCGATCGCCGCGCGATACGTCTTCATCCCCGGCTCGATCTCCGCCAGCGACGACGCGTTGGCGATCAGCCACGCATCGCCGATCCGAGCGGCGCGCTTGATAGCGGCGTCGACGAGGCCGGCGATGTAGATGGGCGGGCCGCCCGGACGCGTCGGCTTCAGGCTGATGCCCGCGTCGCGCACCGTGAAATGCTTGCCCTCGTGCGTGATCGTCTCCCCGGTCCACAGCTTGCGCATCAGCGACACCGCTTCCGAGAAGCGGCTGGCGCGGTCGGACAAGGGCACGTTGAACGCCGTGAACTCCGGCACGCGATAGCCCAGGCCGGCGCCCAGCACGTAGTTGCCGCCGGTCAGCACGTCCATCGTGGCGGCTTCCTCGGCGACGTGCATCGGGTTCATCGGCGGCAGGATCAGGATGTTCGGCCCGAACACCATGCCTTTGCCCTCGGCCGCCAGGTACGCCATCGCCGGCATGATCTGCAGCATCTGCATCGGCGCCGTCAGCCAGTGATGCGGAAACCAGATCGAGCGGAACCCGGAGTCGCGGCAAACGCGCACCTGCTCGACCAGGGCGGGAATCTGTGCCCCGACATTCACCTCTTCCGGCCATTGCGTGTTGATGAAAAGTCCGACCTTCATGCCCTGTTCCTCTCCTTGTCCCCCAATCTTACGGTCGCCCTTGAAGCTCGGCCAGGGGCGGACCACTCTCCTTCGTCATGAACACCCATCGTCCGCCCGAAATCGACATGACGCCGGAGGGCGAATTCGTCGACCCGCCGCGCCCGCCGATCCTGACGCGCGTCATGATGTGGGCCATCGTCGTCGCCGTGCTCGCCGGCGCGCTGTCGATCGCCGCCTTCGCCCTGTGGCTGTTCCTGCTGCTGCTGCCGATCGCCCTGGGCGCGGCCGCCGTGGCCTATGGCGTGTTCCGCTTCCAGGCCTGGCGGGCGCAGCAGTCAGTCGGCGGCCAGCGGAACGTCTGGCGCCCCTAGACCGAACGCCCGCGCCAGCAGCGTATAGGACCGGCGGCGTGCCTCCGGGTCGTGCAGCGTCGTCAGGATCGCGATCTCCTCGACCTTGTGCTCTTCCGCCAGCGCCCGCAGCTTCGCGCCCACGACGTCCGGCGTGCCGTACAGCGCGCGGGCGCGCATCCGTTCGATCCGCAGCGTTTCGCCCTCGGTATAGGTGCGTTCCGCGGCCTCCTCGGGCGAGCCCAGGGCCATGAACACGCCGCGGTCGCGGTTCAGCCGCCACACCTCCCGCGAGCGGAAGAGCCGCGCGGCTTCCTCCGGCGTCTCCGCCGCCATGGCCCAGACGCACAGCGCCGCGTGCGGCACGGGATGCGCCGCGCTGGGCCGGTAGCCGTCCCGATAGATCGCCAGCGCCTGGTCGGCGCCGCGCCCGTCGGTGATGAAATGGGCGAAGCAGAACGGCAGCCCGAAATAGGCCGCGACCTGCGCGCCGTAGTCGGAGCTGCCCAGGATCCACACCTCCGGCACCGTCGGTCCGGCCGGCTGGGCACGGACGTCGCGGAACGGATGGTTCTCGACCAGCGGCTGGCCCGACACCCAGGCGATCAGGTCGCGCACATCGGCGGGGAACGTATCGGCCGCGGTCTCCGCCCGCGGGTTCAGCGCATAGGCCGTCCGCCCGTCGGACCCCGGCGCGCGGCCCAGCCCCAGGTCGATCCGCCCCGGCGCGATCGCGTCCAGCACGCGGAACTGCTCCGCCACCTTCAGGGCGGAATAATGCGGCAGCATCACCCCGGCCGACCCGACCCGGATGCGGTTGGTGGTGGCGGCGATGGCCGCGATCAGGATCTCGGGCGCGGTCCCCGCCTGGCTGTCGGAGTTGTGGTGCTCCGCGCACCAGTAGCGGCTGTAGCCCAGCGCCTCGCAATGCTGCGCCAGCCGAAGGCTTTCGCGGATGGAGGTGTCGGGGGACCGGCCGGTGACCACCGTCGATTGGTCCAGGACCGAAAGCCGCAGCATGCGTCCTCCTATAGCGTCAGTAGAACGTGGTATGGCCGAACAGCGTGTCCAGGAGGGCGAACAGCAGCCCGCCGATCAGGAATCCGACGATGGTCCCGTTCATCCGGATATATTGCAAGTCCCGGCCCACCCGCAGCTCCAGCCGGTCCACCACCGTCGCGGTGTCCCAACTCGCCACCACCTGGCCGATGAACTCGGCGATCCGCATCTGCGCGCTGGGCAGCAGGGTCCGCACGATCCCTTCCGCCGCGCCCTGCAGCCGGTCGCGGGCCGCCGGATCGGCTTCGAGGATGGCGCCGAGGTTGCCTAGCGCGCCTTCGACATAGGCGACGGTGCGGCCGTTGGGCTTCGCCAGGTCGGCTTCCAGCGCCAGGCGCATGCGCGACCAGATGTCCCACAGCCAGACCTGCACCGTCTCGTGCGCCACGACGCGGCGGATGGCGGCCCCGACCTCGGCGGCGCGGGCGGGTTCGGTCTCCATCCGGGTGATCTCCCGCCGCACCCACTCGTCGAACGCCGCCCGCAGCTCCGACCCGTCCGGGCTCATCTTGTCCAGTTCGGCATTGATC
>NZ_DASZTJ010000134.1:0-9272 GCF_035548235.1 Rhodopila sp.
CCCCGTCACGGCCCGGACCGACCGGGCCATCTCCTGTGGCGCCAGATGGCCCGGTCGGGCCGGGGCATGACGGGCGGACGGGGGTTGTCCTTCCGGACGACCCGGGAGGGATTGGTCGAACCACCCGCCGTCCATCCCTTCGCCGGGATGCTTTCTGGTCCGCCCTGGACGCGGGCGTGTCGGGGATTTTCTCCCTCGTCACCTCGTTCCTGGTCGCCCGCCTGGTGGGCCCGCAGGCGCTGGGGATCGGCACCGCCGCGACGGCGCTGAACGTGGTGCTCTGGGTCGCCGTCAACGCCTTGTTCGCCGACGCGTTGGTGCAGCAACCGGAGTTGACGGAGCGCGAGGCGTCCTCGGCCTTTTGGGGATCCTGCCTGATCGGCCTTGGCGCCGCGGTGCTGCAGGCGGCCGTGGGCTGGGTACTTGCGTCCATGCTGGACGATCAAAGGCTGATCGGCATGGCCCTTGCGCTCGCCCTGCCGCTGCCTCTGGTGGGCGCCGCCGGGGTCGTCCAAGGACTGCTGACGCGGGAACGGGCATATCGACGCCTCGCGCTGCGCACTATTTTCGGCCAAGGGCTTGGCAGCGCGGTCGGCATCGCGGGCGCGCTGGCCGGCCTCGGACCTTGGGCGATCGTGCTGCAACAGGCCCTGGGCGCGACCACCGGCGCGTTGGCCCTGCTGCTGGGCCGGGGCTGGCGGCCCTTGGCAGCGTTCGATCGTGCCGCGCTGCGCCGCCTGCTGGCGATCGGCCTGCCCCTGACTGGCTCGACCCTCGTGTTGATCGGCCGCTACCGCCTGTTCGCCGTGCTGATCGGCGCCAGCGCCGGCTCGACCGTCTTGGGCGAGGTGCATATCGCCTTCCGCCTGGTGGACACGGTCCGGGATCTGACCTCCACCGCGCTGTGGCGGCTGCTGCTGCCGGTCCTGTCGCCATTGCAAAGCGACCGCAAGGCGATGCTGGCACAGGTGGATCGCTGGATGCGCCTGATCGGCCTGGTGATGCTGCCGGTCTGCGCCGTGCTGGCGTTCGGGCTGAGTCATGGGGTCGTCCGTGTCATGGGACCCGCCTGGCAATCGGCCGGCCCGGCGGCGCTGCCGCTGGTCGGGCTGATGGCGATCGGCGTGCTGACGTTTCCCGCAAGCGTGGCCCTGGTGGCCGCGGGTGGGGTTAGGATCGCGCTGTACGGCCATGTCGCCAGCCTTCTGCTGACTTGCGCGGGCGTATTGCTGATACCCCCGTCGAATGCCTGGCAGGCGGTGATGGTCTGGTGCGGCAGCCAGATACTGCTGCTGCCCTATACGCTGTGGACGAACGCCCGCGCCCTGGGCGTCGGGCCGCTGCGGCCGTTGTTCGGCCTGTTCATGATCGTCCGGCCTCAGATTGAGGCGTTGCCCGCAATCCGTGCCCGAGCAGGATCGTGACGGGGGCGAGTTGGCGGCCTTGGAGGCGGACGGATGCCCCCGGCAGCAGATCCACCGACGCAAACCATGGCGCGGCCACCGCCGCCGCTCGGGCGGGCGGATCCAGGCTCAACAAAAGCACCGTCTGTCCGGCGAAGCGCGCCGGCGGGGCCGTGAACCGGAACTCCCGCGCGTCGCCGCTGAGGCACAGCATCCGCACCGCCGGCCCCAGCGCGTAGCCGAACTTGCCCGCGTCGCGCCAGTTGAACGCCGCCGCGACCGTGTCCGCCGGCAGCAGGCCCCGCGCCAGCAGGTCGTCGCGGACCGACGCCCAGTTCATGCCCTCCAGGGTCGGGTCCCGTTTCAACAGCGCCAAGCCGGGTCCCAACCAGTCGAGTTGGATCTGGGTTGCCATGATCAACATGGCGCCCAGCAACAGGGCGGCGGTGACGCGGACGGTGCGCCGGACCCAGGGAACGCCTTCGCGTTCCGCCATCGCACGACCCAGCAGCGGGAACAGCATGAGGTAGCCGGGCGCGGCCCAATGGAACAGAATGCGCTGGCGCGACCATAGCGACAGCACGACGAACAGGACGATCGGCGGGATCGCGAGCCAGGCGAGCAGCCGATCCGGCCAGGGCGCCCCGGCGCGGAAGGTTCGGATCAGCAGCAGCATCATCGGTGCCCAGATCCAGGGCAGGACGAACAGCGCCTCACCCCCCAGCGTCGTCAGCGGCGCCAGGGGATGGAACTGGAGACCGAGCGCCCGGTCGCCCTGGAAGGCGAAGGAGGCCCAGCCGTGGCGGGCGTTCCAGATCAGGACCGGGCTGAACACCGTCGCCGCCGCGAGGACCGCCAGATACGGACCCGACCGCGCCAGCAGGCGGCGATGCGAAGGGGTCGCCAGGAAGAACAGGAAGGCACCACCGATCACCAGCACCGCCGAGTATTTCGACAGCATCGCCAGCCCCGCGCAAGCGCCGGCCGCCAGCCACCAGCCTATCCTGCCCCCGTCGGCCAGTCCCCCCTCGTTGGCCCATCGTCCTCCGTCATGGCCCGGCGTGACCGGGCTATTCCCCCCGTCGCACCCCTCGGCCGGCGACAGCGCCCGCATCAGACACGCCACGGCGGCGAGCAACCCGCAATCCAGCGGACCGTCCGGCAGCACCCAGGTTCCCGTGGTCAGCCCGAACACCGGCGACAGGTTCAACGCCACCACCGCCCAGAACCCGGCCCGCTCGCCGCCCACGCGGCGGCCGATCAGGAACGTCAGCCACTGCGACAGCGCGAACAGCAGGATGAACGGCGCGCGGACCACGACCGACGCCTCGGCGCCGACCAGTACCGCCGCCCCGTGCGACAGCCACCAGGACAGCGGCGGATGGTCGAAATAGCTGAACGCGAAGTGCCGCCCGGCGGCGATCATGTAACTTTCATCGACCCCCAGCCCCGTCGTCGCCGCGAAGGCAAACCGGATCAGCGTCGTAGCGAGGATCAGGACAACGATGGGAGTCAGCCGCATGCGGCGCGGTATCGCCGCTTTTGCCGCGTCGGGATAGTCCGATCGACGCGACCGTCGCACGGACTTGGCGGCGATCGAGGCAAATGCCAGAGTTTCCGCCAAAGCGCCCCGGAGGACATGCCATGTCGATCGCCGCCAACCTACTCTCCACGGCCATGGCGAGCATCGCCTTCGTCGGCTGCGGCCTGTCGACAACGCCGGCCCCGCCCCCCTCGCCCGCGACCCGGCGGCGAGACGTGGCGGTGAACGGCAAGCGCGCGAAGGTGATCGACATCCACGCCCATTGCATCGTTCCCAAGGCTGCGGCGGTGATCGGGCACCCGCTGGAAGCGCCCGGCCTGCTGATCGACGACACCAGCGCGCGGCTGGCGGCGATGGACGCGCAGGGCATCGACGTGGAGGCGCTGTCGATCAATCCGTTCTGGTACCGCGCCGACCGCGACCAGGCCGAGATCTTGATCCGCATCCAGAACGAGACTCTGGTCGAGTTCTGCGCCGCCCATCCGGACCGTTTCGTTGCGTTCGCAACGGCGGCCTTGCAGTTCCCGGACCTTGCCGCCCAGCAGGTTGAGCACGCGGTCAAGCAACTCGGGTTCCGCGGCATCGGCGTCGCCGGCAGCGTTGCGGGCCAGGAACTCGCCGATCCGAAGTTCCATCCGTTCTGGGCCAAGTGCGAGGAGTTGGGCGTGCTGGTCTTCATGCATCCGCTGGGGACCCGGGAGTTGGAACCGTCCGGGCGGCTGGGCGGCAGCGGGCTGCTGACGAACACGATCGGCAACCCGCTGGAGACGACGATCGCATTGTCGCACCTGATCTTCGAGGGCACGCTCGACCGGTTCCCTGGCCTGAAGATCTGCGCCGCACATGGCGGCGGCTTCCTGCCGTCCTATGCCAACCGGTCCGACGCGGTGTGCCGGACCTTCCCCGGCCGGGTCGGGCCCCTACCGAAAAAGGCGCCGACCGCGTACCTGCGCGATGGCCAGCTTTTCTTCGATACGATCGTCTTTACGCCCGAGGCGCTGCGTCACCTGATCGCCGAGACCGGATCGGCCCAGATCATGGTCGGCACGGATTATCCGTTCCCCTGGACGAGCACCGAGGTCGACCTGGTGTTGAACACGCCGGGCCTGACGGATGACGAACGAATGGCGATCCTGGGCGGCACGGCAGCGCGGCTGATGGGGATCGCGCCGTAGGGCGCTGCCTTACCAACCGACGTTGATCAACGGTCGGGATCAAAACCGGTTGGTAGCAAGCGGACGACGCCCGCCTTTGGCCGAGAGAAAGCCGCGTCGTGGTCGGGCTTGGCCCGTCCACGACGCGGAAGCGCCGGTGCCCGGCCTTATTCTGGCACCAACCTCTTCCACTACGGCTCCCTTACCCGGCGACCACCCGCTGCGTCTGGATACCCAGGCCCTCGATCCCCAGCCGCATCACGTCGCCGACCTTCAGGAACACTGGCTCCGGCTTGATGCCCATGCCGACGCCCGGCGGGGTGCCGGTGGCGATCACGTCGCCCGGATGCAGCGTGATGAAGTGGCTGACATAGCTGACAAGCTTCTGCACCCCGAAGATCATCGTCTGGGTCGAGCCGTCCTGGTAGCGCTTGCCGTTGACCTCGGTCCACAGCGGCAGGTCCTGCGGGTCGGACACTTCGTCCTTCGTCACCATCCACGGACCGGTCGGTCCGAACGTGTCGCAGCCCTTGCCCTTGTCCCAGGTGCCGCCGCGGTTGGTCTGGTAGTCGCGCTCGCTGACATCGTTGCAGACGCAATAACCGGCAACGTAGTCCATCGCTTCATGCTCCGGCACGTAGCGGGCGAGCTTGCCGATCACCACGCCCAGTTCCACCTCCCAGTCCAGCTTCTCGGAGCCGCGCGGCAGCTTCACGTCGTCGTTCGGGCCGCAGAAGGCCGAGAGCGACTTCAGGAACACGATCGGCTCCTTGGGGATCGGGTTGCCCGTCTCCGCGGCGTGGTCGGCGTAGTTCAAGCCGATGCAGACGAAGTTCACCGGCCGCGTGATGCAGGCGCCGATGCGGGGATTGCCCTCGACCTTGGGAAGCGTCGCCGGATCGATGCCGGCGATCATCTTCAGCGAAGCCTCGGACAGCGCGAAGCCGTCGATGTCGCGGACGATCTGGCTCAGGCACCTGATTTGGCCGTCGGCGTCCAGCAGGGCGGGTTTCTCGGCGCCGGCGGGCCCGTAGCGCAGCAGCTTCATGGATATTTCCCCCTCAAGGTCAAAGAGTCAGGCCGCCATCTATAACGACAGCCTGTCCGGTAATGAACTGGGCATCGTCACCGGCCAGATAGACGGCGAGCGCCGCGATCTCTTGCGGCGTCCCAAGCCGTCCCATCGGCTGCCTGGCAACGAAGGCCGCGCGCGCCGCGTCCACCCCGCCGGCACCTTGGGCGTTCGCCTCGATCCGCTCGCCCAGGCTTGGCGTCTCCACCGTGCCCGGGCAGATGCAGTTGCAGCGGATCCCGCGTGTCACGTAGTCGGTGGCGACCGAGCGGGTCATGCCGACCACGGCGGCCTTGGTGGCGGTGTAGATGAAGCGGTTCGGCACGCCCTTCAGGTTCGACGCGACCGAGGCCATGTTCAGGATCACGCCCTTCCCGCGATCCAGCATGCCGGGCAGGAAAGCCTGCATGGTGCGGAACATCGACCGGCAGTTCAGGTCGAAGGCGAAGGACCATTCGTCCTCGGTCGCCTCGAGCAGCGTCCCCTGGTGCACAAAGCCGGCGCAGTTGAACAAGATGTCGATCGTCCCGGCGGACTGGGCGGCAGCCTTGATCGCCGCGGCATCCAGAACGTTCAGCGCCGCCGTCGTGATCCGGTCGGACGCCAGGCTGCCCAGTTTCCCGGCATCGACGTCGGTGGCGATGACCCGCGCCCCGGCCTCGGCGAACGCCAGGGCCGTGGCGCGCCCGATCCCCTGGCCGGCGGCCGTGACGAATGCGGTCTTTCCTTGCAGCGACGGCATGGGCATCTCCTTCCCTTGGGCCGCGCTGCTTTAACGGAGTTTCGGCGCAGGGGAAATCCAGGGACCCGGGGATCGAAGGCTTCCGCCTAATCCTCCACGGTGAACCCGACCTTCATCGTCACCTGATAGTGGCGGATCTCGCCATTTTCGATCTCGCCGCGCATCTGCAGGACTTCGAACCAGCGCAGGTGCCGCGTGGTCTTGGCCATGCGGGCGATGGCGTTATCGATGGCGTCGGCGTGGCTGATCTCCGACGAGCCGGCGACTTCGACGATGCGGTAGGTGTGGTCCGACATTCCGGTCTCCTTTCCTCGATGGACAGGAGAACCGATGACGCGCCGTCCGGTCGCGCTATCTGTCGCGGTTGTTACGGCGTGCCGCCCTCGCCGATGTCCCACCAGATGCCGGTATAGGCAGCCAGCCCCTCCCGCGCCGGGGCGATCAGCAGGTGCTCGTCCGGGCCGTGCTGCTTGCAGCCGTTGTAGGAATGGGGAATCCACACCAACGGCACATGCAGGTGGTCGACGAAGACGTCGCCCGGCAGCCCGCCCGAGGAATTCGGAATCACCTGCACCCGCTTGCCCAGCGTCCGCTCCATGCTGCCGACCGTCCATCGGACCCAGGGATGGGCCGGATCGGTGCGGCTGGCGGCCATGCGCACGCCGGCCTTCTCGATCCGCACGACGCCGAAGCCGTTTTCGTCCAGGTGCTTGCGCAGTGCCGGCTCGAACACCGCCGGGTCGGTATCGGCGGTGTAGCGGATATGGCAGGTCGCACGGGCCGAAGGGGCGACGGCGTTGACCGGGTTCTCCGGCCGGCCGGAGACCATGGCCAGCACGATGAAACTGTTCCAGCCATAGATCTTCTCGGCCGCGGTCAGGCCGGGCTCTCCCCAATCGGCGTCGATCGTCGCCGCTTCGCCGCCGCCACCCACCGGGCAGCCGTCCAGGACCGCGCGCACCGAGGCCGGGACTCCGTTCCGCGGCAGCCAGTCGCGCACCAGGATGCGGCCGTGCCGGTCCATGATGCTGCCCAGCGCGTGGGACAGGACGATCGCGGGATCGGTCGTCAGCCCGCCCCAATGGCCCGAATGCACGCCGCCGGGGCGCAGTTCCAGCACCAGGTCGAACTGGAAGATGCCGCGCGTGCCGGTGGCGATCGTCGGGACCTCGGGCATCACCCGGGGCCCGTCGCTGGCGATCAGCACATCGGCTGCAAGGCGATCGGCATGCTGGGCCACGAATTCGCGCAAGCCGATGGAACCGCGTTCCTCGCTGGTTTCCAGCACCATCTTCACGTTGAAACCGAGCCGGCCGCCGCGTTCGGCGATGACGGCCTCCAAGGCGGTCAGGTTCAGCACGTGCTGGCCTTTGTTGTCGGCGGTGCCGCGGCCGTACCAGCGGTCGCCTTCTTCGGTCAGCGTCCAGGGGGCCAAGCCCGCGCGCCATTGGTCTTCCAAGCCGCGTACGGTGTCGCCGTGGCCATAGGTCACGATGGTCCGGGTCGCGCCGGGCTCGATCCGCTCCGCCAGCAGGATCGGGCCGAATCCCTCGACCGGATTAGGGTGGACTTCGACGGTGAAGCCGAGACGTTCCAGCCAGGGGCGAATGCCGGTTTCCAAATAGGCCTGCACGTCCGGCAGATGCCCGGGATCCTGGGAGGTGCTGGGGATGGCGACCAGGGACGCGAGATGATCGCGGAACCCATTGGTGTCGAACACGCCCAAAGCGCGGTTCAGCGCGCCGTCTCTCGATGCCATGTCATGCCTCCGTCGCGGACGCCGCGTCTTAAAGCAGGATAAGCATTGTTCGTCATGACCCGGACCGCATGGGTGCCGAGTTAACGCGACGCGTCAGATGGATGAGTTCCCACGTTTTCCGATGCTTTGCGGTGCCTCATGGGCCGGCTGTCGGAGCGGTTGATGGCAAGGCCATTCAAAGCAGGTTCTTAAAGCGATGCACACGGATGCACACAGCTTCTGCGGGATCTGCTGGCGTGTCGCCTGGTCCGAGACGACGAGCCCGCAGACACCGCGCCCGCCCCCCGGAATCTGTGTTCATCTGCGCCCATCCGATCTCATCTGTGTCAAAAATCTCACTTACGGCCAGCACCCGGTCTGGTCAGCTATCCCGACACCGGCTCGGGACGACTTCATGTCCGCCAGCCGCGGCATTCTCTCCATCACCACCGCAAATCGCGGATGGTCGGGCCAAACCCGAACACGACGGACGCAGGTCCCTGTCGTTCCGCGTTGCGGACAAAGGACCGCTATCCGCCCAACGCCCCCTGCGCCTCGACATAGAGCGCATACACCGACTGGCTCGCCGCCATGAACACGCGGTTGCGTTTCGTTCCGCCGAAGCACAGGTTCGCGCACCGTTCCGGCAGCAGGATACGGCCGATCAGCGTGCCGTCCGGGGCGAAGACCGCCACGCCGTCCTCGCTCGGGCCACCGGAGAAGCCGGCCCAGACATTGCCCTCGGTGTCGCAGCGGATACCGTCTGCCCAGCCTTCCCCGTCGAAGAACGTCCGCCCGTTCACCGCCCGGGTCCCATGGTCCACGATGTCGTAGACGCGCGTGCTCTTGGGCCGGTCATGCGGCGTGTCCACGACGTACAACCGACTCTCGTCCGGTGAGAAGCAGAGGCCGTTCGGCCGCGCCATGTCGCCGACCGCGATCGACAGCGTGCCGGACGCGGGATCCAGCCGGTAGACGCGGAACGGATGCTCCTGCGGCGCGGTGTGTCCCAGGTAGTTCCCCCGCGTCCCCGCGCCATTGTCGCTGAACCAGATCGTGTTGTCGGACTTCACCACAACGTCGTTCGGGGCGGTGAACTTCTTGCCCTCCCACTCGTCGGCCAGCACGGTGACCGTGCCGTCATACTCGGTCCGGGTCAGCCGCTGCGTGTCGTGCTCGCACGTCAGAAGCCGACCCTGGCGGTCCCGCGTGTTGCCGTTGGCATAGTGCGAGGGGCACCGGAAAACACTGATCCCGCCGGTGGTTTCGTCCCAACGCAGGATCTGATCGTTGGGAATGTCACTGAACAGCAGGTAGCGACCGTCGCCGAACCAGACCGGTCCCTCGGTGAAAGCGAAGCCGGTGGCGATGCGATGGATGGCGGCGTTGCCCAGGACGACCTTGGCGAAGCGCTTGTCCAGCACCTTCACGTCCGGATCAGGATAGCGGATCGGCGCGGACGACTCCCAACGGTTCATGACGATACGTTCCCCCTTGTTCTCGCGCGGATCGTAGGCTCGCCGCGTCCGCGAGTCCAAACGGAGCCTACCGGTTCGTCGCCTCCGGCGCCGACCGGTCGAAGATGCCGAACACCCCGCGCAGGAAACCCGGCGTCAGCGC
>NZ_DASZTJ010000135.1:0-16890 GCF_035548235.1 Rhodopila sp.
GGACGTGCATGTCAGGCCGGATTACCTGGAAAGCCTGCTGATGGCGCTGGAACAGCCGGGCGTCGGCCTGGTGACCACGCTGTACGCGGGCCTGCCGGCCTCGGCCAACTGGGTGGCGCGGCTGGGTGCGGCGCAGATCACCAGCGGGTTCCTGCCCGGCGCCCTGCTGTCGCGCCGGCTGGGACGCAGCGACTGCCTCGGCGCGACGATGTGCCTGCGCCGCGCCGACCTGGCGCGGATCGGCGGGCTGGAGGCGCTGGTCGATCACCTGGCGGACGACAACGTGCTGGGGCGGCGGATCAAGGGCCTGGGCCTGGCCGTGGCGCTGGCCGACACGCTGGTGCTGACGACGGTGCCCGAGACCGACCCGCGGGCGCTGTTCCGGCACGAGCTGCGGTGGGCGCGGACGATCCGCGCGCTGGAGCCGGCGGGGTTCGCGGCATCGGTGCTGCAGTATCCGCTGTTCTGGGCCTTGCTGGCGGTGCTGCTGGACGGATTCGGACGCTGGTCCCTGGCGGCGTTCCTGATCGCATGGCTGCTGCGCGCGGCGGCGGCGTGGTGGGGGGATCGCGCCCTGGCGCGGCTCTGGCGCGGCGGCGGCGAGTCTGTTCTTGCTTTTTCCTGTCCGCTGGGGCTTTTGCCCATCCGAGACGTCTTGTCCGTCATCGTTCTGCTGGCCAGCTATGGGGGCCGGCAGGTTGACTGGCGGGGCCACGCCTTGCATGCCGATACGCCGGCACGATCTCATGACTCTCGCGACCCCAGAGTGGGTGACCCGAATACGGGCACGACCGAGGATATCAGACCACGATGATGAAGACCCTGTTCCTGCATCCGCCCTCCTTTGACGGGTTCGATGGCGGCGCCGGTTCCCGCTATCAGGCGAAGCGGGAGATCAAATCCTTCTGGTTCCCGACCTGGCTCGCCCAGCCGGCGGCGCTGGTGCCGAACAGCAAGCTGATCGACGCGCCCCCGGCGCGCATCGGCCTGCCCACCGTCACCGCCCAGGCGCGCGATTACGAGCTGTGCATCATCCACACCTCCACCCCGTCCTTCGCCTCGGACGTGAAGGTGGCGGAGACGCTGAAGGCCGCGAACCCGTCGCTGAAGATCGGCTTCGTCGGCGCCAAGGTGGCCGTGCAGCCGGCCGAGAGCCTGGCGCAGGGCGGCGTCATCGACTTCGTCGCGCGCAACGAGTTCGACTTCACCATCAAGGAAGTCGCCGAGGGCCGGGACTGGGGCACGATCGACGGCATCTCCTACCGCAACGGCGCGGGCGTGATCATCCACAACAAGGACCGCGCGACGCTGGAGGACATGGACCAGCTTCCCTTCGTCACCGAGGTCTACAAGCGCGACCTGCGGATCGAGGATTACTTCATCGGCTACCTGATGCACCCGTATGTCTCGCTTTACACGGGACGCGGCTGCAAGTCGCACTGCACGTTCTGCCTGTGGCCGCAGACGGTCGGCGGGCACCGCTACCGGGTGCGCTCGCCCGGCCACGTGGCCGAGGAGATCCGGCTGGCGAAGCAGATGTTCCCCCAGGTGCGGGAGTTCTTCTTCGACGACGACACCTTCACCGACAACGCGCCGCGCGCCGAGGCGATCGCCAGGGAACTCGGCAAGATGGGCGTCACCTGGTCGTGCAACGCCAAGGCGAACGTGCCGCGCGAGACGCTGAAGGTGCTGAAGGACAACGGCCTGCGCCTGCTGCTGGTCGGCTACGAGAGCGGGAACCAGAAGATCCTGCACAACATCAAGAAGGGCATGCGGATCGAGGTCGCGCGCAAGTTCACCCAGGACTGCCACGACCTGGGCATCAAGATCCACGGCACCTTCATCCTGGGCCTGCCGGGCGAGACGAAAGAGACGATCGAGGAGACGATCAGGTTCGCCACCGACATCAACCCGCACACGATCCAGGTGTCCCTGGCCGCGCCCTATCCCGGCACGTTCCTGCACAAGCAGGCGGTGGAGAACGGCTGGCTCGACGCCGACCACGCGGAACTGGTGGACGACAGCGGCATCCAGATCGCGCCGCTGCACTATCCGCACCTGTCGCACACCGAGATCTTCGACAATGTCGAGACGTTCTATAAGCGCTTCTATTTCCGCGCGCCGAAGATCGCCTCGATCGTCGGCGAGATGGTGCGCAGCCCGCAGATGATGAAGCGCCGGCTGCGGGAAGGGGTGGAGTTCTTCCAGTTCCTGCGGGAGCGGCACAACGCGGCATAGGGCGTGCGTTGTCGGGGCATCTCCCCGGCACAGCGGCCGCTCCCGTCTTGGCCGGGCGTGTCCCGGCCACGCGCTCGCCGCCGGTGAAGCGTGGATGGCCGGGACGCGCCCGGCCATGACGGTTGGATGATGAAACGCATCACCACCACCGCCGACGATTTCGGCCTGACCGGCGCGGTCAACGCGGCGGTCGAGCAGGCGCACCGGGCCGGCTGCCTTCATGCCGCCAGCCTGATGGTCGCGGCGCCGGCGGCGTCGGAGGCGGTCCGCATCGCGCGGGCGAACCCCGGTCTCCGGGTCGGGCTGCATCTGGTGGTCATCGAAGGCCCGGCCGTCCTGCCACCCGGCGCCATCCCGGACCTGGTCGGCGCCGACGGGCAGTTTCCCTCCGACCAGCTTGGTCTCGGCGTCAACTACTTCTTCCGCCCTGCGATCCGCCGCCAACTCGAAGCCGAAATCCGCGCCCAGTTCGACGCGTTCGCTCGTACCGGCCTGACGCTGGATCACGTCAACGCCCACAAGCACATGCACCTGCACCCGACGGTGGGCGCGATGCTGCTGCGGATCGGGCGCGACTATGGCCTGCGCCGCATCCGCGTGCCGGCGGAGCCGCCTGCGGTGATGCAGGCCTGCGGCGAGACGGTCGGCGCCGGGGCCAAGGCCCTGTTCGCCTGGACCCGGCTGCTGCGCCGGCAGGCCGAACGGGCAGGGGTCTCGGTGAACGACCATTGCTTTGGCCTGGCGTGGTCGGGGCACATGACCACCGACCGGGTCCGGCGTCTGCTCGACCACCTGCCGGACGGCGATAGCGAGGTCTACTTCCACCCCGCCGCCCGGCGCGACGCCGCGATCGCGCGGCTGATGCCGGACTATGAGCACGAGGCGGAGCTTGCCGCCCTGCTGGACCCGGCCGTCTGCCGTTCGGTGGAGGCCGTGACGGCTTGACGCTGTCCTGGCGCAGGACGACCTCGCTGTCGCCCGGTCGTCATGCGCCCGGTCGTCATGCGCCCGGTCGTCATGCGTCAGGTCCTTGCTTGATCGCGCGATTCAGACCGGCGGCGGTTCCGCCTTCGGTCGTCGCGCCCTAGCCGCCGTAGAAGACGGTTTCGCCCAGGTCCTTCATTTCCAGGATGGCGGCGTCAGGCCGGCCTTCGATGGGTTTCGGCAGGTGCGCCTCGGTCACCTCGGCGACGACGATGTGGTGGTCGCCCATCTCGACGATCTGCTTCACCGAACATTCCACGGCGGCGATCGCCGCATCCAGGATCGGGGTCCCGTTCGCGCCGGCATGGAAGGCCTGGCCGGAGATCTTGCCGTCTTCCAGCTTGGCGGGCTTGAAGAAGGTGAAGGCCAGTCCTTTCTGGTCCTTCGACAGCATGTTCAGCGCGAAGCGTCCGGTGCCCTTGACGACGGTATGCGCGCCCGAGTCCGCCTTGACGCCGACGACGACCAGCGGCGGCGCGAAGGAGCCTTGCGTGACCCAATTGACCGTCGCCGCGCCGATATTGCCTTTGCCGTCATCGGCGGTCAGCACGTAAATCCCGTAGGGGATCATCCGCAGCGCGGTCTTCTTGGCGTCGGCATCCATGGTCTTTCCTCCTGGTCAGGCGGTTCGCGCCCGGGAGGTTACAGCGGTTCGGTATCCAGCGCATACCCCGCGGTGCGCACGGTCCGCACGACGTCCAGTTCGTCCGGTCCGTTCAGCGACTTCCGCAGCCGGCGGATATGCACGTCGACCGTCCGCGGCTCCACATGGATGTCCGGACCCCAGACGGCGTCCAGCAGCTCCTCGCGCGAGAACACCCGGCGCGGATGCTGCATCAGGAATTCCAGCAGGCGGAATTCCGTCGGACCCAGGTGAACGCGCCGTTCATTTCGTGTGATACGATGCGACGCGAGGTCCATCTCGATATCGTGGAACGTCAGTTGTCCCTTCACCGGCACGGCGTTACTGCGCCGTAACAAGGCCCGCATCCGAGCGAGGAGGGCCTCGAGGTTGAAGGGCTTGGTGATGTAGTCGTCGGCGCCGGTGTTCAGCGCGCGCACGGCATCCTGGTCCTCGGTCCGGGCGGTCACCATGATCACCGGCAGGTCGCGCGTGGCGGGGCGGCGGCGGATCTGGCGGCAGACCTCGATCCCCGACATCGCGGGCAGCATCCAGTCCAGCAGCACAAGGTCGGGCTGGGCTTCGGAAATCCGGGTCAATGCCTCTTGCCCATCGGCCGCTTCCTCGACCCGGAAGCCCTGCTTTTCCAGGTTGTAGCGCAGCATGGTCGCGAGTGGCGCTTCGTCCTCGACCACAAGGACGAGGGGCTTGGTCAGGGTGGACGCGCTGTCGAGCATCGCTGTGATCTTCCCTGCTTATTCCTTCGGGCGAACCACGGCATAGGCGGAGGAGTCGCCCTTGGGTCGCATGTCCGGAAGCACTTCGCCTTCCACGGCATAGTAGACCGTCTCGGCGATATTAGTGGCGTGGTCGCCGATTCGCTCGAGGTTCTTGGCGATGAACAACAAATGTGTACACGGCGTGATGTTGCGCGGATCTTCCATCATGTAGGTGATCAGCTCGCGGAACAGCGCGTTGTAGATGTCGTCGACGACGCGGTCCGACCGCCATACCTCGACGGCCTTCTCGCTGTCGCTGGTGCCCAGCGCGTCGATGATCGACTTCAACTGGTCCTGCACCAGGTGCGCCATGTGCGCGACGCCCGCCAGCGAGTAGGGGAAGGAGAACTGGCCGAGGACGATGCTGCGCTTGGCGACGTTGGCGGCGTAGTCGCCGATGCGCTCGATATCGCCGGTGATCTTCAAGGCCGCGACGATCATGCGCAGGTCCGCCGCCATCGGCTGGCGCAGCGCCAGCATGCGGATGACGAAGGCCTCGATGTCGCGTTCCAGCGCGTCGACTTTCGGATCGTCGCTGACCACCGCGGTCGCCGCCGTCGAATCGCGGTCCAGGATCGCCTGGGCGGCCATGGCAAGCTGGTTCTCCACGATGCCGCCCATCTCGGTCAGCATGTCGCGCAGCTTCTTCAGGTCGTTATCGAAACTCTTGACCAGGTGTTCCTGTGTGTCAGCCATGACTGCGGTACCTCGTTTCTCAGCCAAACCGGCCGGTGACGTATTCCTGCGTGCGCTTCTGTTTGGGGGAGGTGAAGATCTCCGCCGCAGGGGCGCATTCCACCATCTCGCCCAGGTAGAAGAACGCCACCTGGTCGGCGCAGCGTGCCGCCTGCTGCATGTTGTGGGTGACGATCGCGATGGTGAAATCGTGCTTCAGCTCGTCGATCAGCTCTTCGATCTTCAGGGTGCTGATCGGGTCCAGCGCGCTGGTCGGCTCGTCGAGCAGGATGACCTCGGGCCGCACGGCGATGGTGCGCGCGATGCACAGGCGCTGCTGCTGGCCGCCCGACAATCCGGTCGCCGAGGTGTGCAGGCGGTCGTTCACCTCCGCCCACAACGCCGCCCGGGTCAGCGACCATTCGACGCGTTCGTCCATCGCCGCCTTGGAAAGTCTCTCATGCAACTTCACGCCGAAGGCGATGTTGTCGTAGATCGACATCGGGAACGGCGTCGGCTTCTGGAACACCATCCCGATCCGCGCGCGCAGCGCGTTCAGGTCGATCTTGGGATCGATCAGGTTGACGCCGTCCATCATGACCTCACCCTCTGCCCGCTGGCCGGGATAGAGGTCGTACATCCGGTTCAGCACCCGCAGCAGCGTGGACTTGCCGCAGCCGGACGGGCCGATCATGCCGGTGACCTGCCGTTCCGGCAAATCGAGCTGGATCCCCTTCAGCGCCTTGTGGTCGCCATAGTAGAAATCGAGGTTGCGCACGGCGATGCGCGGCTGGTTGATATGGGCGCTCGCCCGCGCCTGCACGCCGCCAAAGCTTGCGGATTGACCGTTCGCTTGCGCCTGGCTGGGTTCAGCGGTTGAACTCATTCTGTCCTCATTTTCCCCGGTTCAGCAGAAGCCGGGCCCCGATATTGATGGCAAGAACGCCCAGGGTGATCAGCAGCGCGCCGACCCAGGCGAGTTGGACCCAATCGTCGAACGCCGACCCGGCGTATTGGTAGATGGTGACGGGCAGGCTGGCCATGGGCTGGGTCATGGAGATCGACCAGTTGAGGTTGCCCAGGCTGGTGAACAAGAGCGGCGCCGTCTCGCCCGCGATGCGCGCGATCGCCAGCAGGACGCCGGTCACGATGCCGTCCATCGCCGAACGGTAGCAGATCAGGACGATCACCTTCCATTTCGGCGCGCCGAGGCCGATCGCGGCCTCCCGCAGCGCGGGGCTGATCAGGCGCAGCATGTCCTCGGTCGTGCGCACCACGATCGGGACGACGATCACCGCCAGCGCGACGCAGCCGGCGAAGCCCGAGAAGCCGCCGAACGGCTCGACGACGATCGCATAGACGAACAGCCCGATCAGGATCGACGGCGCCGACAGCAGCACGTCGGAGACGAACCGCACCGCGCCGGCGAGCGGCGAGTCGCGGCCGTATTCCGCCAGGTAGGTGCCGACCATCAGCCCGATCGGCGTGCCGATGACGGTGCCCGCGGCGGTCTGGATCAGGGTGCCCACGATCGCGTTCAGCAACCCGCCGTTCGATCCTGGCGGCTTGGTGGAGGTGGTGAACACCACCAGCGACAGGCCGGCCATGCCGCGCCAGACCAAGGTGAACAGGATCGAGCCCAGCAGAACCAGGCCGAGGATGGTGGCCAGGATGCAGAACAGCTTGACGATCGTGTTCACCCGGTGCCGGCGGCGGCCCAGCATCAGGGCCACTCTGGCGTTCTTGGCGGGGCCGGGAACGGCGGAAGCGACGGTCGCGCTCATGTGACGGTCAGACTTTCAGGCGCGGGCGCAGCAGGCTGCGCGAAATCGCCAGGACGATGAAGGAGATCACGAACAGGATCAGGCCCAGCGCCAGCAGGGAGGACAGCTTCAGGCTGCCCGCCGGGCTTTCCGGAAACTCCAGCGCCACCAGGGACGCGATGGTGTTCCCCGAGGCGAACAGGTTCGGCGAGATATGGTTCGCGTTCCCGATCACGAACGTCACCGCCATCGTCTCACCCAGCGCTCGGCCCAGCCCCAGCATGATGCCGCCGATGACCGAGGCGCGGGTATAGGGCAGCACGATCGACCGCATGACCTCCCAGGTCGTGCAGCCGACGCCATAGGCGGATTCCTTGAAGACGGGCGGCACCGTCTCGAACACGTCGCGCATCGTCGCGGCGATGAAGGGGACGACCATCACCGTCAGCACCAGGGCGGCGGTGAAGACGCCGGTGCCGAAGGGCGGACCGGCGAAGACGTCCTGCAGGACCGGGATGCCGTCGAACGCATTGATCAGCGTCGGCTCGAAATACTGCGACATCAGCGGGACGATCACGAAGAAGCCCCACATGCCGTAGATGATGGACGGCACGGCGGCCAGCAGTTCGATCGCGATCCCCACCGGGCGGCGCAGCCAGCCGGGCGCGAGTTCGGTCAGGTAGAAGGCGATGCCGAAGGCGATCGGCACGGCGAGCAGCAGCGCCAGCACGGCGGTGACCAGGGTGCCGACGACGGGCACGGCGGCGCCGAAGATCTGGTGCACCGGGTCCCAAGCCGCGGAAAACAGGAAGCCGACGCCGAACCGGCGCAGCGCGGGCAGGCCGCCGATCAGCAGCGACAGGATCAGGCTCCCCAGCACCAGCAGCACCAGGACGCCGGCGGCACGGACGGCGAACGCGAAAATCCCGTCACCCGGACGGGACCGTCCCCGCATCAGCGATGCGGTCGGAAGCGAGGGAGCGGCGACGGCTTGTTGCACGTGTATACGGTCCTTTGGGAGAAGCCGGTCCGGCGAGGCGATCGCGGGACCGGCCGGTCGTTCGGCTCAGGCGATCACATCGTGCCCGGGACGGACTTCCAGGCCGCGCGGATCGATTCCTGGACCTTCTTGGGCAGCGGAATGTAGAGCAGGTCCTTGGCGATGGTGTCGCCGTTGGTGAAGCCCCAATCGAAGAACTTCTTCACCGACGCGCTCTGGTTGGCGTCCTTCGGGTCCAGCGGCAGCAGCACGAACGTCGCGGACTCGATCGGCCAGCTTGCGGCGCCCGGCTCGTCGTTCAGGTTGATGGCGAAGTTCTGGACCTTCGACCAGTCGGCGTTGGCGGCGGCGGCCTCGAACGCTTCCATCGTCGGGGCGACGAACTTGCCGGCCTTGTTCTTCAGCAGCGCCGTCGTCAGGTGGTTCTGCGTGGCATAGGCGCTTTCGTCATAGCCGATGCCGCCGGGGATCTGCTTGACCGAACCGGCGACGCCGTCGCTGCCCTTCGCGCCCTGGCCGACCGGCCAGGCGACGGAGGTCGAAGCGCCGACCTTCGACGCCCATTCCGGGCTCTGCTTGCCCAGGTAGTCGGTGAACACGAACGTCGTGCCCGACCCGTCAGCGCGGTGCACCGGCGCGACTGCCAGGCTGGGCAGCTTCAGGCCGGGGTTCACCGCGGCGATCTTCGGATCGTTCCACTTGGTGATGGTGCCCATGTAGATGTCGGCCAGGATCGGGCCGGTCAGCTTCAGCTCGTTCGGCTTGATGCCGGGCAGGTTGACGATGATGTCGACGCCGCCGATCACCGTCGGGAACTGCATCAGCTTGTGCTGGGTCAGGTCAGGGCCCTGCAGCGGCATGTCGGACGCGCCGAAATCGACCGTGCGGTTGTTGACCTGGTTGATGCCGGCGCCGGACCCGATGGCCTGGTAGTTCAGCTTGATGCCGGTCTTCGCGCTGGAGGCGTCGCCCCACTTCGCATAGATCGGCGCGGCGAACGTGGAGCCCGCACCGGTGATCTGCTGAGCCGATGCGGCGCCCGTCGTCGCGGCGACGGCAAAGCCGGCCAGGCCAAGGGCCAAGGCCGTTGTGGCGAATTTCATTGATAAACCTCCTTCGGAGTCTGTTCTGGCCCGGATCGTATCGGAGTCGGTTGGCGTCTTGCCGGTCCGGGGCGGCGGCAACCTAGGCGCGGGCTGTGAAACGAAGATTGCAGTTTGATGAAGGTTCGATGACAGTCGCTCGTCGGATGGCCGCCCTCGCGCCAGGGCAAATCGGCCTCGGCCCTTATTTTTTTGACGGCGGGCAAATATGCAAGCCCCCTTGCCCTGACCGGCGGGCGGACCGCACTGTGTCATCATGCTGTTACCGATCAAAGTGAAGCGCCTGCCGCACGCGCGGGACCTGCCGCTGCCTGCCTATGCCACCGACGGCGCCGCCGGGATGGACCTTCTGGCCGCCGTCGGCGATCCGGTCGCCATCGCCCCCGGCCAGCGGGCGCTGATCCCCACGGGCCTGACAATCGCCCTGCCGGAGGGTCATGAACTCCAGGTCCGCCCCCGGTCCGGCCTCGCGCTGCGCCACGGGATCATGCTGCCGAACACGCCCGGCACGATCGATGAGGATTACCGGGGCGAGGTCCAGGTCATCGTCATCAACCTGGGGCAGGAGCCGTTCACCGTCACGCGCGGCATGCGCATCGCCCAGGCGGTGCTGGCGCCGGTGGTACGCGGGCAATGGGTGGAGGTCGAGTCGCTGGAAGACACGAGTCGCGGGTCGGGCGGTTTCGGTAGCACGGGCTCCGCCTGAGGGTCGAAGGGTGATCACGGTTTTGTGATCAGTTTACAACCACCAGTAGATTAAAATTTCTTTGAGTTACCAAAGGTAGTTCAGGATAAAGTGGTCTCCCTCAAGGAGACCTTCATGGCAACCGGCTTCGCCGAACCTCACGACCTCCCGGCGTCAGACGAAGGTTTCCCCAGCACGGACGTCGCGCCCCCCGATCTGCATGCGCCCATGCGGGGCATCCTGATCGCCATGGCGTTGTCGATCCCGATCTGGATGGTGATAGGGCTCGTCGTCTACCTGATGATCTGACGACGGGTTGCCCGGGTTCCCCCCTTTTGTGGCCCGTCCCGCAAACCCGCGCTGCAACCCCCGGGACACGGTCGGCGATTTGTGTTGACAGAGGCTGATTCGGCGCTGTCCACCAGGGTATGGTCCGAGCGCTCGTCCTGGTCTGCCTGCTCTGTTCGCAACTGCTGGCGCAGGCGCTGACCGGTCCGGCGTTCGCCTATCCTTCCCGCACGCAGGCCAGGCACGCGGTCGCCGCCCCGCACGGGGTGGACTGCCAGAAGGGCAGGCCGGTGCTGCCGGGCCACACCGCAGCCTCCAGCGAGGCATGCCGTCCCAGCACGCCGATCCGGGGCCGGTATGCGGACCGGTATTTCGTGACGAGCGATGGCGTGCGGCTGCATTATCTGGAGGGCGGGGCGAACCATCCGCACACGGTCGTGTTCATTCCCGGATGGACCATGCCCGCTTGGATCTGGATGGCGCAGCTTGACGCCCTCTCCGCGCGTTATCACACGATCGCCTTCGACCCGCGCGGGCAGGGGGAATCCGCCGTGCCGGCCGAAGGATATGAACCGACGCGCCGCGGGCGCGACATCCGCGAACTGCTGGACCACCTCGACACCGCTCCGGCGGTCGTCGTCGCCTGGTCGCTGGGTGTGCTGGATACGCTGGCGATGATCCATGTCACCGGCGATCGCGGGGTCGCCGGGCTTGTGCTGGTGGACAATTCGGTGGGCGAGGAACCGCCGCCGACGCCTTCGCCTGCCGCCAGGGTGGCGCATCGCGGCCCGCCGCTCGATCACGCGGCCTTCATGTATCGTTTCGTCGCGGGGATGTTCCATCGCCGCCAGCCGCAAGCGTACCTCACCCGGCTGACGGCGGCGACGCTGCGCACGCCGGAATTCGCCAGCCGGCTGCTGCTGGCGTATCCGGTGCCGCGGACATATTGGCGCGAGGCCGTCTATGCGACCTCCGTGCCTTTACTGTATTGCATCCGGCCGACTTGGCTGGCGCAGGGGGAGAACCTGTTACGGAAACGACCCGATACGGAGATGGAGGTGTTCGCGGATGCGGGCCATGCCCTGTTCATCGATGACGCCCCCCGCTTCAACGCCGGCCTGATCCAGTTCCTGCGTCAGAAAGTCTGGCCGTGAACCTGCTGCCGCTGTTTCTGGTTTCCTTCGCGACCGTTGGCTATGAAACCGCGTTGACCCGCTATTTCGCGATCGCGAAATGGTCCGAATACGGCTACTGGGTCATTTCGATGGTGATGGTCGGCTTCGCCTTCAGCGGCGTTGCCCTGGCACTGTGGCGCGACGCGCTGGCGCGGCGGGCGGACCGGCTGTTCGCCGCCCTGCCGCCGGTGCTGGTGATCGCCGCCGCGCTTGGCTACCACTTCACCATCGTCAATCCGTTCAATCCGCTGCAACTGCAGAATCCGGTGACCTGGGCGGACCAGCTTTGGAACATCGCCGGGTACTATGCCGCGCTGCTGCCGTTCTTCTTCCTTGCCGGCCTGTTCATCGGGCTGAGCTTCATCCGCTATTCGGACCGGATCGGACCGGTCTATGCCGCCGACCTCGCGGGCGCGGGGGCGGGCGCCGCCGGCATCCTGGCGCTGATGTACGTCGTCCAGGGGTTCCACCTGGTGCCGTTCCTGCTGCTGCCGCTCGCCCTGGCCGGGCCGCTGGCGCGCAACCCGTACCGGCGCGTCTCGGGCGGCGCGGCGGTGCTGGCGCTGGTCGCGTGCGAGGCGCTGATGGTGTTCGGTCCGCAGGCCGCCTACAACGAGTTCAAGGCGATCTACGCCCCGCTGCACACGCCGGACGCCAAGGTCCTGGCCAGCATCGTCTCGCCGCGCGGCGAGTATCAACTGCTCGACGATTTCACCGAACGCGTCGACACCGATATCTCCAACAACGCCGGCATGATGGGCATTCCCGGGCCGCCGCGCAGCTTCGGCCTGTACAAGGACGGCAACCGCATCGCGTCGCTGCCGATGCCGGGTCCGATCGACACCGGGTATGCCGGGGCCGCGCTCGATGCGCTGCCGTATCTGATGATCCCGCATGCGCGCACGATGCTGATCGGCGGGTCCGGCGGGTTCCGCCCGGCGGAGGTCAGGCGGCTGGCGGCGTCCCAGGTCCGGGTCCTGGAGCCGGAGCCGGAGTTGTACCGGATCCTGCGGTCCGGCATGGGCGCGGTGCCGGGGGCCGAGATCCGGCCCGACCTGAAGGTGACGAACCTCTCGCCGCTCGCCGATACCCGCGCCAACGTCTACGACGTGATCGACGTGTCGTCCGACTTCCTCGACGCGGCCGAGACCAATGCGACGGCCTTCAGCAAGGAGGCGCTGGTCGGCTACATGCGGATGCTGGCGCCGAACGGGATCGTTTCAATCCCGGTCTCGATCCGCGATTTCCCCGTCTATGCCTTGCGCATGCTGTCGACCGTCCGTTCGGCGCTGCTGTCGATGGGGATCACCGATGTGCCCGGCCATGTCCTGGCCTATCGGTCTGCCTGGGACGTCCGCATCCTCATCACCCGCGATGCCTGGTCCCCCCAACGCATCGCCGAGGCTCGGACATTCTGCGACGACCGGTCCTTCGACATCGTCTGGTATCCGGGCTTCGACGCCGCGAAGGCGCGGGCGGACCTGTATAACGACTTGCCGGCGGTGTCCTTCGACAAGGGCGAGGTGACCGCCAGCGGCCCCGACGACGCCATCGCCGATGAGGCGAAGGCGGAACTGAGCGGGCAGCCGACGACGTCGGACCGTCAGTTCAACCTCAGCCCGATCACCCTCGACCGCCCGTTCTTCTATGCCGTGCTGCGCCTGGACAGGCTGGGCACCATCCTCAAGCGCCTGGAGATCCTGCCGCAGCAGGAAATCGGGGCGCTGGTCAACGTCGCGGTGCTGGCGCAGGCGGCGGTGATCGCGGTGCTGGTGCTGCTGGTGCCCGTACTGGCACCGAAACGGATCCGCGTGCCGCGCGCCGGGCTGCTGCGTTCGGTGATCTACTTCCCGGCGCTGGCGCTGGGGTTCCTGTTCATCGAAATCTATCTGATCGAGAAAGCGAGCTTCTGGTTCGGCGACCGCATCAGCAGCTTCGCCGTGGTGCTGACCGGGATGCTGGTGTTCTCCGGCCTCGGCAGCCTGTTGAGCGACCGCATGACCGCCTGGCCGCGCGCCGGCGTGGGAATCGCCGTCCTGGTCGTGCTCGCCTGGTGCGCGGGGGTCTATGTCCTGCTGCAGCCGGTGATGCTTGCGACGATGGAATGGAGCATGGCGACTCGGGTGGGGCTGCTGCTGATGGTGATCGCGCCGGCCTCGATCTGCCTGGGGATGCCGTTCCCGCTGGGGCTGGGCCAGGCGGGCTCGACCGGGTTCCTCCCCTGGGCCTGGGGCCTGAACGGGGCGTTCTCGGTGGTGGCGACGCCGCTTGCCAACCTGATCGCGCGCGAGGCTGGTTTCAGTTGGGTTCTTTTGTGTTCCGCGGCGCTTTATGGCACAGCGTGGCTCACTTTTCCGGCAATGAGGAAGACAAGGGTTTGGCAAGAGATCGCAGCACCATCACACGCCGCGGAGTGATCGCGTCCGCCACGGCGTCCTTGGTCCCCGCCCTTGCCAGGGCGGCGGCCGCGCCGGCCTGGACGAAGGCGGCCTATGAGCAGGCGATGCGCGAATCCGGACGGCCGGTCAGCCTGACGGACTCGCAGTTCGATGCCATCCAGAAGCGCAAGCCGGCGGCCATGAAGCTGATCGAGCAATACCTGAAGACGCATTTCGGCGCCGCCGATCCCGCCGTCATGGCGGCATTCCAGGCGGTTCCCCGCGAATATTTCCATTACGATTACGCCGCGCGCCGCGCGGAGCCGGGCGATGCCTATGAAGCGACGCCGAAGCCCTGGGCGATCGGCTATGGCTCCGCGTTGTCGGATTACCTGGGCCAAGCCTACATGACCCAGATCTGCAAGCCGGCGCCCGGCGAGGTCACGCTGGAGATCGGCACCGGCAGCGGCTTCCAGTCCAGCCTGCTGTCGCGCATCGTCAAGACCGCCTATTCCATCGAGATCATCGAGCCGCTGGGCAAGGCCGTTTCCCACATCTTCACGCCGCTGGGCTACGACAATGTCCATACAAGGGTCGGGGACGGGTATTACGGCTGGCCCGAGGTCCAGGGCGGGTTCGACATCATCATCGTCACCTGCGCCGCGACCTTCGCGCCGCCCGACCTGTTCAAGCAGCTCAAGCCCGGCGGGCGGATGATCATCCCCATCGGCCAGCCGTTCAAGCGCGGCCAGGTGCTGTACGTCTATACAAAGGACGCCGAGGGCAAGATCCACTCGCGGCGCGACATCGGCGTGTTCTTCATCCCGATGCGCGGCGCGATCGAACGGAGCGCGCCGGTCCGGCCGGAGGTCGTGTCGGACCGGCACCCGGCGGCGGATGCGGCGGTCAAGGGCGACGTCGCCCCGCCGTCGATGCCGTCGGCGCCTGAGAAGAGCGATGCTGCCCCCGCACCGCAACCGGCCCCGGACGCCGCGGTCAAAAGCGACTCGGAGCCTGCGAAGCAATAGCGGGCCGCCGCGGCGCGTCGGTCAGGCGCGGCCGCACGGCAGTCAGCCGGGCGATGCCGCACGCCGGGCGAGCGGGCGGGCCGGGGTCAGCATGGCGGCGGCAGCCATCGCCAGCAGAAGGCCGCGGGGCGCGGCGAGCTTCACGTCGCCATGCCGCCACTCATTGGCGAGCACCACCGCCGAGGCGGCCAGCAGCACCGCGCCGCCGAGGCCCCTCGTCGCGCGGGGCACCAGCAGCAGCCCGCCGGCGACTTCCGCCACGCCGAGCGCCTCCACGGCGCAGCGCGACCAGCCCAGACGGTTGAACAGCCTGCGATAGCCGGTCAGCCCGTAAAGCTTGTCGCCGCCGGCCAGCGCCACGCCGGCGCCGAAGATGGGGAACACGTAGGACATGGCGAAACTCCTTCGCCGGAAAGAACGCCCCGTGCCGGTCCGCGTTGCGTGGGCCGTCGCGTCATCCGGGCCTGGCCCCGCGACGGTCATGTACGCCTCGCCGCCGGGACGTGCTATGCCGGTCGCGCCGCTTGATGACGCCTGCAAGGATTCAAAGACTGATGCTTCGAGTTCGCCTTGTTCCGTGGACCTGGCTCGTTCCGCTGGTGGGCTGGGCGATGCTGGCGGCGGCGAAGCTGAGCCACCATCCGGTGCTGCTGGTGCTGGAAGGCGTCAGCATGATCGGCTGCGTCCTGGCGGCGGTGCATCACGCCGAGGTCGTGGCCCATAAGGTAGGCGAACCGTTCGGCACCCTGTTGCTGGCGCTGGCCGTGACGATCATCGAGGTGGCGCTGATCGTCTCCCTGATGCTCAGCGGCGGCGAAGCCACGGCGTCGCTGGCGCGCGACACGGTGTTCGCGTCCGTCATGATCATCCTGAACGGGATGGTGGGAATCTGCCTGCTGGTCGGCGGGATCCGGCACGGCGAGCAGTCATTCGGGCTGTACGGCGTGAACGCGACGCTGGCGGCGCTGGCGGCGATCTCCGTCATCACGCTTGTCCTGCCGAACGCGACGGTCACCACGCCGGGCCCCAGCTATTCCATGAGCCAGCTTGGCTTTGTCGCTGTCGCCTCCCTGCTGCTCTATGCCGCGTTCGTGCTGGTGCAGACCGTCCGCCACAGGGACTACTTCCTGCCGGATGGGGGGTCGTTTCACGCGGCCGCCGATCACACGCCGAGCGGGGCGGAAACGGCAGTGAGCGCGGGGCTGATGGTCGTGAGCCTGGTCGCGGTGGTCCTGCTCGCGAAGATGCTGGCGCCGTCGATCGAGGCCGGGGTCGATCGCGCCAACGCGCCCAAGGCGCTGGTCGGCGTGATCATCGCGGTGATCGTGCTGCTGCCCGAGAGTATCGCCGCGCTGAAGGCGGCGCGGGCCAACCGGCTGCAGACCAGCCTGAACCTGGCGCTGGGGTCGGCGATGGCGTCCATCGGGCTGACGATCCCGGCGGTGGCGGCGATTTCGATCGCAACGGGCTGGACGCTGGTCCTGGGGCTGGACCTGCGGGAGACGATCCTGCTGGGCCTGTCGTTGCTGGTGTCGACGCTGTCTCTGGGGACCGGCCGGACGATCGGGCTTCAGGGCATGATCCACCTGGTCATCTTCGGGGTGTACCTGTTCACCACGGCGATTCCCTGAAGGGACAAGGCGGAAGGGACAAGGCTGACGGGACAAGGCTGACGGGACAAGGCTGGCGGGGGCTGGGCTGACGAGGGTGGGGCTGACGGGGGGCGCTTCAGCCTCGATACAGCATATAGGCGGCGACGACGAAGACGAAGCCGGCGAACACCTTGTTCAGCATCGCCTTGCGGCCGGCGAGCCTTCGGGTCAAGGCCATGCCCAGCGCGCCGCCCACGAAGCCGCCCACGATGTATTCCGCGGCCACCACCCAGTCGACGAGGCCCGACGCGCCATAGCTGATGGCGGTGGTGAGGCCGAAGGCGCCAACGGCGAGCAGCGAGGAGCCGATCGCGCAGATCATCGGCATGCCGGTCGCGAACACCAGTCCGGGGACGATCAGGAAGCCGCCGCCGATTCCGAAGAAGCCCGACATGGCCCCGACACCGAACGCCGTGCCGATCAACGGCCACTGGTTGCGCGACGCCGGTTCCCACAGCGAGCAGGCCTGCCCGCCCGTTCCCAGCCCGCCCTTTCCCGGCCCGCCCATTCCCCGCCCGCC
>NZ_DASZTJ010000136.1:0-42552 GCF_035548235.1 Rhodopila sp.
TGATCTTATCGTAAATCTTGCGACCGCGACGCAGGCTTTGCCGAATTCGGTGGCATGGCAGCGGATCGAGGAACTGCTGGCCGAGGCCAAGATTCCGCGTCGGGACTGGCCGAAGACGCGGGCTGTGATCTGGGTGCAACGACGGAAGCAGCAGCGCGATGTGGCAGCCGCCAGGTAGTCTCTTAGAGCAGATGCAGCAGGCCGAAATCGACGCCTGGGAGGCTGAGCGTCGCGCCATCCGGCCGGACCGTGCTGGGAAAAGGGCGTTCAGGTCTTCGCTGGCCTGGCGCCGAGTGCGATACGCAGTCCTAGCCGAGAGCGCCGCACAGAACGGGGGCAAGCCCGCGTGCGCCTTGTGCGGTGCGACGGCGAGTCCCGGCCGTTCGCTGCATGTCGATCATGTTTTCCCGATCGCCACCGACAAGGGTTGGGAGCACCGTTTCGACAGAAGATTTCTTCGAGTGAGCTGCGCCGATTGCAATGTGGGACGGCTCGCATCCCCGATCGAGATGGAAGGCTGGACGCCGGATGAGGGCTGAGCCAGCGGGCGCCGCCCGATGTTGGCGGTGTTCTGCTGGTAGATTGTGCCGTTACGCTGGACGGTACGGGTCTCAGGTATCTGGTAATGATTACCAGATGGATTATCTTGGGAAATTCCCAAGATAGAGCGCCGCAAGGAAGCATACGAGGCGCTGCATCCGGAGACGCGGGCGCATGTTGCCGGCGCGCACGGTTCGAACAAAGCCCAAGGTAACGCAAGCGCCAACTTGGCGCCTGCGTTCACCGCAGACACCGCCGCCAAGACCGGGCAATCCGAGCGCACCATCCACTTCATCGGCCATGCGCACTTCGGCGGCCGGATGATGGGAACAAACGCGACTAATCGTGCGCCGTTGTGTATAGTTGTTCAATGTTATGCATAGTTGTACCTAGACGTTCATTTGATTTGTGCTTGAATATCCAAAGATACCATCATATATTCTGCCCATGAGCACTTCGAACAAGATCGCCACCAGCGTCACGTTGCCGGCCGAACTTTTCGTTTACTTGGATGCCGCCGCCGAGGCAGCGGAACGGTCGCGGTCCTGGGTGATCTCCCGCGTACTCGAGCAGCATTTTCAGAATTCGACGGGTTTCTCTTCGCCCGCCGGACGAGGATCAGACGGCCAGTGCCTCGGTCAGAAAAACCCCGTCGACCAGCGGGAGGCCCCCTTTCAGGCGCCGCGGCTGGTGGAATCCCCGACCTCTGCCGTCGCTCCAGCGGCCGAGGTCGGGCGGTTTCAAACTGAACATGCGCGCCGGCATCTTGAGGCGAAAGAACGGCAGGAAGCGGCGTTGTCCGAGGCGCGGCGTATTGCTCTGGAACAGATGGGATAGAACATGGACGCAAACGAAATCCTCTGTAAATCTCTGATGGAAACATTCAAGCTGCACATCGAACATTCCGCCAGGAACACGGCCGCACAACGGGTCAATGCCGATGCGCTGGCCGATGCTCGCCGTGTCGCCGTCGAGAAGTGTGCGCCCCGATGAGCTTTGCTACAGACATGGACCGCGCGCGGCTGAATTATCGCCTCGTGCAGGCCGACCAGGAAGTGAGCCGCATAGGCCTGTCGGGCGAAGACGTTGCCGCCCTCGATGCCGCCTACTCGCGTGCGGACGCTTGCGCGATGCAGATCGGGACGACGGCGCCGAAGCCACTGCCGGGCGATACGCCGACACAGTTCAAGCGGCACCTGATCGAAACCTTCTCGCCTCATTCGCCCCGATACAAGGACAAAAAGTTCGAGACCTTGCCTAGTAATCTTCTCGATTGGGGCATGGAAGAGGTGTTCAACGATGCTGTCCATGCCGCACGCACCGCCCCGGTGCAGCGCGGGGTTCTTCGTCAGCACAAGCACAAAGACGAGGCAGGTCGCACAATCACGACGTGGACCGGCGACAATCTGGCGTGGATGCAATTTTTCTATACTCCCGGTGCTTGCGGATATATTCGGAGGCCGGAATGAGCGGACACGCTCCCAACGACGTTTTGGTCAAGTTGCCGCTCGACGTGCTGGAGAAAATCCACGGCAACTACAAAAGGATCGGCGATACCGAGGGCATGAGCCGCTGCGACGCCGCCATGCGCCAGCGCGGCTTCGAGCAGACGCCCGACGCCGCACAGTCCGGACGGCTATGGGGCAAGCTGGTCCAGCTTGATCCCGTGACAGGGGTGCGGCCGGCGGTCCAATATTTTGGAGATAACATGAGCTGGATGAAAGAATTTATGGGGACGGGTATCCGTGGGAAGATCCGGTCGGAACTGACGCGGGGTGAGAATTCGGAGACCTACCAGGACATTCAGTCGCGGACGGTGACAACGGTGTTGAAACCCGGTGAGCGCGTCGTGGTGATGAGGGATTGACGATGGCAATCACCCCACGAACCTCTGCGATCGCCAACAACCTCGGAGTTCTCAGCGAAATCGGGGGCGTGCTGCTATCTGTCGGCGGGGGGATCATTCCGTTTCCACCCGTTGTCCGGAACGCGGGTTCCGCAGATTGCGTCTGCACAATTTACGACGGCATCGACAACACCGGAACGGTGCTTGCCTCGTTTGCGCTGGCGCAGACCGGCGGCGTGGCCATGCCGAACACTTCGTACGTGCACGGACTCTATGCCACGATGACGGGCACCACCGCCGGCACAATGTCCTTGTGGTTCACCGGTCCGGTCGCGGAGTAACAGTGATGGATATCCCAGCAGCCGCTCAGGCGCTTCAAGACAAACACGCGGCGACCCTTACCGCTCTGCTCAACTCGTTGGGCGGCCGGAAGTTGACGGCGGCGGAGACCAGGGACGCCATCGACCTGCTGACGGCTTTGCAGGCGATACTGCGCGGAGTCCCCGATCTGGCGTATCGCATCGAAGCGGCGTTGCCCCGCCGCGATCCGGAGACCACGGTGGCGTAACGACTGAACGGCCCGTCGTGAGACGCGCCAGTCCCTAAGACGGAGCTACAATGGCCAATATCGCCGTATTCGCGAACAACGACACAACGACCCTTGCTGCGACCATCACGTCCAGCCAGACGTCCATCACGTTGGTCAATGGCGCCTCGTTTCCAACCCCGGCTGCTGGTCAGTTCTTCCCTCTCACTCTGATCAGCGCATCGAACTCCTCGATATTCGAGATCACCCATTGCACGGCGCGCAGCGGCAACACCGTGACCGTCGTGCGAGGCCAGGAAGGGACGACCGCTGCGGCTTTCAATGCCGGGGACTTGGCGCAGAATCTTCTGACGGCGGCCGTGATGTCGCAGATGATGCAATGGCCACAGCAAGGGATGCAGGCGTTTTTCACATCCGGCACATTCACTGTACCGCCTGGCGTGACCTCGGTCTACGTGCACGGCTGGGGTGCGGGCGGCGGTGGCGGTGGCGCGTCCGCCGTGGGCGGTGCAGCCGTGGGGGGCGCGGGCGCGGGTTATTTCGAGGGCGTGTACCCCGTCACACCTGGGGCTGTCATTCCAATCACGATTGGGGCAGCCGGGATCGGCGCATCCGGATCAGGAACTGGGACTAGCGGCGGCACGACGTCGTTTGGGACCCTCGCCACGGCAACGGGCGGCAGCGGCGGCCTAGGGGCGACGAGCGGGGCACAGCTCATTCCCTCAACACCTGGGACGGCCGTGGGTGGGGCGGTGAACATTCCAGGGCTGGAGGGCATAAACGGCCTGCAAATCGCTGGCGTCGGGTTTGGAAGCCAGGGCGGCTCGACCTTCTGTTCGCCGCCGCCGCCGATCAGCAACGGTGCCGGCAGCAGCCCGTCGTCCCCCGGCGTGGGCGGCTCGGGCGGCGCCAACGGCAACCCCGGAGCGGACGGATACGGCGGCCTGATTATTATAAGGTATTGATATGGAACCCCAAATTTCTCCCGATGTTGCGCTTTTACTACGGTCGTGGGCCGACCACTTAAGCGACATCATTCTCAACAGCGATCAAGTCGATGGGAATCATTGGTTCGCGCTGCGCACCGCACTAAGAGACGCGCGCGCGTTTCACCAGTTCGAGCCATCCGAGCGGCACTTGGCGGCTCTGGCGCGAACGCCGGACACCCTTCCGAGGACAGCGGCGTGACGGACATCGCTGAGCAGATTAAGGCCCAAGCCGACGACTTGGCCGAGGCCATTCTCGATGCTGAAACCGTGCAGGCCCATAAGTGGCTCGCACTCCAGGGAACGCTGCGGCTGAACGAAAAGCTGGACCTGTTTGCCCCCACCGAGTGGCACCGGGAAGCCGCAGCGCGCAAACCCTTGGACGAGGCGTTGCGGCCCTGGAGGAGGTATCTGTGCGCTACTACCGCATAGAGTTCGCCAAGCCCGATGGCACGGCCTACACATTCAAATCGCTGAATGGCCAGGTCCTCACGAGTCTACTCCCCCAGGGGCCGCAGACGCCTCAGTATGGCCTCACCAACCCGGCGGCGCTGCTGGTCGAATTCGACCTGCCAATGGCGAACTACGCGAACCCGGACAACAACGCGTGGCTTCGCGTCTGGGGCCTTGGCCTGGAGGATATCGGCAGCACGGCCAACCTGAACGGCCTGACGGTCTCGATCTATGGCGGCATGGCCAGAGGGCTGCCGCTGGCCAATCCCGCCCAGGCGGGACTATTGGTGCGGGGGCAAGTCTGGCAAGCGTATGGCAACTGGGTGGGCACCGACCAGACGATCGACATGATCCTGAAACCCGGCGGTGACTTTGCCGGAACCTATGAAAAGCCGGGCAACTTCCCGTTCTCGTGGAAGGCCGGGACACCCTTGGCCGATGCCATTAAGCAGACGCTCGCCGTGGGGATGCCGAAGTATCCGGCCAAAGTACAGATCAGTCCCAAACTGGTAATCGGCTACGACCAAGTGGGATACTACCAAACGCTGGGAGACTTTGCCGACTTTATCTACCAACTTTCACTCTCGATCATCACGGACGACAATTACGACGGTGTCATAATCTCCACGAATGGCGACACGATCTTGGTGATCGACGGGACGGTTACGCCGCCGCCCAAACAAATCGCCTTCCAGGACCTGATCGGCCAACCGACTTGGTTCGCTCCCAATCAGATATCGGTCAAGTTCGTGTTGCGAGCCGACCTTCAGATCGGCGACGTCATCCAATTGCCACCAGCACTGTTCACCACACAACTAGGTGCCGTCCCGCCTGGCATCCCAAACCGCCTCACGTTCTCTGGCAATTTCAAGGTTATGCACCTTCATCACTTCGGCAATTCTCGCCAGCCTGACGCTGCGTCGTGGAACACCACGGCACAGTGCGTGCTGATCCAACAGCAGGTTCAAACCGGCCCCGGCGGCCTTCTGGGGCATGTGTGATGGCTGTGAAATCGATCATCGACATCGACATCAACGACTCGGCCTTTCAAAAATTCCGCGAGCAGTTCCAGGCCTACCAGCGGCTGCTGAAAAACTCGTCGTCCGACTGGTCCAAAGTCACCCAAGAGATCGACGGCTCGCGTGAATCGTTTCAGAAGATGGTCGAGTCCTCCAAGGCGCGACTGGCACAGACCCGACTTACGGCCGCTGCAGAGAAAGAGGCGGCCAATCAACTGGACCGCTCGACCAACGCGTCTGAACGGCAGGCTCACGCATGGCGCGACCTGGCCAAGAACGCCGGGTCGTTTGCGTCCAAGATCGCTGACAGCACGCGATCGCTGCTGCGCTGGGCGTCCATCACGGGCGTCATCTCGGGCGTCCTGGGGGCCGGCGGCCTGTTCGGCATCGAGCGCCTAGCGGTCTCGGCCGGCAATCAGCGCCGCAGCGCCCTGGGCCTGGGTGTCACGCCGGGGCAATTGACGGCCAGCAGCCTGAACCTGGGGCGCCTCGTCGACCCTGGTGCACTGCTGGGCGGCGTCAACGAGGCGTTGCATGATCCCACGAAGACGGCGCCCTTTGCGGCCCTGGGGCTGAACGCCCAGGCCGAGGAGCGCAAGGGCACGGCCCAGGCGGCGATCGATGTGATGCGGGCCTACAGGAGCCTGCTGGACAGGACGGACCCGGCGCTGCGGGGCCTCGTGACGCAGCAGTATGGCCTGGGCCAATTTGGTTTCAACGGTGAAACCGCCAACCGCGTGGCCAACACGCCGCGCGCGGAATTCGACAGCATCCTACGCCAGCAGCAGATCGATGCCCGGACCCTCGACCTCACCCAGCAGCAGCAGAAGGCGTGGCAGGACCTGCAGGTCCAGTTGAACCGTGCGGCGGCCACCATCGAGAAGACCTTCACGGTCGCCCTGACCGATCTGGCCAAGCCGATCGGGGACGTGTCTGTTGGGCTGACCCATCTCGTTGAGTCCCTCGGCCGCTCCGACGAGGTGAAAACCCTGATCGGGGACGTGGCGAACGGACTTGAGGGCTTTGCCAAGTTCGTGGGCACCCCTGAGTTCAAAACCGACGTGCAGACCTTCGGCCAGGGGGTGAAGCAGCTCGCCGAGGATATAAGCTGGGCGCTGAAAAAACTGGGCGCCCTGGATACCAAGACGGTCGAGAATGAGGCGGGTGGCGGTGTGCTGGGCTGGATTCTCGGCGGTCCATTTGGCGCGGCACTCGGGGCCGGCGCCGGTTGGGGCGGTTCCAAGCTATCGCACTGGGCCGACGAATTCGACAAACGGCACCCTTGGTTTCGAGCGCTCGACGAGTATTTCGGGTGGAAGTCCGGCGCGTCCTCGGACAGCCCTTCGCCCGGTCGGTCGGGATCTGGATCCGGCGCCTGGAACTACGTGACGCCCGGCGCCTATCGTCCGGGCCGAAGTCTGTTCATGCCGGCGACCTTCCGGACCGGCGGTAGCGGTGGCCTCCCCGCAGGCCTGCTCGATCGGGTGGCCTGGGTCGAGTCCCACAACAATCCCAATGCGGTGTCCCCTGCGGGCGCCAAGGGCCTGTTCCAGTTCATGGACAGCACCTGGGCGCAATACGGACACGGCAGCGTCTTCGACCCCGTGCAATCCCGCGCCGCGGCCGGTCGCTACTTCCGCGACCTGCTCAGCCGCTTCAACGGCAACATCGAGCAGGCGGTGGCGGCCTATAACTGGGGACCCGGCAACGTGATGAACGACCTGGCGACCTATGGCCAGAACTGGCGTGCCCATCTGCCTCAGGAGACGCAGCGCTACATCGGCAGCGTGCTGGGCGGCGCGGGCAGTCAGTATGCCAGCCAGTTCAAGGACCGGTCAGTGACGATCAAAATCGAGAACCGCACGGGCGGCAATGCCTCGGTCACGGTCTCACAGTTGGCGGTGTGAAACCGTCAAGATACGGAATTAATGGTAAAATTCGTGCAATCACCAATCCAAACAATGATTCCGCCAGATTTGGTGAAACTTTTATAGGTTACTGACGTGGCACATGCATGTCAAGGCATAACTATGTGCCCTTTGAGGAGGCTCGGAACAAAAGCGATGCAAACAGTGCGATAAATATCGTGCCCAAAAGAGCTTCAGAAATGACCATGAAGGGAGGTAAAATTAAGTCAGAGCTAGGAGAGAGTAGATTGGTTGGAATGAACGGTAGAAATGCCTCAGCCGAGGTTTTATATAGCATTTTCAGATAACGAAGGACATCTCCAACCGGCTGCTGCGTCCAGAAGTATTTAGATTGATCTCTCAATGATCCAGTTAAAGCATTTACCAACGGTAATATTATTAGGCCAAATATGGCTAGGCTACGTGCGAACGATGCCCAAGACACACCATATCCCCACACCATGCCGTTGATTTTAGAAGCAATCCAGCGAAACCCATATCGCACTCTTTTTGAGCCATCATAATGCTTTCGGTAGTGATCATCTTGTCCAATGAATGCATACCAGAAGTGTCGCTCTCGCTCCTTATAGCTCTGCTTTATTAGACGATCTACTTCTTGCCAATTTCCAATAGTTTGGTGCTCGACTGCAAGATTTCGGAAGAATTTCGCCGCATTCTGCGGATCGCGCGGCTTTTGGTCAGCGACCTGAATAAGAACCGGTGCGCCTCCAAAGAAGCGCGTGTAGTTGATTTGTGTATCTGGAAAACTAGCCCAGGAGAACTGGCATTCTCGGAATACAGAACCATGAAAATTGCAATGTCGATAGGTTCCTCCCACTAGATAGCAGTCGATAAACTCACAATGCTTAAACTCACAATGCACGAACTCGGCATCTCTCAGTCCAATTTTCTCAAATGTACAGAACTCAAAGGTGAATGCAGAAAAGACAGCCTTATCCATTCGTTCGTCAATGAAATGACGATTCGTGTATTTCTTATCCACGCTATCCGGGCGAGGAAAGTCCTCCACGATCCGGGCTGGCATTTAACCCCATCCTACAGCTCCAACGCTCAGACATGTGATTGGGGGCCGATTCGTGTCAAGAAGCCTTCCTCAACCGCACGCCAGCCCCGCCGCCGTTCTCCGGGATGAACTCGACCCCGGCGGCTTCGAGGGCGCGCTCAATCGCTGCCAGAGTGGCAGGGATCGGTGTTGCCGCTCCGGACTCAAACCGGTTGACGGTGGCTACCCCGACCTTCGCGGCTCCAGCCAACTTTGCGGCGCTCCAACCAAGCGCTACCCGAGCCATTTTGCACTGACGAGAATCGATCATGTGATGATTCTACGCTCATTCGATGTTGACGCAATCGAATGATGGTGTCTTGATAATCAGGTGATTGCATTCCAATCATGTGAGCGGCCGGGCGGGAAGGTGGAAGCTCCCTCACCCGGCCTAACCATCAACACGGGGATCACACCATGCTTCAGGGTAAACACGACCATAGTCCACCCACCCGCCGCTTCGCCATGCGGTTCAGCCTCGCCGCCCTGACCGCTGGCCTCACTGGGCCGGCGGTGGCTGGACCTGCAACTGCCGAGGCACTGCCAGCTTCATCCGCGACAGATGCCGAGCTTCTCGCGCTGGCGGATGAGTTCCACCATTTGACAGGACGGATCCACGCCTGGAATGCCGGCGAAATAGATTCCGAGGAAGGCGAGGCCGCCAACGCCGACTGGTGGGACTGCATGCGTGAGATGATCGACATCCCTGCGACATCCCATCAGGGCCTCAAAGCCAAGGCCAGAAGCGCCCTGGAGGCATTGGAGTTGGTCGCGGACAGTCAGCACTCCGGCGAGGATTTGGCCCGCGCCGTACTGGCGCAGATGGCACAGGTGCAGGCATGAGCGCGCCCTATCCCGCCATACCGATTCGCAAGGCCGCTCTGCGCCTGAATGCAGCCGCGGTCGAACGCTATCGTCTGGAAAACAACGTCGATCAGCTCGTGTTGAAGAGCACACCCGCCAAGCAGGCCGCTTCCCGTCTGCTGGACGAGTGCTGCGCCTTGGAGGATCTGATCATCGCGTCCTCACCAACCAGCCTGACAGAAGCTGCAATCCAGGGCGCAGTGCTGTTTTATGGCATAGGCCGGATGCTCGATGAGGATGACGCCTTCTACCTCAAGAGAGACCTTCGGAAGGTGCAACTCTCGCTGGGCGGCATCGTTCGTGCGCTGGTGGCGGAGACCAGGCTGGATCTGAACCAGATCGGCGAAACAGACCTTGCTCGCTACCTGGATGCCCATGCACCGCCGGCGGAAACGGGGTGGGGAGGAGAAACTGGAGCGGCGGCGGATCACGCGGCGCCGCTGGAGGCCCCGTCATGACAGCAGAGATCATCGCCTTCCGTAGCACCGCCCCACGCGATCCCGACCCACCATCCACCGGGTGCAGTCCTGAGACTGAGGAAGTCCGCCTGACTCCGGACGAGGTCGCCGCTCTTCGGAGGTTCGCCCTCGCATTCTGGCGGAACCATCCCGATCGTGACGCAGAGCGATAACGCCGAGGCGCGCGATTTCTCTACCCCCTGGGCGGCAGGCTTCGGCCTAGCCGCCCTTTGCTCTGCTTGAAGGAGAGACCCCTATGGCTTCCCAGCCTCGGTTAAGTTTCGAGGCACCCACCCCCGACGACCGCTTCCTGTCGGCGATCCTGCGCGTCTCACAGCAGGTCGAGGCCGTGGCCCGGGACGTCGCGGTCCTGAAGCAGCACATCGCCAGGCAGCGCCGGGAGATCAAGGAGGCGGTGAAGCGCCAGCACGTCGCGGCCATCGCTGCGCTGGGCGGCCGCTGTCCATGCTGTGGATCCAGGGAGGTCGTCGGGGCCGATGGTCGCAAGGCCGAGGGGGCGGAGTTCGACCACTTCTATGCGGCGTCGAAGCCCGATCTGGAGCACACGTGGCTGATTTGCCGGCCGTGTCACTCGGACCTTACGACTGGGCGACTGGCACGGGATGAGCGCGAGGCCGAGTTCCGGGCGTATCAAAATCGAAGGCGGCGGATGGCACCGCGGGTGGCGGGGCTGCTGTAGGCGGTCTGGCGACTGAACTGCAGGAATTCCTGCGGTTCCTCAGATCTGAGTCCCCCCAAAAGCACCACTTGACAAGCGGGCATCCATCGATTCTCTAGAGGGCGAGGGGTGGTGCCGCCACCTCTTCCGATTCACATCACACTAGAACGGCAGTTCGAGCTGCCGTGGCCGTGAGCGCCAATGCTCGCGCACTGACTCCACACGACCAAACCGGACGCGCACGTACTGGCATACGTGAACGTCCTTTGGCTTCGTAGTTGCGTGCATCGCACCAACTCCGGGTGGATAGAGCCACCTGCTCCGGATCGCCCCATGCGCCCGCCTCAAAGGTGCATTGCAAGCGACTCGGAGTAAGTTGGACTGGTAGCGGCACCTTGCGAATAAAGGGGGATAAACGCGATTCGAGTCAATAACTAGAATCGCGTCGTCATTTGATACATTTTCGTTTTCTAAAGTGGTGTGGGCGGAATCCGGCTTGCGATGCGTGGCCGTGTCGCACCCATGTCGCATGGACTTGCCGCTACACGTTGCGAGCCATTGATATTCCTCGGTTTTCCTTGCGACACACTGCAACAAGGTTTGCAGCAAAAGGGCCACCTCTCGGCGGCCCTAATCAGTTGATATAACTGGCTTTTCGGATGGTAGCGGCGGACGGATTTGAACCGCCGACCAAGGGATTATGATTCCCCTGCTCTACCGCTGAGCTACGCCGCCATCCGGGTGGACGGCGGCATCTACGCCCCTCCCCTGCACCCGTCAACCACTTCGTATCAACTTCTGCACATCTAGCAGGCGGACCAGCGTCCCATCGTCCGCCTGCCCGGTCACTGCCTCCGGCCGCCAATGCCGCTGAAATGCCCGCAGCACCAACGATAAAGCCGGGTCCAGGGCGCCTTCCGCCGCCGCCTGATATCCGATTTCCCGCAACGCCGCCCGTACCGGCCGCAGCGATTCTGCGTCTCGCACCGCGCCACGAATGCCCATAGCGGGAGATTCCTCCGGCCACAGCCCGACACCGTTCTCCGCCAGTCCCTGCCAGTCGAACAGTTCGCCCGGATCCTCCTTCCGGTCTGGGGCCACGTCACTGTGGGCGACCACATTCCGCGCCGGGATCGGGTGGCGCGCCAGCACTCCTAGGCACAGATCACACACCGCCGCCATCTGAAGTACCGGGAAATCCCGATATCCCCACTCATGTCCGGGATTGACGATCTCGATCCCGATCGAACGTCCGTTCAACGCAGTATGTCCACGCCAGTAGGAAACGCCGGCGTGCCAAGCCCGCCGTTCCTCCGGCACCAGTCGGAACACCGTCCCATCCTCATCTACGACGTAATGCGAGGACACCTGGGCCGCCGGATCACGCAACCGGTCCAACGCATCTTGCGCTGATTTCATGCCGGTATAGTGCAAGATCAGCATGTCCACAGGCACACCGTTACGCTCGTCGTGGTTTGGACTGGGCAGATCGACGACCGGCAAGGATGGCCGGTCCGACACGGGATGCACCTTGACCCCCACCGGCATCCCAACCAGCCGTGGAAACGACGACGGCCCCCGTTCGTTCAAAGCCCCCGCTCCCGCTTGATGCGATCCCAGGCGGCGTTGATCCGCGCCACTTTCTCGCTGGCGCGCGCAATGAACTCCGGGGGCACTCCCCGGGCAGCCAAGGAGTCGGGGTGATTCTCCCGCATCAGCCGCTTCCAGGCCGCGCGCAATTCCTCCCCGCTTGCGCTGCGCGGCATCCCCAGTTCATGGTATGCATCGGCCGCCTGCACCGCGTGCGCGGGTGGCGAGGACGTCCCGAACGCCCGATCCCATGCCACCTGGTCCAATCCGAAGCGATGATGGACGCGGCGCAGATAGTCCTGCTCCCGGATATTCAGCGGGCCGTCCGACCGAGCGATGATGAACAGCGCGTTCAGCACCTGCTCCAGGACACCGCGATTGTCGTCGAAGCTCTCGGCGAGTTGCGCAGCATAGGTCTCGAAATTGTCGCCGCTGTCGCGCGCCTGATCGAACAACCGTCCGATCCCCTGGGCCGAAGCCGGAGGTACGCGGAACTGCCGCTTGAATGCGTCGATCTCCGCTCGCTTCACCGGCCCGTCGCATTTCGCCAGCTTGGCGGCAAGGACGGTGACAGAGACCGCGAAGACCTCGTCCCGCCGCCCAAACATGCCTGCCACGCGGGCCGCGCTGAAGCCGGACGACGGGATCGACCGACGCAAGACGTTCACGTTGCCGGAATCTGCGGCATGGCCCAAGGCCGCGCCGATCACAGCCCCGTACGGACCACCGACGAAAAATCCCGCCGTTCCGCCGATGATCTTACCCCAGTATCCCATCGCTCAACGATATCATGACGAACTGGACTGGAGCAAAGCACGAACGTTCGAAAGCCAGTTTCAAGCGTGCAATACGCTTGGATCCTGCAATCGTGTATCTTGGCCGACCACGGGGTCGGCGATCGCCGCCTCCAGGCTCTTTACGCCTTTCCATTGATCAGCGGGTCGCGACGCCTCACCCGGCTGGATCTGGTCGATACCCCAATAGATCTCCAGCCGATGGTTATCTGGATCGCGGAACTCCACGGCGATCTGCACCCCTGCCCGTCGCCGACCCTCGAAATCGATCGGCACATTGTGCCGGCGCAGATGCGCCCGTGCACGGAAAACGTCATCGAGCGTAGGAACCTCGAACGCGATATGATTAAGGCCGGCATCCGCTGGGTTCGAACTCCCGGCGCGGAATAGCGCTATGCCATGGTGATCTGGGTTGCAGCGCAGGAACACGGCGCCGCCCGGTACCATGGGATCCGGCATTTCATCCGAAACCTCGAAGCCCAGTACCTCGGTGTAAAACCGCTTGGACGCCTGCACATCCGCGACGTACAACGCAACATGGCCGATTTTTCCAAGTTGGAACTGGGGCTTCATGGCCGGATCTCCCTGGTTTTCGGCGACTATAGCCGAACCGGACGGACGATGCACCGGGTCATACTATCGCCTGCCACGCTCCGCCGCCCTATAGTCATGGGATGACCCAGCCCGTTCCGTTTCCGGACCGAAAGGCCGGATTTGCCCGTCTCCGCCAGCTGGCTCAGCGGCCGGACGGGGATAAAATCACGCCCTTGTTCGCCGCCGATCCCAAGCGCGCTGAACGCTATTCGGCGTCGTTCCAGGACTTGACATTGGACTACTCCAAAACGTCGATCGACGACACGGCGCTCGATGCCTTGTTTGCACTGGCCGAGACCGCGAAGTTGGAAGATTTCCGCCGTCGCTTGTTCGCCGGCGAACCCGTGAATCAGACCGAACACCGCGCCGCCATGCACATGGCCCTGCGCGCACCAGCCGATTCCGGCCTGAAGGCCATCATGCCCCGCGGCACCGAAGACGCCGCGCGCATAGCCGCTGCCGAACGCGATAAGATGAAGGCCTTCGTCACCGCCGTGCACATGGGCGAGATCAGGGGCGCGACCGGCGAAACATTCACCGATGTCCTCACGATCGGCATCGGAGGGTCGGATCTGGGTCCCCGCGTCGCGACCGAGGCCCTGACGATCGGCCGCACCGACCAAAGGCTGAACGCACATTTCATCTCAAACGTGGACGGGCACGGATTCCAGGACGTGACGAACGGGCTCGATCCCGCGCGTACTGTCGTTCTTGTCGCCTCCAAGACGTTCACCACGCTCGAAACGTCCATGAATGCCGCCGCCGCTCGGACCTGGGTGACGGGGAAGTTGGGGGATGCGGCGGTGGCGTCACATTTCGCCGCGCTGTCCACCAACATGCCGGCGGTCAAGGCGTTCGGCATGAACCCTGAACGGGTCTTCGCTTTCCAGGATTGGGTGGGCGGACGCTACTCATTGTGGTCACCAGTCGGGCTGGTCATCCCGATGACTGTAGGCTGGGAGAAGTTTCAGCAGATGCTCGACGGCGCCTGGGCGATGGACCAGCACTTCCGCGACACGCCGCTGCGCCAGAACCTGCCAGTATTGCTGGGTTTGGCTGGCATCTGGAACACCAACGCCCTGGGATGCGGGTCCCTCTGCATCTTGGCCTATGACGACCGCCTGCGCCGCCTGCCCGCGCACCTGCAGCAGGTGGAGATGGAGTCTAACGGCAAACACGTCATCCTGGCCGGCGCTTCGACCGAATGGGACACCTGCCCCGTGCTGTTCGGCGAGCCCGGCACGAACGCCCAGCACAGCTTTATGCAATTGGTGCATCAGGGCACCCGTAAGGTGCCGGTCGACTTCATCCTTGCGGCCAATGCCGATCACAATCGCCCTGAGGCCCATCGCGCCCTTGCCGCCAACGCTTTCGCCCAAGCCGAAGCGCTGATGCTTGGTCGCCAGCAGGGGGCGATCCGTGCAGAGATGAAAGCAAAGGGAGTGTCGGACGCCGAGATCGACACCATCGCTCCGCACCGCGTCGCGGTGGGCGAGCGTCCGTCCAATACGATCCTGTTCGACCGCCTGACGCCCTTCGCCTTGGGCCGCCTGATCGCACTGTATGAGCACAAGGTGGCGGTACAGGGCTGTCTCTGGGGTATCGATAGCTTCGATCAGTGGGGCGTAGAACTGGGCAAGCAGCTTGCCACCGGTATCCTACCAGAGCTGTCGCCAGGCGCCGAAGCGGGCCTCCATGACGGGTCGACCACGGGCCTGATCGGCCGGTTCAAGGCGCTGCGGGGGGAAAACTGACGGTGCCGTCCGGCGATCGATACCCCGGAACATCGAGGTCTCGCACTGGACGGACCTCGATGCTTCCGTGCTTCGTGGGGGGGAATCTCCGCGGCGATCTTCAGTGCCTCGTTCAAGTCCTTGGCGTCGACCAGGTAAAATCCCGCAAGCAATTCCTTGGTTTCGGCGAACGGACCATCGTAAAGTAACGCCCGTCTGTTACGGATACACCGTCGTTGCGGTATGGCACGGATGCAGCGGTTCGGCTGCCAACAGGCGGCCAGTACGAGCAAGCTCGCCAGCAAAGCCGTAGCACTCGCTGTCTGGGCACGCGCTCTAATGTTCGTGATCGAGGTAAACCAGGCAGAGATACTTCATGTCCGTCACGCCTTCCACTGATCGGGCGCCCCGCGGTTCAGAGCGTCCCTCCAGAGTTTATCCAAGTTTCAGCCCGCCAGATCCACATGGATCATTTCGCCATTGACGAGCCAGTGGCATCCGAATCTGTCGGTGACCATACCGAATCTCTTGGCCCAGAACGCTTCGTTCATCGGCATCGTCACGGTGCCACCCTCGGCAAGCGCATCAAATACCTCTTTTGCCTTTTCGACGCTGTCGTAGTTCAACGCGAGCGACACGCCGTGCATCCCCTGGTAGGGCATGCTGGCGGGACAGTCGCCGGCATAAAGGAACGCCCCACCGTCGAGTTCGAGCCTTGCATGGATGATCCGGTCCAGATGCTCTGGTGGACACTGCGCTGCGAAAGGAGATTGGCGGTTGGTCATCATGCCAAGCGCGCCGCCAAGTATCCTGGCGTAGAAACGCATGGCCTCGGCACAGTTGCCGTTGAAGGCGAGGTAGGGGATTGGCTGCAACATAACTGTCTCCTGTTGGATTGGGGTCAAGCATGTGGAAGCGCGGCGTTCGGGTCCATCCACGTCACTTCTCAGGTGTGATGTCCGGATCCTCATAGCTGCGGCTATAGAAACCGAAACCTTGGACCGGGGTCGGATCGGCCTGGCCGCCCGCCGCAGCCTTTTCCACCTTGGCGGTTATAGCCGCAACTGGGCTTGGGTGTGCGCGTCCATGATCGACTTCCGCGAAAACTGACGTCATCTATTGTGTATCAGCAGCATGATCAGGAAGGCGTCGGAGGCCTATGCAGGCTGCGGTATGGTCGCTGAAAGCGGGATTCACGGTAGTGCCGACGGGCTCACAGAACCGCTTTGAGCAATCGAGGTCCTGCACGGACAGGATGGTGAAGATGAGCTTGCTCATCCTTTGCTCCTTTCAGTGACTGCACGGCTTCGTGCAGCCGTCACACTCCCTGGTCGAATGAAGCTAGGCAGATTCGACAAAGGTTCGGAAAAAACTGCCAAAGCTAACCGCCCGCCAACGCGTCGAACTGGCGACGCAGATGCCGCTGCGTCGCCTCTTGCTTCGTAAGACGCAACGCTGTCGCGAAAGCCCCACGCGCGTCTGCGACTCTCCCCAGGCGGCGGTACAGCTCCGCTAGCGCCGCATAGGCCGGCGCATAATCCGCCAGTCCGGGTTGCCCGAACAGATCCTCAACAAGGGCTAGGCCAGCCGCGGGGCCGTCGCACATGGAGATCGCGACGGCCCTGTTCAGGGCGACCACTCCAAGCGCAGCAGGGCGTTATACAATCCGATGATTTGCGGCCAGTCAGTCTCGTCCAGACTGGCTGCATTAGAATGAACCGCTGCGATGGCCGCCTGAAGTGCATAAGCACCGAATCGCCCAGAAAGAAGGGCGGTCTCGACCAGCGCCTGTCCCTCTTGGATCAAGGCCTTGTCCCACAACCCGCGATCTTGCTGGCCGAGAAGAATGAGTTCCCCGTCCTGGGTCTCCCGCGCCGCTAGGCGCGATTCCTGCAGTAGCAGGAGGGCGAGTAGCCCAGTAACCTCGGGCACAGGCAGCAGACTCATGAGCGGTCGTGCGAGCCGGACAGCCTCCTGTGAAAGCTCCGCGTTCGTCACCTTATCGCCGGCCGACGGCGAATAACCTTCGTTGAAGATCAGGTAAAATGACTCGCAACACGGAGGTCAGGCGTTCTGGCAGCTCGTGCTCTTCCGGCACTCGGTAAGGAATGCATGCATCCCGGATCTTCGCCTTAGCGCGCACGATCCGTTGCGCCAGTGCTGTCGGCCTTGGCACCGCGCGCGCAATCGCCTCGGTCGGGATGCCGCAGACCTCACGGAGGGTCAGGACGATCCGGGCCTCCTCCGAGAGGCTGGGATGGCAGCAGGTAAAGATCAGGCGGAGCTGATCATCCTCCAGGATTTCAGCGGGGCCATCTGGCGAAACTGCCGAGCAGGCGCACAAGCGTCGAGAAGACACGGCGCCTCTCGCGGCGATAGACGGTATCAATGACAGACTCCCCCATGCGACAACCCCTTGGTACGCGCCGGCATGTAGGGCCCCACGGCGGCTTCGCGTACGGATGTCGGATACGACCAACCCGCATCCTGACGTCTGGCTCAGCAATTCGGTACCCAGACCCAGCGTCCACCCCAGCGGTCTGGCACCCCACCCTGCGGCTACCGCGATGCGCACCGTGAAGATACCCGCCACGATAGGCCCAAGCTAGGTCAGGGCCATAGTCGAAACGGTGATAGCCACCGCCCGGCCCACGATGCCGGCCCGCACCACATCCATCGGCGACCAGCGTCAGCTGGCGGTGGAAACTATTCAGCCCCGACGCCTGTTGCGATGCCGCGAAGTAGCGTACCCCAGCTCCGCGGTTATCCGATTGTGAGATGGTAACGATCTCGTTACGGGTTGCGACGATGGGTGTCAGCGCTAACCACATCTCCCTGCTACGCGATGCTGACGGTGATGGTGATGGTGATGGTGATGGTGACGGTGCTGCCGAAATCCGTGAGATTTCCTTGACAATCCCACACAACCTTTCGCCATGGCACTTATCGGCGGGACGTTCTATGTTGGCAGCATTGGTGGCCATGTCGCATTCCCCTATATGCCAGGTTTCACTCCGTTCGCGGATGGGCATCCGTCTGACGCGCCGCGCCGGGCTTCCTATTACCGGATGAGCGAGATACCTATGGGCGCCCGATGAGGGTCACGATCGAGCCGGCGGGGTTGTGCTGATGGCCGACGATGTTGATAACGTCATCTGACGCGTGGCGGGTCCGATAACGTTTAAGCCGGCTCATTGTTGCGTTCCGCCATCATGGACTTGAATGCAGGCCGCGACTGGCACGCGGTGATCCAGGCCTGCACATTCGGCGCGTCGGCGAACAGCTCCAACGCCGCCTGACCATAGCGTACCACTTCTGCAACATTCAGGTCGGCGACTGTGAAACGCTCGCCCACCAGGAACCCACCCCCTTCCTTCAGGGCCTTGTCCAGTACGGCGAATTTCGGCTTCAGCGCGGTACCAGCTGTGTCGTAAACCGCCTCATCCCTTGTTTTGACAGTAGCACTGTTCTGCATCGCCCGCAGAGCACATGCTTCCACTTCAGTCGCTGCCCACAGTGTCCACATCGTCATCAACCCGTCCTCCCGAGCATCTTTGGGAGTGAGAGGGCCTCCGTATTTGCGGGCAAGATAGAGGGTAATAGCAAAAGATTCGTTTAGTACGAAACCGTCATCGTCGATACTCGGCACCTGTCCGTTCGGGTTGATCGCGCGGAACGACGGGCTAGTCGTGTTCAACGGCGCATCGGCGGCATTGGGGTTGGGGAGGCGGTAGGACTGGATGACCGGCACGTGCTCGAACGAAAGACCAAGCTCTTTCGCCATCCAGATGGGCCGCGTCGCGCGAGACCTCAGGACGCCATAGATTTTCAGTGCCATATTCCCTCCCTGTAGGGCCATATTCCCTCCCTGTAAGGCTGTCGCGCGCCCGCGATAGACGCATTTGCCAATCGGCGCAATAGCGTCGCACTACGCGCATTCACACACGCAGATATGGAAAGGTGACAAGTCACAAGCCGGATCGGCGCGCTGACGCCAACGCAGCACTGCCAACGTCGGCAAGCTGGTGCCAACGCCGAACACGAAGATCACCATCGCGACGCTGCTCAGATCCTTACCCTGCATAGCCACCATCCACACTACGCCCGGTGTCTGATCGACGCAGGGACGCTAGATCAGGCCGAGCAGGACGCCGACGATGAATTGTCTGGTCCTCGTAGGGCAAACACCAGGCGCCGGATTAACCGATCGCCAGTGCTGCTGAGGCCATCCATAACGACACCCAGCCAAACCTGGAACGCCAAGCTGACGAGCGCAAGGTCCAACAGCACCGGCAGGACAGGCGATAACGTCCTAAATAAATCGCCGTGTCGTCCGATCGCGAACCCCATCGTTGCGATGAGCAAGGCAGTAAGGGTGAAAGACATCGCCACACCGCCCTCCAGCAAACAGGCCCTCGCCTGTTGTCTGCACGTACGATATCGGTCAGCCGGCCAGTCCCCTTAGCACCATGATAGACGATCAAGGCACCCTGCATCTGGAGGCAGCAACGGTTTACTCGAAATCCACGCTGCGTCGCGGAGATCTGGGCGGGATCGGCAAGTGCTGCATGGGAAGCGTTTGTCCTCGTCTGCCCATCCGACGATCCGCTCTATATCGCTGTCTAATACATGGTCGGATACGACGTCGTGACGCTCGTGAGGCGCATCGTCTATTCCGACTGTCACGATGGTGAAGGCTGCGCGCCCTCTCCTCCCGATCCTGGCATCCTGCTAGCCCAACAACCGCCCTCGCTTGATCACGGTGTCCCCGAACCGGCCACGCAGAGTGTCGATCGCCGCCTGAGCCGCTGCTAGTCGCGGTGCCGCCCGATCCGCCAAGTCTCCCAGATCGGCCGTCTCCCCGGGCGCTAACGGCTGTGCTCCAATCCCAATCAGCCGGAACGCGGCGCCGGTCGCTTCCTTGGTCAACATACTCCGCGCCTCCACGAACAACCGGTCCGGCAGCGCGGTCGGGCTTGGCAGGCGGGATGTACGGGTGAGGGTGACAAAAGTGGCTGTTTTCAGCTTCAGCACGACGCCGGCAGCAGCGAATCCCTGGGCTTTCAGTCGTTTTGCCAGTTTCTCGCAGAGCCGGAAGAGGTGCCGCTCCAGGTCACGGGCATCTGTCAGATCCTGATCGAACGTCGTCTCAGCGCTGATCGACTTTGTGCCTTGCGCCGGATCGATGGGCCGGGGGTCTTCACCGCGCGCACGGCGTACCGCCGACAGACCGTCGTCGCCCAGCTTCCGCAGCGCATCCATTTCGGACAGGGCTTGCAATTGACCCAGGCGTGTTATGCCCAACACCTCCAGCCGCTTCGCGAAGGCTACGCCGATGCCGGGCAACAGCCGGACCGGTTCGGGGGCGAGCAGTACCGGCGCCTCCTCGGCGTCTATGACGGTGAAGCCGCGAGGCTTCTCACGCCCGGCGGCAACCTTGCCCATCAACCGGTTGGCGGCCAAACCGATAGAGACCGTAACACCGACCCGCCGCTCGACGTCCAGAGCGAACCGCGCTAGCATGGCAGCAGGCGGCGCACCGTGCAGAGCCTCGGTGCCCGCCAAGTCCAGTACCGCTTCGTCGATCGACAGCGGCTGCACCAGTGGGGTTAATTCCTGCATCAGGGCACGAATCTGGCGCGACGCTGCAAGGTATTTGGTGAAATCCGGCTTGATCACGACCGCGTCGGGGCAGGCCTTCAGTGCCTTAAACATCGGCATCGCGCTGCGCACGCCGTAGATGCGCGCTACATAACAGGCTGCCGAGACCACGCCGCGAACTCCCCCGCCAACGATCACCGGTTTCGACTGCAATTCCGGCCGGTCACGCTTCTCAATGCTGGCATAAAAGGCATCACAGTCTATGTGCGCAATGGTTAGTCGTGTCAGTGAACGGTGATGCACCAGCCGCGTGCCGCCACAATCCGGGCAACGCGGCCCCATGGCCTCCGCGACGCGACAGCAATCGCGGCAGAGGCCAAGCATCCGCTCAGGACCCTTGCGCCGGCCACAGCCAAGCCGCGCCGCGCACGCCAGATGAATCGCCGTGCTTGTTGCGTCGGATCGGTGTGTGGATGGTGTCACTAAAAGCGTAACCCGGGATCAGCCGAGGCAGTTCGACATACAAGTGGTCCATGTTCGACAGTCCACCGCCTAGCACGATCACGTCGGGATCGAGAATATTGATCACCGCCGCCAGCCCGCGCGCCAGTCGATCTGCATGTCGTTCCAACGCCAGCTCTGCGGACTTCTCACCCCCTGCCGCTCGGGCGGGCAGGCTGCTCGCATCATGCGCGCCGGGACCGTCGCAGTCGCGGGCAAGCGAGGGGCCGGCGACATAGGCCTCCAAGCAGCCATACTTGCCGCACCAACAGAGCGGACCGGGTATCTCCAGACCCGAGGGCCAGGGCAACGGCGTGTGCCCCCACTCGCCGGTGACGCTGTGCAGACCACGAATCATCTTCCTGTCGACGACGATGCCGCCGCCGCAGCCAGTGCCCAAGATGGCGCCGAATACCAAGCCGAACCCGGCGCCGGCACCGTCCACCGCCTCGCTCAACGCGAAGCAGTTGGCGTCGTTGTCGACCCGGACCTCACGGTTCAGCGCCCGGCTGATGTCGTGATCGAAGCGATGGCCGTTCAGGGCGATGGAATTGGCATTCTTTACCAGACCGGTGGTCGGACTGATGACGCCGGGGATACCAATTCCCACGCTCGCGCCTGCGCCGACCTGCGCCTCCGCCGTTTCGACCAGCGCCTTGATACCCCGGACCGTTTCGTCATAGCCGAGTGGTGTGGGAATGCGGCGACGCAGCAACTCGACGCCACCAGGGTCGAGGGCGATGATCTCGATCTTAGTGCCGCCGAGATCGATGCCGATGCGATGCTGGGTCATGACGGCATAGCATCCCAAACTGACGCCATTCCCTCAAGCCGTCTTGCCGCGATTGATCTGTCTGCGCATGTTGCGGGGATGAGCGAGACCTTGCTGGACGTGAAAGGCATGAGCTGCCCATTGCCTGTACTGCGGGCGAACCGGACGTTGCGCAGCATGGCGGCGGGAGAACGATTGCGAGTGCTGGCGACCGACCGCGCGTCCGTAGCCGATTTCCAGGCGTTCTGCCGAGAGACGGGTCATGCTTTGCTGGCATGGAGCGAGGAAGCAGGCGTATTCAGCTTTCTGATCCGCCGGCGGGCGGACGCCCCCGAACCGAAAGGCCGTTGACGTGACGACAGTCCTGATCACGCATCCCGCCTGCCTAGAACATGACACCGGCCCCTACCACCCGGAGACCCCCGAACGTCTGCGAGCGGTGCTGGCTGCTCTGGAGGCGCCGGAATTCAGCGACCTGCTGCGCGAACAGGCCCCGATGGCGACGGTTGAGCAACTCAGCCGTGTGCATCCGCGGGCCTATGTGGAGACGATCCTCGCGATCCAACCCGACTTAGGCGAGCCAGTGCAACTGGATGGTGACACGCTCATGAGCTATGGCAGCGCTGAGGCCGCCGCACGTGCCGCCGGTGCGGCCTGCACTGCGGTGGATGCCGTGATGGAAGGTTGGGCGCGCGCGGCCTTTGCAGCAGTAAGGCCACCAGGGCATCACGCGGAACCGAACCGGCCGATGGGTTTCTGCCTGTTTAATAACGCCGCCGTCGCCGCCCTCCATGCTCGGACAGTCTGGGGCGTGCGCCGGGTCGCCGTGGTGGATTTCGACGTGCACCACGGCAACGGCACGCAAGCGATGTTCGAAGCCGATCCGGACCTGTTCTACGCGTCCTCGCACCAAAGCCCGTGCTATCCCGGCACCGGCTTCCCCTCGGAGCGTGGGGTCGCGGACAACATTGTTAACGCTCCCCTGCGTCCCCGGGACGGTGGTCCGGCATTCCGGGCGGCTTGGTCGGAAATCATTTTGCCGGCGCTGCGGGCGTTCAAGCCGGGGCTGCTGATCGTTTCCGCCGGATTCGACGCGCACATCGCCGACCCGCTGGCGGACCTGCGGCTGGAGAATCCGGATTTCGCCTGGATCACCAATGAGCTAGTCCAGATCGCGGACACACTTTGCGGCCGGAAGATCGTGTCGGTACTGGAGGGAGGGTACGACCTCAACGCGCTGGCCGCTGCGGCCGCCGTGCATGTGCGCGGGCTGATGCGAGCGTGACGGGGTCGGATATCGATCCTCGATATGGCACTTGGCCGATCCCTTATGATTTGGCCGCAGCCGAACGCACAGTCGAGCGAGTAAGCCAACGCTGGACCGGTGCCGTCGACATTCTGTGCGATCCTGGCGCCTTGCGCCTCCTCCGGGCCATCGGCGGCAACAGCCCCTACTTATCCGAATTGGCGATCCGGGAGTTCGCGACCTTGAGGACCTTCCTGGACCTCGGCCCGGACGCGACGCTCCGATCGATTCTCGCTGGCCTCGACACCACACCCACTACTCAGCCCCGCCCGGCCATCGCCGCGCTATTGCGCCAAGCGAAGCGCAAGGCCGCCTTGGCCATTGCACTCGCCGACATTGGTGGCCTCTGGACGATCGAGCAAGTCACCGAGACGCTGACCGTCCTGGCCGAGAAGACCCTTGGTCTGGCCGTGCGTCACCTGCTCCGCGCCGCGCACGACAAAGGCACGATCGCGCTGACCACTCCCGACCATCCCGACCGGAACAGCGGTTTCGTCGCCCTGGGCATGGGTAAGCTCGGAGGACGGGAGTTGAACTACTCCTCTGACATCGATCTGATCCTGATCTATGATGCCGCGGCGGCACCTTTCGCCCAGACTGAGGGCATCGGCTCCGTAACCGCCCGCCTCGCCCGCGACTTGATCGGACTGATGGATGCACGCGACGCCGACGGCTACGTGTTCCGTACCGATCTGAGGCTGCGCCCAGATCCCTCTGCCACGCCGCCCGCCGTCTCTTTCCTAGGCGCATTGAGCTACTATGAGAGCATGGGCCAGAACTGGGAACGTGCGGCAATGATTAAGGCGCGTCCTGTCGCCGGCGACCTAGCGCTAGGCAACCGGTTCCTGGCTGCCATCCGTCCCTTCGTCTGGCGCCGCGGCCTAGATTTCGCGGCCGTCGCCGACATCCACGCGCTGAAGCGGCGGATCAACGCGCACCGTAACACCGCGCTCTCTGACAAGACCGATCCGGTCTCGCGCCTGCTAGGCTACAACGTCAAGCTGGGGGAAGGCGGTATCAGAGACATCGAGTTCCTGATCCAGACACTGCAGATCGTCTGGGGCGGCCGGGACCCGTCCTTACGCTTGAAATCCACAATGGCTGCTGGCGAGCGCTTGGTGGAGACCGGACATTTGGACGCGTCCGCCTTCGCGCGACTGATCAACGCCTATCGTTTCTTCCGCATGGTCGAACATCGCCTGCAAATGATCAACGACCGCCAGACGCATGAACTGTCTGGCACGCCAGAGGGGCTGGCCGCCGTCGCCATATTCCTCGGCTTCTCCGATGCATCCGCCTTTGCAGGAGCACTGATCCGCCACATCGACGTCGTCCGCGCCCATTACCGCCAAGTGTTCGAAAGCGTGCCGGAAACGGCCGAATCAGCCGGGGACGGACCGGAGCTAGATTTCCGCGGGGATCATCCGGAACCAATCGAGACGGTAGCAGCGCTGAAAGCGATGGGCTTCACCGATCCCATCCGGGTGGTCGCCGCCGTACGGCGCTGGTTGGCCGGCCATGTGCGCGCCTTGCGGTCCAGCCGAGCACGGGACCTCATGACATTGATGGTGCCGCAGGTACTGGCGACACTGGCTCGGCAAACGCAACCGGACGAGGCGTTCAGCCGCTTCGACCGCTTCATCGGCGCCCTGCCGACCGGCGTGCAGCCGATGTCGCTGTTTCACCGCAATCCTGTGCTGCTGGAGCGTGTGGCGCAAGTATTGGGCGCGGCGCCGATCTTGTCTGAGCACCTCGTCCGAAACCCCGCAGCGCTGGAAGGCATGCTCGCCGGCGAATCGGCGCACGACGCACAGCGGATGATACAGCGGTTGCTTCGAGACACCCCTCGGCTGGAGGATGTGATCCAGCAGGTACGCCGCCGTGTGAAGGAACGCGACTTCCTGATCTCAGTCGCCACGCTAGATGGGCAACTGGACGCGGATGCCGCGGGACGGGAACGGTCGGCGTTGGCGCATAGTGCGCTGCGAGTGCTGCTGCCCCGCGTGTTGGCGGATTTCGAGAGTCGGCATGGCCGGGTACCGGGTGGCGAGTTGGCGGTGGTGGTGCTGGGAAAGGCGGGCAGCCTGGAGATGATGGCCGGATCCGACCTGGACCTGATGTTCATTTACGACCATCCGACTGACGTGACTGAGAGCGATGGCGCTCGGCCGATGTCGCCGGGACAGTGGTTCGTTCGAGCAGTGCAGGCCTGCGTGGGCGCGCTGACGGCGCCGGGGGTTGAGGGACCGATGTACGCCCTCGACATGCGCCTGCGGCCATCCGGCAATAAGGGGCCGCTGGCGGTGTCGCTATCGGCGTTCGAACGCTACCATCAAAACGGCGACGCCTGGACCTGGGAGCGCATGGCACTCACGCGCGCCCGGGTCGTTGCTGGACCGCCGGCTTTGCGGGCGCGGGTGAAAGCAGCGATCAGGCAGGCACTGTGCCGGCCGCGGGAAGCGACACAGGTGCGGGCGGACGCAGCGTCAATGCGGGCGCGTATGGCGAAGGAGTTGCGACCGCACGGTCTCTGGGACGTGAAGCATAGACAGGGCGGGATGGTAGACGTCGAGTTCATCGCCCAAGTATTGCAATTGATCCATGTCGGCGCACCGGCTTTTCACCCGGACCAGGCAGGCAAGGTGGCGTTGCGGCGTCTGGCAGACGCCGGCCTGATGTGCGGCCAGGATGCCGAGACGCTGATCCGGGCCGACCTGCTGTGGCGCACGGTCCAGGGCGTGCTGCGCCTGACGGTGGGGCAGACGGGCAAGGATGCACTGCCCCAGGCGTCGGCCGAACCGTTGTTAAAAGCGGCGGCCAAGGCAGGCTTCCAGACAATTGACAGTTCGTCGCTGTTGCGTAAATCGGACGAGATGGCCCAGCAGGTTCGTTACCTGTTCAGGCACTACATAGAAGGGGCAAGTGCATGAGTGTGACGGAGGGCGACGCGGCACCGGATTTCTCTATGCCGGCTTCGGGGGGACGGACCGTCTCTCTGGCAGACTATGAGGGCAAACCATTCATCCTATATTTTTATCCGAAAGCAGATACACCAGGCTGCACTAAGGAAGCCTGCTCGTTCCAGGAATCGCTTCCGAATTTCGCCTCGGCTGGGATCAACGTGATTGGTGTATCGCCAGACAAGATGAAGCCAATCGAGAAATTTGCGGAAAAATACAAGCTGACATTTCCGCTTGCATCGGACGAGAGCCACGCGGTGGCGGAGAAATATGGGACCTGGGTTGAAAAATCGATGTACGGCCGGAAGTACATGGGCATGGAACGCAGCACCTTCTTGATCGACAGCAACGGTAAGGTGTTGCGGGTATGGCGGAAAGTCAGCGTGACGGGGCATGCGGACGACGTAATGAAGGTCGTGAAGGCGAACGGTCTAGTATAATGGAGACGCGGCACGATCCAGAGTGCCGCTACCGAACGATCCAACCCGTATCCATCACAAACGTGGTGTTCCTACCGACAACCGGCGGACAACGACCTATTCGGCGTTCACGGATGCGTCTCGAAGAAGCAGGTTGCTGGCTAGGATCGGCATATACCGGCCGAACTGATCGCGCCACTAGCTGGACTCTGAAGCTAGGATTGGTTCCATGCAGTTGATGGATACCCGCTCCCCAGCCGCGATCGAACAAAAGGGAACGGTTGCGCATCTATATCTCGCGCCCGGACGGTCGGTGCCCTGCGAAGGCGCTCTAAGCGCCAGCTACTCCCGGTACCGCATACAGTTGTCTGCGATCCAGTTCAGGACGTGATGGGTCGAGGACTAGATCGTCATAGGTTGAGGTTGACTCGCTTTTGATTTCTCGACGCGGGGGTTATTCAGATTCAAGCTGCTGGCTGGGATGAAGGAGGCCAGCATGAATGGGATCTCCGTATTCTCTGGACCTGCGCGAACGTGTGGTGGCGGCGGTTGCGTCTGGTCTGAGTTGTCGGGCGGCGGCTGAGCGCTTTGACGTCAGCGTCTCGACGGCGATCCGTTGGACGCGGCGATTGAAGGAGACGGGCAGTTGGCAAAAGCATCAGGACAAGCTTGACCCGAAACGCTTGGTTTTCATCGACGAAACCTGGGTGAAGACCAACATGACGCGGACGCACGGTCGCAGTGCCTTGGGTGAGCGCTTGGTCGCGAAGGTGCCTCATGGACACTGGAAGACGCTGACCTTCCTGAGAGCCCTGCGCTGCGATGGGATTACCGCGCCCTGCGTGCTCGATGGCCCGATCAACGCGGTCAGCTTCCTGGCCTATGTCACGCAGTTCCTGTTGCCGACATTGCGGCCTGGCGTTGTCGTCATCATCGACAACTTGGGCAGCCACAAAGGTAAAGCTGTGCGCCGGGCTATCCGCGCGGCGGGAGCGCATTTGCTTTTCCTGCCGCCTTACAGTCCTGACCTAAACCCGATCGAACAACTGCTCGCCAAGCTAAAAGCCCTGCTACGAAGAGCAGACCCGCGATCCATCGAACAGGCATGGAAAACCATAGGAACACTCTTGGACGAATTCACTGCCCAGGAATGTGCCAATTATCTCCGCAACTCCGGATACGCTCCACCCTGAACCTATAAAGCTCTAGCGCTGCGGCAGACCCGTCCGTTGATTGCATCCGCCACGGATCCGTTCTCGATCCATATTTGGAAGTATTTTATCAAACGGTGCCAATGGCATGCTAATCTTTCGCGTCGGCACTCAGGCCGCCAGTTGATCCCCCCCTGCCGTGCATTCGGGACTTGGACTTACGACAGTATAACCATGCCCCCAAACGGTACGGATGAGATGTTCTGCGCCAGCTTGCTCCAATTTCTTTCGAAGTCTGCAGACGAGGACATCAAGAATCTTCGCATTCGGCTGATCGATGCCTCCGTAAAGTTGGTCGAGCAGCGTCGACTTCGTCACGATTGAGTCTCTGCGAAGCATCAAGACTTCCAAAATATCCATTTCTCTGCCTGTCAAGTGGATTTCCGCCTTACCAAAATGGGTCCGGCGGGTGGCCAGACACAACCTCAAGTTGCCGACCTCCAGCATCGACTGACTGAAGCCTCGATTTCGACGCACGATACTGGCCAGCCGAGCATGCAACTCGCAGTACTCCAGCGGAAGCGACGCCGCATCGTCAGCCCCAAGGGTAAGGGCCTTTACTCGATCATGGGGTTTGGCACCGGTCAGAGCGAGGATGGGAGTATTGTCTTTGGCAGCGCGCATCCGGCGGATTAGACCGAATGTGTCATAGATGCGAAAGCCCATATTGAGGACGACTATATCAAAACTATCATAGCGGAGTAGGGACATCGCTTCGTCCGCATCTTCTGCGCACAGAAGCACAAAGTGCTGATGATCAAGATATGAGGAGACGGAGTTTCGTGTCCTCTCAACAAGGAGAATGCGCATGTCAACCTCCAAACAACCCCAAGTAGTATCTTTGTAGGTGAATTTGGTTGCAAAGCGAAAAGTGCGGATGACATATAGTTGAAGAATGTCACTGTACAAAGAATTAAAATCTATTTTGATGTATCGCACATGGGTTTATACGAAATAAAAACGAACTCCCAAGCGTAGTAATTGATTGATCAACTAATGCCTGGATAACGAATTATTGTCACCGCGCCAAGCCAAGCAGATAAAGATCCGCCACGTTTCCAGAATGGGCGAATGGCCACGCTAAAGTGAAATTACAACCGATGCCATGCAAGCTCGATTGGTGCGTGATACGACGCTGGCAGAGAGGTAGGGGTCTGGTCGTGCTATGGCAGCCTTTCGTAGCCGAGCAGCCTAAGGTTTGCTGTCTTCGCGTTAGCTGATCGGCCATGCGCTACTATGACACAACCCGGGACCGCCCGCCCAATTGCACCAACCACGAGATCCAGCACGCGAACTGCTCGGCTTGATCCGCCGACCCCCAAACAGATACGGGGATATTTGCCCGCCAGCGCGGATTAGACGATTCTGGCGCCAACAATCGTGGGGCATGACCAGCCGAAGGCTGAGACATACGACCTCATTGTAACGGGCGCCGGTTCGACTGGTTGCCTGGCAGCGGCAGGCCGTCTGGCCGAGATATAGACACTACTTGGAAAGCAACCTGTCAATCGACGCGCAAGTCTGACCCCGGATTTGGAGTGCGCCCCTGCGGGTGGACAGGATAGACGTTTTGAATTGACCCCCTTTGCTGGGCTTCCGGAGGATGGAAGCCATGACGAGACACCGATCCCATAGTGTAGCGTTCAAGCGGCAGGTGGCGGAGGAGCTCATCGGCAGCGAGACCTTGCACGCGCTCTCCAAACGCCACGACATTTCGCGACAGTTGATCCGGATCTGAGTCGGCAAGTTCGAGGCCGGGGCGCTGGACGAGGATGTACAAGCGGCCGACCTGATCCAGGAATACGAGGCCAGGATCGCTGCTCTCGAACGGATGGTTGGTCGCCAGGCGCTCGAGATCGAGCTGCTAAAAGGGGGCTTTGAAGCACGCACCCTGGCCGAGAAGCGCGACCACCTCCGTCGTCACCGGCCCCGTGCCATCTCCATCCAAAGAGGGTGCGAGCTGATGGGCCTCGCGCGATCCACCTTCTACGACGCGGCTCCCGTTCCTGTTGGTGCGGACGAGCTTGTCGCCCGCATCGTCCTGATCTGCGACGAGTTCGAGTGCTACGGCTACAGGCGGGTCGGAGCGGCGCTGCGCCACCAGGGTGTGGTGGTGAACAGCAAAAAGCTGCGCCGCCTGATGCGCGAGCACAGCCTGCAGCCGAAGCGGCGTCGGCGCTATGTGGTCACCACGGACAGCGACCATGCCGGGCCGATCTATCCCGATCTGGCCAAGACGCTCGTTCCCGATCGCCCGAACCAGCTCTGGGTGGCGGACCTCACCTATGTCGCCATTCCTGGTGGCTTCGTCTATCTGGCAGCCATCCTGGATGCCTGGTCACGCAAGGTGGTCGGCTACGCGATCAGCCGATCGATGGACGCCCCCATCGCCGTGGCCGCGCTGAAGGCGGCGACCAGAGGCCGCAATCCCAGCAAGGGCTGCATTCACCGCTCAGACCGAGGCTCGCAATACGCCTCGGAGGCATATCGCGAGCTGCTGCCACCCATGGACTGAAAGGCTCGATGAGTCGCCACGGCAATCCGTACGACAACGCCAAAGCGGAGAGCTTCATGAAAACGCTCAAGGTCGAAGCCGTTTACTTGGCCGCCTATGAGACGTTCGAGGATGTCACCGCCGATCTTCCCCGCTTCATCGACGAGGTTTACAACTCAAAATGGATGCACTCGGCCCTCGGCTATCTCAGCCCGATGCAGTTCGAGGATCAACATGCTCAGCAGACGGTCAAAGCTGACGCTTGATTCCGTCCACCCGCAGGGGCCCACTCCAATGGGTCCGTTAGGTTAATTGGCGGTTAGACCGAACCGCGGCCGCAACCAAGGTCTATTTGTCCAACCCGCCGGCGAACTTGTGCATCCACCCGGCACGCATGCGACCAAAGTGTTGCTGACGGGAAACCGTGGGACTGACGTGTTCCGCACTGCGGTCGGGCGGCACATGGCGCTGGTGCGGCGGGAGATCACGGCGTCAGGCGGGATGTAGGGCTCGCCCAACTGCTGGTGCCCTCTGGCCTGGGTCCGGCCGAGCAATCTGCACGACTGGGCATCGAGGTGGTCGGCGACATTCCGGCGGCCGGCTCGAACCTGCAGGACCATTTCAATACGATGGCAAGCTGGCGAGTGGCTACGATCGGTTGGGCCGGCCGTATTCAGAATCGTAGATACACAGCATGTTGGCCACCAGGCCTTTCTCGCTCATCCGATACTGCTCGATCTAAAGGGGGAGAAGGTTTAGCAGCCATGAAGCCCTGTCCCTTCAGGACATGGCAGTAGCATACGACCGTTCGGCAGCCCAATCTCTGGCCCGAAATGTCGCGGAATTGTCGTTTGCCTTTCCTGAGTGCCTTCTGATATCGCTGACGACTAGCAACTGACACCCTAAAGAATCACTCTAGGTGGCATGATCGTACCCCGCCGTCAGTTCCTGAATACTAGTCTAGGCTCCATCGCCGTGACCGCGACTCAGGGGTCTGTCTCCCAGCCCACGATCAAGCCGCCACAATTGGGCGATATGCTCGTTGCATATAGTGACCCATCCCATGTACCTCTGCGATCAGAGGGGCTCCAACCCGGCAACGCACCGACGCGAGCATGGCCGATGGACCCCGCGACCGGTGCGTTGCGCGACCAGAATCGGCTCAACCAAATCCTGATCCTCAGTTTGGACAGCCACGGCGCGACGCCGGCCAAGGTCGTTGCGTTCTCTGCCATCTGCACACATGCCGGCTGTCTCGTCTCCAATTGGATCGCGCTGACCCATCATCTGCGCTGTCCCTGCCACGGCTCCGAATACGATCCGGCCAATGGGGGGGTCGTCGTCGCCGGTCCCGCCCCGCAACCGCTGCCTTCGTTGCCGGTGGCGGCCAGCAACGGCGTGATTACGATAGCTGGCCCGTTCTCCGCAGCACCGGGTGGCCATACTAGCCGAACCACCTGACGCTATCGCATCGCCGATTGCTCGCTCGACCGGAAGCCATAGAGTGTGACGGAAGCCTGAACTGGCTCCGCTGCCGTGGGCTTAGCCGCTAGCGTCGCTTGGACGTGCAGGTCGTCTACCAGGATGCGGGTCGGTCCCTGATGGATCGATCGCAACAGGCCGATCAGCACGGACCAGGGCGCGGTCAGGCTGATCCGCAGCGATATCCGGCGCCAAGACCCAGTCGACACGGTCGGCAGCGTCTCGACCGTCGTCAGACTGGCACCCGCGGCGGTAGCCATGCGCTGGACCTGTTCCTGCAGGCGGGCTGCAGCCAGGGCGTCCGTATTACCTGGTACGACCAGCCCCTCATCCGAATCGCCGGAGCCATGCCGCGCCGCCGCCTCACGCAACGCGGGCAGGCTCATCGCCATCTGGCGCATATGTCGCAGTAGCATCTCACGTCGTGCCAAGGTCGCCGCACGATCCTCGAAAAAGGTGTGCGCTGGCGCGACAACGCCGAACCAGACCAGGCCCAATGCCAGGACCGTTGCCCCGATGGCCAAGGCTCGACCGCACACCCCGGTCAGCCACGCATCCGTCATCATCGCGCGATCTCGGCTTTGATCGAGAATACATCGGCCGTTGCTCCTTGCGCGCGGGTCACCGGCGCGGCGAAGGCGGCATTCCGAATGGCGGGACTGCGGGACAGGTCGGCGATCAGGTGTGCTGCCGAGGCAGACTGCCCACCGAGCAGCACTTGGCGGTCACGCAAGGAGAGGTCGGTCAGGTAGGTGTCGTCGGGCAGGATCTTCGTGATCGCGGCAATCGTTTCCAGGAGGTCGCCGGTCCGAGCTACTTCCTGTGCGACCACCGTGCGACTATCGTTGCCGGCACTGATGTCTCGGTGCAGCGCGTCTATCTGGATAATTGCCGGCCGCAACTGCTCGATTGCGGTGTCTGCTTGATGCAGTGCCACCTCCTGCGCTCCGAACGGGAGCACCAAGGCCACGGCCGCGAGTACGCCGGCTAGGGTCGCCAACCTTGGCGCCCAACCGATCTCCCGTTCCATTGCCGTATCCGCCAACAACCAGGTCGGCCTGTCCTCCGAACCAACTTCCAGGGCACAAGGAGACAGTCCGGCCTGCTCTAGAATCCGCAGTGCGGGCATCAGGGACGCTTTCGGCACCATCGTCACCGTCACGTCGGTCCGTGTCCGGTCACTCGGCCTGCGGCGACTGGTCCAATGCCAGAATAGATCCCGCGTGGCAAATGGTGTGATCCGTGGCAGTTCGTGTCGCAACACTTGTTGCATCTGATCCAATGGGACGGTGGGGACGGTATGGCTTTTGGTCAGGACCAGTTCCACTGGCGGTCGCACCACTACGGACCGCCGGCCTTTCCGGCGTCCCACTCCCTTGGTCAACGCATCCGCCGGGCTGAGCGGAACCCATTGCCCGCCGCGACGAAGATACCATCTCACTTCGAGAGAAGGATCGACCTCGATCCGGATCTCGTTCTTCGTTCGCACCAAAAAACTTGGCGTTAGCTCAGACATTCGACTCAACCACCACGCGAAGCAACGTCCCAGCATAGTTTGAACCTTCAACGGACGTCAGTGCGCGGTTATCTGGACGCCGCTGACCTGGCCAGTAAGCCAGTTTACATCGATGCCGTAGCGGCCACCCATAGCGAGCAACAGGATCGGGCCGCCCCGAGCTCCACCATCGGCGAAGAAAACAACCCGTCCTGGCCGTAATGCCTCACCCGGTGGCAACGGCAAGGCGTGGCCGCCATCCACGGAGAATCTGTCATATGCCAGGTCGACCCGGACATCCCGGTCCTGGGCGATCGCACGCGACCGCGCTAAACGTGACACATCGATGACCGCGCGGACAGTCGCCTCGGCATCCAGTCGGCTGCTGCGCCAAGGCTGGCGTGTTATCACGACCCCTACCACTAGGCCGAGGATCGCCAGAACCACGGTCATCTCGATCAGCGTGAAGCCCGTCCCGACCTTCATCGCAGGGCCCAACCCTGAAGAACGTTGGCCTGACAGACCATCAACACCCCCCATGGTATCATATCAAACCGCGTCGACATTGATCCTTCCTGCCGGGGTCAGACCCGTCCCAGCCATTCACGACTGCTGCGACATCAACGGCCAACGTCGCGGATGATTGGCGCAGGACCAATCACGACGATAAAGGTCGCGATCAACGCCGGTTCGTATTAGACCAGTTGGGGAACCCTACGGAAGCACGGCTTTCATGACAGTATTCTGACAGTATCGATTGTGGCCTATTACTTGGGCGCGACTTGGACCACATTCGCCCCAGCTGCCCGTTGCAGCGCGACAGGGAGCATGCAGGAAACCGTTACCGAAGAGAGGCTGACAGCGCTGGGTGATATCCTGCTGTGTGAAGGCCATTGTGATGAACGGGCGCTGGTGCGTGCCCGCCGAATTGCCACGGAGTCGGATCAGCGTGTTGATTCCGTATTGATCCAGTTGGGCCTTGTCTCCGAACGGGGCTTGGCCGAAGCCTATGCCGTCCTGCTGTCGACCCGGATCGTCGCACCGGAACGCTATCCGGCTGTGCCGGTCGCGCTGTCTGACCAGTTGAACACATCGTTCCTGCGTCACAGCCGCGCAGTCCCCATCGAGGCCGACGATGACCACCTCGTATTGGCGATGGCCGATCCGCTGGACCCGTTCACCCAGCCAGCCGTCGCATCCGTCACCGGGCGGCGTGTGGTTGTTGAGATCGCGGTTCCGATCGAGTTGGAAGCCGCGCTGAACCGCCTCTATCCCACCGAGGACACCGCCGACTCGACGGAGTCTGCGACAGACACACCGCTGGAAGAAGACACCGAACGCCTCAAGGACCTGGCCAGCGAGGGTCCCGTGATCCGCTTGGTGAACCAGCTGATCACGCGCGCGGTGGAGGCCCGGGCCTCTGACATCCATATCGAGCCGTTCGAGGACCGAGTGCGCGTCCGCTACCGTTACGACGGCGTCCTGCAGACCGTTGAATCGCCGCCCCGCACGCTCGCAGCCGCCATCACGTCACGCGTCAAGATCATGGCGCGGCTCGACATCGCCGAACGGCGGATCCCTCAGGACGGCCGCATCAAAATGGCGGTGCGGGGGCAGGACGTGGATTTCCGTGTCTCGACCATCCCGTCGTTGCACGGGGAGACGATAGTGCTGCGCATCCTGGATCGGTCCTCGGTCGTGCTCGATTTTCCGAAGCTGGGTCTGGCGCCGGCGGTTGTGACGCAGCTGACCACCGCGCTGGAACTGCCGAATGGCATCATCCTAGTCACCGGTCCTACGGGCAGCGGCAAGACGACCACTCTCTACACAGGTCTGCTGGCGCTGAACTCCGAGACACGCAAAATCATGACGGTCGAGGACCCGATCGAATACCAGCTGCCCGGGATCAACCAGAGCCAGATCCACACCCAGATCAACCTGAGCTTTGCCAGGATGCTGCGTTCCATCCTCCGGCAGGATCCAGACATCATTATGGTCGGCGAGATCCGCGACGGCGAGACGGCACAGATCGCCGTCCAGGCGGCGTTGACTGGGCATCTGGTACTGTCAACTTTGCATACCAACTCTGCCGCAGCGGCGGTGACCCGTCTGCGCGACATGGGCCTGGAGGACTATCTGCTGACAGCCGTCCTGCGCGGCATCATGGCCCAGCGGCTGATCCGCCGGCTTTGCACCGTCTGCCGACGGATCGAACCCGCCCCCCCCTCGGTGGTCGAGCGGTTCAGGCTGAGCCGCCGCACCGCCAGCCGTCCCGTCATGATCGGCCGATCCGTCGGCTGCCCGGTCTGCCGCGACACCGGCTTTCGCGGCCGCATGGCGGTGGCGGAGTTTCTGTCTATGACGCCGGAGATCGAACAGTTGATCTACGCTCGTGCCGATCATGCCAGCATCGAGCGCGCCGCCGTCGGCGGTGGCATGCAGACGATGTTCGATGCCGGTCTTACCGCCGTCCTGGTGGGGGAAACCACACTGGAGGAACTCGTCCGCGCCGTCGGCATGGAACCGGCCGGAAACGAGCCCGCGGAGATCAGCGCGTGACGATGTTCCACTATACGGCCTTCGGCCCTGGGGGTGAGCGGCTCACGGGAATGATGGACGCCACCGGCGAGGCCGAGGTCATCGCCACGCTGCAACGCCAGGGATCCCTGCCCGTCAAGGCCCAACCGGCCGACAGGCGCCGCGACTTCGCCGGCGCCTGGACAATCAATCCCACATTCCGGCGAGGCATCAGCAAGCGCGACACCGCCTATCTATTCCGCGAGCTGGCCACGATGCTCACAGCCGGACAGGACCTGGACCGCGCGCTGCGCTTCATGGAGGCGACCGCATCCGGCGGGATCGGCGGTGGCAGCGTGTGTAACATCGTCACCAGCCTTCGCGACGCGGTGCGCGGCGGCAGCGCGCTCTCAGACGCCATGGCCCGCCACGCCGAGATGTTTCCCCCGATGCATATTGGCCTTGTGCGCGCCGGCGAGGCCAGCGGTGACCTGGGCGCGACCCTGACCCGAATCGCCGACCTGCTGGACCGGCAGCAGGTGCTGTCGTCGACGATCGTGTCGGCAATGATCTATCCCGCCGTCCTGGCGGTGGCGATGACCGGCGCCACCACCTTGCTACTGACGCAGGTGCTGCCGCAGTTCCTGCCACTGTTCGAGCAGAACGGCGTGACCCTGCCAGCCTCCACACAGTTCCTGGTCGCCGCAGGCGGGTTCGTCCAGGATGACGGACTGATGATCCTGCTCGGACTGCTGCTTGCCGGATTGATCGCCCATGCCGCCTTGCGGCAGGAGCGCATCCGGCTGGTCGTGGACACGCTGCTAATGCGCCTGCCGCTGACCGGCGGGCTGATGCGAGAGGTCATGGCCGCCCGCCTGACCCGGGTGCTGGGCACGCTGCTGCAGAACGGCGTCGCGCTGATCCCGGCGCTGGCCATCGTCCGCGATTCGATCGGCAATCGGGCGGCTCGGCACGCGGTGGGGCAGGCAAGCATCACGGCGCGAGGCGGCGGCGGCCTGACCCCGGACCTGGAGGCATCACGGCTGTTTCCAGTGCGTATGATCCACCTGCTGCGCCTGGGCGAGGAAACCGGCCAGCTCGCCATCATGGCCCTGCGCGCCGCGGACATTCACGAGGACAAGGTCCGCACCGCCACGCAACGGCTCACCGCCCTGCTAGTCCCGGCGATGACAATCCTGATGGGAATCACCACCGGCGGAATCGTGACCTCGCTGATGACCGCGATGCTCAGCCTCAACAGCCTGGCGGGCGGATGAAAGGCTTTACCCTGCTGGAGGTCGTCGTCGCGCTGGTCGTCGCCTCACTGGCAGCGGTTGCGCTGTTCGAGGCGACGAGCAGCGGCTTGTCCGCGAGCCAGAACGCCGCCCAATACGTACAGGCCCTGGTTCGCGCAAAGTCTCGTTTAGACGTCACCGTTTACGGGGCCCACCTAGCACCCGGAACCTGGACCGGCGACGATGGCGGCGGCTTCCGCTATCGCGTGCAGGTCACGCCTATCGAGACTGTGAATTTGCAATCGGCCGTTCAATCCGCGGCAAGAGCGGAGGCCGCGGCGAAGGTCGTGCTGTATCAGGTGAACGTCTGGATTGACTGGGGTCGGAATCCGCAGCGACACGACGTCCATTTGGTCACCCAGCAGATCGGTGGATGAAGCGCGCCGGTTTCACACTGCTGGAATTGCTAGTGGCGTTGGTGGTGTTCGGCCTGCTACTGGCAGGTCTCAGCCGCACGCTGTCCTTCGGATTGACCGCATGGCAGCAGGACACACGACTGTCCGCGGCCCATTCCGATCTAGAGGCTGCCGACCGAGCGCTGCGCTTGGTGGTCGAGAATCTGACGCCGGACAAGAATATGGATGCACCGACCATGACCGGCTCCTCGGACCGATTGATCGGCCAAGGCCGGCTGCGAACGCCGGACTCGGATTCGGCTCCGATCCCGGCGGAGGTCGGCCTGGCGCTGTCAGGCGACCGTCTGGTGCTGCGCTGGCGGCCGTATCATCATGGTATCCCCGTGCGGCCGCCACCGCCGCCACGGGAAGTGACCTTGGCCCGCCATGTCATCCGGCTGTCGATCGCCTATTGGGGAGCGACGGGCGTATGGTTGTCTCACTGGGACCAATCGTCGTTGCCATTGTTGATCCGTTTCCGGATCGGCCTCACCGGCGCACCCGGCTCGGACCATTGGCCGGACATCATCATCGCCACGAGGCTGTCCTCCTCCTTGGACATCGACTAACGATGCGCGCCCCGTCCACCAACAGCAGGCAACAGGGCTTCGCGCTGCTGATCGTGCTGCTGGCTGTCGGATTCCTGGCGCTGCTGGGCGCCCGTGTCGTCGCCGCCGGCCGCGCCGATACGCAGGTCGCGCACAACCTGCTGCAAGCCGCTCGGCTGCAGGCCGCTGCCGACGGGGCAGCTGCCCAGGTCGCTCTGGGAATACTGGCCTCCCATGCTCGTGCGGACGGAACAGTACAGGTCGTGCGGGTCGGTCGCATTTTCGTACAGGTCCGGGTCGAGAACGAGTCGGACCGAGTCAACCTCAACACCGCCTCGCCCATGTTGCTGCGCGCGCTGATTATCGAGGCTGGAGGCCCTGCTCCCGCGGCGGCACAACTCGCGGCGGCGATCGTCGACTGGCGCGCGGCCGGCGCGACGGGAGCGTCCAGCGTCAGGAGCTATCAGGCGGCAGGCCTGCCTTACACACCGCCGCACGCACCTTTCCGCAGCGTGGCGGAATTGTCTGACGTCGTCGGCATGACCTCGGACCTGTTCGCCCGAATCGCACCGCATCTGACTGTGATGAGCGATGACGATCCGGCCCCGTCGACGCGTGACCCGGTGGTGGCGAAGGCGCTGGCCGATCTTGGCGACACCGCCGACGCGAACAGGAACGCTCCGTTCGACGACCATGTGCTTCGCATGCACATGACGGCGGCCGGTCCGGGCGGCTCTCGCCTATCGACGATCGAGGTCGTGATGACGGATTTTCATGCCATTTCGCCATGCCTTGCGGTATTGTTCCGATATAGTAATTGAATTCCATGAGCGAGATCCGGACCGAGCGGCGTGCGTCACAAAAACTACTTCCAATTGTCAAGGAAGCCAAAAGTTCCGACCAGAAACAACCAACCTGAGAATAACCTAGGAATTGCCTTCCTGTTAGGCGAATGGCCCTGTGTCTGATTATGGTTTCAGATTATACCTCTTCCCATGGCCTCCGTTCTGCAACCAAGTTGTAACTACTCGTTCACAATCCCAGTCTAAGAGTGGATCGTCGAAGGTGGAGATCTTGGTTTGCTCATTTCAATCGTAACCATGGCTCTCCGTTGCTTCGCGCCTTTCGGAGGATACAAAATGAAGCGAAAACCTCTTTGGTCATCGACCGCCCTGCGCGGCGGGATGGCCGCCCTGACTCTTTCTGCGGTCACGCTCGACCCCGTGTGGCAGGCGAATGCCGCAGCGAGCCACGATAACGACACGCGCACGCCGATCAAGCACATCATCGTGATCATCGGTGAGAACCGTTCGTTCGACCATGTCTTCGCGACCTACAAGCCGAAGAAGGGCGAAACCGTATTCAACCTACTGTCGGAAGGCATCGTGAAGGCCGACGGCACGCCGGGCACAAACTATGCCAAGGCAGCGCAGAATCAGGCCAGTGTCACTAATCATTATAACATCAGCCCGGCCAGCCAGAAGCCCTACAAGACGCTGCCGCCGGCGATGACCGACGGGGCGCCGACCTCGGCCAGTGATACGAACCCGCCGCCATTCGCGACGCTGGCGGCCGTGGAAACGACCGAAGCGCAGATTAAGGACGGGCTGCCGAAGCGAGATTTCCACTTGCTGACGACGGGCGCGACCGGTCTGACCAACGACAGCGTCGATACCCGCGTGCCGAACGCTACAAAGCTGCCAAATGGGCCTTACCAGCTTAGCGGTGGAAAGCTGTCGTATGACAGCTACACCGCCAGCCCGGTGCATCGCTTCTATCAGATGTGGCAGCAGGCCGACTGTTCCGCGTCCACCATTACCGCCGAGAACCCGTCGGGCTGCACCAGCAAGCTTTTCCCGTGGGTCGAGGCGACGATCGGCGCTGGCAGCAACGGGAACTCGCAGCCCGCGAACTTCACCGACCAGTCGACCGGCGAAGGCGCGACGTCGATGGGGTTCTGGAACATGCAGCAGGGTGACGCCCCGTACTTTAAGCACCTAGCTGACACCTACTCGATGAGCGACAACTTCCATCAGTCAATCATGGGTGGAACCGGCGCGAACCACATCGCGGTCGGCACAGGCCTCGCGATCTACTACACGGACGGCCAAGGCCACATGGCGACGCCACCATCGAACGAGATCGAAAACCCGAACCCGCAGACGGGCACGAACAACTACTACATCCAGGACGGCTACAGTGGCGGTTCGTACAGCGAATGCGCCAACTCCAACCAGCCGGGCGTCAAGGAGGTGACAGCTTACCTAGCCAGCCTGCCGTACACGCCGTCGACGCGTTGCCAGGCGCATGCCTATTACCTGCTGAACAACTACAATCCAGGCTATTTCGGTGATGGCACGGTCAACACCTCGACCTTTACTATCCCGCCGTCTCCGGTGCGCACAATCGGCGATACGCTGAACGACGCCGACATTTCCTGGAAGTACTACGGTGCGGGCTGGAATGCTTACGTTGCCAACCCGAACAGCGACACGGGCTCAATTTACTGCAACATCTGCAATCCGTTCCTCTATGAAACCTCCATCATGACCAGCGCCAAGCAACGCAAGGCGCATCTGGCGGACGTTCCAGATCTGGAAGCGGATATCAAGTCGGGCGCCCTGCCGGCCGTCTCGATCGTGAAGCCGGACGGATTGCTCGACGGCCACCCGGCTTCCTCCAAGCTGAATCTGTTCGAGGCGTTCACCCGCAAGATCGTCAACGAGGTGCAGGCGAATCCTGAGCTGTGGGCACACACCGCGATCTTGATCACCTTCGACGAAGGTGGCGGATACTGGGATTCTGGCTACATCCAGCCGCTTGATTTCTTCGGCGACGGCACCCGCATCCCGGCGATCATGGTCTCCTCGTACTCCGAGGGCGGTCGCATCTCCCACGTTTACGGCGACCACGTGTCCTTCCTGAAGTTCGTCGAACGGAACTGGCGTCTGCGTCCGGTTTCGGAGAATGGCCGCGACAACCTGCCGAATCCGATCACCAAGTCCTCCAATCCCTATGCACCGGTCAACAGCCCGGCCATCGGCGATCTGATGGACTTGTTCGACTTCAAGAAGTAGCGGCAACGCCTATGGCCGCTGCTCTCTCCGGAGAGCGGCGGTTTTCTTCCTCAAGGTATTCACTTCATGACGGTGACGGACGAGTCCCGCCTTTCCCAAGCCACCGCGCTGCTCCGGTCACTGGGCATCTGCACCGCCGCCGCACTGCTGTCCGCCGGCATGCTGTACAGTTTGTTCTTCCTCGCGCGACTATCCTTTCTATGGGGGCTTTATCCGGCCCCCTTCGCGGCCGCTGCCGTCGCGGCGCTGCTCCTGGCGGCGTTCGGTGCCGCCGCCTCCATGATGGTAGTGCGCGGCCGCACCCGCGACGCCACCGACACCACCGGCAAATTCGATTCCGTCCCCTCGCCGAACCACGCCGGCCGCGCCGCCGGCTGGCCGCAGTCCGCGATGGCCGTGTTGTTTTCGGCGCCGGCCGCCACAGTCCTCCTGGTCTTCTGGCCCCATTGGAACACCCCGGCACTAAGCAACGGCTTCGCCGGCGCCAGCGCGACCCTATTGTTTGCCACCCCTTGGGTGATCGCAACCCGAGCGGTCGGAGCAATCGGGGAGGAGCGGCTTCCGGAAGTCGAGGCATTGCGGGCGTTGCTTTGGCTACCTGCGCTGGTGCTCTTCGCCGAAGCGGCGGTGCTGGTGATCGCCAGCCTGGGCCTTGGCAATCAGGCCTGGGCACAGATCGCCATCGCGGTAATCATCCTGGTGGTGTGCGCTGAACTTGCGGTGCGTGCGATCGGCGCGCGCTTCCTGCCGCCGCCGACGCGCGACAACGCCAAGGCCCAGATCTCCAGCGTCGTGGCTCAGGCGCTGTCCAGCCGCTCCCTGTCACCCGTCGGCGTGGCAATCGTCATGCGCTCCCAGTTTGGCATGGATTTCTCCCGTAGCTGGGCTCTCCATTTCGTCCGTTCGGCGTCCATCCCGATCATCCTGCTGATGGTGGGTATCTGCTGGTTCCTCACGGGCATCACTCGCGTCGATTTGAACCAGCGTGGCTCCTACGAGCGGTTCGGTTACCCGGTGGCCATGCTGACCTCGGGTCTGCACATCGTGCTGCCCTGGCCGTTCGGCGTTGTCCGCCATCAGGAGTTGGGCGATGTGCATGAGGTGATGATCAGCAACACCCCGGTCGTGGCCGGCAACGATCATTCCACAGCCGAGGGGCCGGCGCCGGCAAGCGCCAATCGCCTCTGGGATTCTGAGCAGCCATCCGACGTATCCTATCTGATCGCCAGCGGCACCGCCGACCGGCAGAGCTTCGAGACGGTCAGCGCCAGCCTACGCGTCCTGTATCGCGTCGGACTGACCGACGCGGCCGCCCGCGACGCCCTGTACCGCGAGACCGACGCCAAGGGGCTGGTCCGCGCGCTCGCCGGCCGGGTGCTGGCGTCCTATTTTGCCTCCCGGACCCT
>NZ_DASZTJ010000137.1:0-10740 GCF_035548235.1 Rhodopila sp.
GGATTGCGCCAGGTCCTGCGCCATCAGCTTCACGACCTCCGCGCTCAGGCGGAGCTCCTTCGCCACCTGGTCCTGTTCCTTCATCATGTCGGCGCGCACGGCCGCCGCTTCCTCGGGCGTGACAGTGGCGAAGCTGATGCCGTGGCTTTCCATTTCCTTGTGCCCCCGATCCTGTGCCGCCGCCATGTTGCGGCGGTAGGTATCGATGTTCTGGGCCCAGAGCGTCGTCATCAGCGCCTGCAGGTCCGCCGGCAGGGCTTGCCAGAAACTGTGGCTGACCATCGGGATATAGGCGGCGAAGTAGTCGTGGTCCTGCAGGCTGTAGCGCACGCCGGAATCCCACAGCTTGACGCTGGCGATGCTTTCATCCGTTGTCATCAGGCCGTCGAACACGCCTTGGGACAGCGCCAGCGGCACGTCGGGCCAGGCCGTCACGTTCGGGATGCCGCCGAAATAGCGGGTGCGCCAGGACTGGCCGGCGCCGCCGGAGTTGCGGATTTTCAGCCCCTTCAGGTCCGCCAGGCTCTTCAGCGGCTTGTTGGTCGTGTACCAGTTGCTGAACCCGTTATCGATCCACTTGCCCAGCACATGGCTTCGGATCTTGACCGCGATCTCGTCGGCGATCTTCGCCCCTGCTTTGCCGTCGGTGACGCGGTGGACCATCTCGGCGGGCTGGTCGTATAGCGCCGGCACCTGGAAGACGTCGGAATCCGGCACCAGGTTGGTGATCGCCCAGGTACCCGGCGCGGCCATATCGACCTGGCCCTGGATCAGCGCCTTCGATACATTCAAATCGGCGAATAACTGCCCGCTGGCGAACAGCTCGGTTTTGATCCGGCCGTCGGATGCCGCTTCCAGCTTGTGCAGGTAATCGCCGATCGAGATGTTCCGCCCATGGGTCGGCGACGTGTCCAACGAGCAACGAAGCCGGATCGGCTCCGCCGCATGGCTGCGCGCGATGGCAGGTGCGAACAGCAATCCGGCCGTGACGGCGCGGCGGGTCAGGCGTGGCATCGGCATGTTTCCTCCCGGTTCTTGGTTGCCCGCCAGACTGCCAGAGATCGGGAGGGGGCGCCAATGGTGCCACGTCCGCGTCGGTGGGTGCTCAAACCGGGAAGGGGGCATTGGTCACGATTGAAACCGGAAAAGGAAGGCGGCGGCATCCTCTCGTTGTTTTGACTGCATGTCGAAAGGCCTGGGAAACCTTCACCCATCGTCCCAAGACCACCGTTCATCGAACGTGTCAGGCCCCGTCGACAACTTGACAGACATACCTGTCCGTCTTCCAGTCCCTGCCGATGCTTGCCGCGCATCGTTAAAAAAAGCGCGACGCGGGCATCAGGGAGGATGTCGCGATGACTGCCAGGGTCTCAGCCGCCGTCTGGGTGCTTGCGCTCGCCATTTGTACATCGATCGCCGCCGGCCCGTCGGCGTCGGCGCAAACGCAGCAGGCCGCATCACCGCCGCTCGCAGGGGCGCCGACGCCGGAGCGCGTGCAGCCCTGGGGTCTGCCGCCGCCACCGCCGGGCATCGGTCCCGTCACCTTGTTCGCCGATATCCATGACAAGCCGCAGGGAAAGTTCCTGGAAGGCGGCGCCTTCGACAAGGAAGGCAATTTCTGGTTCGTCGCGATCGGCAGCGGGTGGGTATCTTATCTTACGCCCGACGCGAAGCTGGTGCCCGCCTTCAACTGCGATCCCAAGGACGACCTGGGCCCGGCCTGCGAGCCACAAGGAACGCGCTGGCATGACGGCAAGCTGTACGTCACCACGCGCCACCTTGGTGTCCTTGTTTATGATCCGCAGACGAAGAAGGTTAGCCCCCTCGTCTCGACGTTTCACAACGAGCTGTTCAAGGGTCCCAACGATCTCGACTTCGATGCCGAGGGCAACCTCTATTTCACCGATCCCTGGGGAACCGGTCCCGGACCGGACGCAGCGGACCAGAGCGGGGCGGTCTATCAATATTCCAAGGATGGGATCCTCCGGCGTGTCATTTCGACCGGAAGTTTCCCGAACGGCGTCGCCGTGTCGCCGGATGACAAGACGCTCGCGGTCGCCGACTACGCGTCCAACCGGATGCTCTATTATTCGTTCCTGACGGGTCCCAACCCGGCCTGCGCCCATTGCGCGAATGATCCGTCCCACACGACGTTCTTCTTCGCCACCGCCGGCAGCTACAACCCTGGCAATGGCGGGCCGGACGGCATCCATTACGACGTGCATGGAGATCTCTGGGCCGCCTGCGGTATCGGGGGCCTGATGGAATACGACCCGCGCGGCGTCATCATCGGCTATGTGCCGCTGCCGAACGGCGACGCGGCGGCGACCAACTTCGCGTTCGGCGGCGAAAACAACCAATACATCTACATGGAGGGCGCCGTCAGCGGGACCATCTACAAATTCAAGGCCCCCTATCCGGGCCTGATCGGTCCTGGCGGGGAGCGGTTGCCGGCAAAGCCATGACGTGACGATCCGCCGCGGCCCGACGATCTCCGGTGGGATCACCCCGAGGATCACATGGCCGCGGCGACCTCGTGTCCGCCGTGCCAGATCATGCTGATCGCGACATACAGCACGATCCCCAGCCCGACCCAGGCGATCCAGCGGTACCGCTCCAGCAACCGGGCGACGAGGTCCGCGGCAAGGCCCATCAGCGCGACCGACAGCACAAGGCCGGTGGCCAGGATCCAGAAACGGTCGTGCGCCGCCCCGGCGACGGCAAGCACGTTGTCCAGGCTCATGGACACGTCCGCGAGCAGGATCTGCAGCACCGCCTCGCGCAGCGTCTTGGCCTTGCGTTCGCGGGTATGGTGGGGGTGACGCAACTCGCGGTACATGCGCCAGCAAACCCATAACAGCAGCAAGCCACCGGCCAGCAGCAGACCGATGATGGCGAGCAGTTTCAGCGCGATGGCGCCCAGGCCGACACGGATCAGGGTCGCCGCGCCGATGCCGGCCAGGATGGCGGGGCGCTTCTGCTTCGGCGGCAATCCCGCCACCGCCATCCCCACCACGACCGCATTATCCCCAGCGAGCGCGATGTCGATCATCACGACCTGGGCCAGCGTCACCAGGTCCGTTGTCCAATCCATGCTTGTCATCCGCAGTCCAGGGGGTTAGCTGGCCCAATTCCCGGCATACGGCAAGGCAGCGATGATCCCGCGATACTCCAGACCACAAATGGCGGCCATCTGGGCGCCCGAGAACCGTTACCGCATCTGGTTCGAAATCGAGGCGCTCGCCGCCGAGGGGATGGCCCGAGCGGGGTTGATCCCGGAGAGCGCGGCGCGGACGATCCGCGAGAAGGGGGCGCCCAAACTCGCCGCCATCAACGCCGCCGACATCGAACGGATCGACGCGATCGAGCGGGAAACGCGCCACGATGTGATCGCGTTCCTGACCTGGCTGGCCGAGGCGGTCGGGCCGGATTCACGCTTCGTCCATCAGGGGATGACCAGTTCCGACGTGCTGGACACCTGCCTGTCCGTGCAGTTGACCCAGGCGACCGACATCCTGCTGGCGGACATCGATGCGGTGATGGCGGCGCTGAAGACGCGGGCTTTGGAGCACAAATACACGCTGACGATCGGCCGCAGCCACGGCATCCACGCCGAACCGACGACATTCGGCCTGAAGCTCGCCGGTCACTACGCCGAGTTCGCCCGCAACCGCGCCCGCCTGCTCACCGCTCGGCAGGAAGTCGCGGTGGCCGCGGTCAGCGGCGCGGTCGGCACGTTCGCCCACCTGGACACCTCGGTGGAGGCCTATGTCGCTGAGAGGCTGGGCTTTCAGCCGGAGGCCGTGTCCACCCAGGTCATCCCGCGCGACCGCCACGCCGCGTTCTTCTGCACCCTGGGCGTGATCGCCAGCGGCCTGGAGCGGCTGGCCACCGAGGTCCGCCACCTGCAGCGGTCGGAGGTGCGGGAAGCCGAGGAATTCTTCCATCCCGGCCAGAAAGGTTCCAGCGCCATGCCGCACAAGCGGAACCCGGTGCTGAGCGAGAACCTGTGCGGGCTGGCGCGCGTGGTCCGCTCCGCCGTCGTGCCGGCGCTGGAGAACGTGACGCTGTGGCATGAGCGCGACATCAGCCATTCATCGGTGGAGCGGATGATCGGGCCGGACGCGACCGTGACGCTGGATTTCGCGCTGATGCGACTGGCCGAGATGATGGAGAAGCTGCTGATCTATCCCGACCGGATGAAGCACAACCTGGACAGCCTGGGCGGCGTCGTGCACTCGGGCGAGGTGCTGCTGGCACTGACCAGGGCCGGCATCCTACGCGAGGACGCCTATCGGATCGTCCAGTCCTGTGCCATGGCGACCTGGACCAAACTGGGCACGCCGGCGGGGCGGTCGTTCCGGGAGAACCTGGACACCGACCCGGACGTCAAGCGGGTGGTGCCGCCCGAGGCGCTGGACGCGGCGATGGACCCGGCGCTGCACCTGCGAGCGGTGGACCGTATTTTCGAGCGCGTCTTCCAATAGGACGTACGACGCGGCGCGGGCTTGGCACCGCCGACCCCGAAGGATAACTGCCCGAGAACCGACAGATTGGAGACGGCGCCCATGCTGCTGCAACACCAGACCTGGCAGGAGGTCGAGTTCTACCTGACCCATTCGACCGGCATCATCATGCCGATCGGATCGACCGAACAGCATGGACCCAACGGGCTGATCGGCACCGACGCGATCTGCGCCGAGACCATCGCCGCCGCGGTGGGCGACGTGGCCGATGCGATGGTCGGGCCGACGATCGGCGTCGGCATGGCGGTGCATCACATGGGCTTCACCGGCACCATGACGCTGCGCCCCTCCACCTTGATCGCCGTCATGCGCGATTACGTGCTGTCGCTCGCGCGGCACGGCTTCCGGCGGTTCTTCTTCGTCAACGGCCATGGCGGCAACATCGCCACCATCGGCGCCGCCTTCTATGAGATCTACGCAGAGTTCGAGGGTGCGTTCGGCGCCAGGCAGGACCAGGAACTGGTGTGCCGGTTGGCCAACTGGTGGGACGGCAAGGCACTGAGCGACCTGTCTAAGGAGGTGTTCGGCGACCAGGACGGCAGCCACGCCACCGCCAGCGAGGTCGCGGTCACCCAATATGTCCTGCCGAAGACGATCAAGCAGGCGCAGATGGACCCGCCGAAAGCGCCCTCCGGCCGGTTCCACGGCCCGGCCGACTACCGCCGGCGGTTCCCCGACGGCCGCATCGGCTCCAACCCCAGCCTGGCGACGCCGGAAAAAGGGCAGCGTTTCTTCGACGCCTCGGTCGCGGAACTGGCGAAGACCTACAAGGCCTTCATGGAGGAGAAATCCTGACCGCTACTGGAAGGTGAACATCACCGGCACGTGGTCGGAGGGCTGCGGCCGGTCGCGTTCCTGCTTGTCCGGTTCAGCGGCGACCAGGCGTTCGGCCATCTCGGGCGACAGCAGGGCATGGTCGATGCGCAGGCCCATGTCGCGCTGCCAGGCACCGCCCTGGTAGTCCCAGAACGTGTAATGCGCGCCGTGCGGATGCAGCGCGCGCACCGCGTCGGTCAGGCCCAGCCACAGCATGCGCCGCCAGCGCTGGCGCGACTCGAGTCGCACCAGCGCGTCGGTGGGCGGCAAGGCGCCGGGGGCATAGTCCTCGTCGGTCGGGCAGATATTGTAGTCGCCGGTGATCAGGAACGGCGTCTCGGCCTTCAGCAACTCGGCCGCGCGCGCTGCCAGACAGTCCATCCAAGCAAGCTTGTAAGCGAACCCCTCGTCGCCGCGGGAATTGCCGTTGGGCGCGTAAATGCCGATCAGCGTGACGTCCTGGGTCTCGATCTCGACGTAACGGGCCTGTACGTCGCCGTCGGGCAGGCCGGGCAGGGCGGTGTGCGTGACGGTGAAGGGATGGCGGCAGAGCGCGGCGACGCCGTTATAGGATTTCTGCCCGACGACCTCGGACGTGTAGCCGAAGCCGTGATAGGTCAGGGACGGGAAGCTGGTCGCCTCGCATTTGATCTCCTGCAGGAACAGCACATCGGGCTGGCAGGCTTCAAGCCAGCGCTGGACATGGCCTTCCCGCTGGCGGATCGAGTTGACGTTCCAGGTCGCGACTTTCATAGCGGGTAGCCTGCCTTGGGGCGGGCACAGCGGCAAGCGGGGAGGAAAACGAATGAACCGATGGAGCGGACTTGCCGCCATGTGCATCCTGGCCCTGGCGGGGCCGGTCGGCGTGACGCCCGTCCAGGCCCGTCCGCCGCAGCGCGCCAAGCCCACCCCCCTGAGCGCGACGGATGAGACGCAGCGGCGCGAGGCGATCCAGCGGCTGAACGCCAGCAACCCGGTGATGGTGGGGATGAAACAGGAATGGAAAGGCGATTCGGCCGAAGGCGCCGTGCGCCTCGACCGGCTTTATCGTGACCGCGGCCTGGAATGCCACCTGCTGGTGGAATCTGTTCGGTCAGGAGAGCACGGACGGTGGCGGGTGACGCATCCGGTGTGGTGTCGTGGGGCGGATGGCGATTGGCGGCTGCATTCCTAGAGTGAGTTGATCGGAGAGCGGCCTGCTTTGGGGGCGGCTTGATGCGGCCCGCGGGCAGCGGCACAGTGCCGCGCGAACCGATCGGGGACGGGAACCATGCCAATCGAATTCTACACCTGGAATACGCCGAACGGCCGCAAAATCAGCGTGGCCCTGGAGGAAATGGGCCTGCCGTACACCGTGCACCCGGTGAACATCTCGAAAAACGAGCAGTTTGCGCCGTCGTTTCTGAAGATCAGCCCGAACAACCGGATTCCCGCGATCATCGATCCGGACGGGCCGGGCGGGGCGCCGATCAGCGTATTCGAATCGGGGGCGATCCTGATCTACCTGGGGCAAAAGACCGGCAAGTTCTACCCGACCGACCCACGCAAGCAGGTACCGGTGCTGGAATGGCTGATGTGGCAGATGGGCGGCTTCGGTCCGATGCCGGGCCAGGTCCACCACTTCCTGCAGGTGGAGAACCCGGCGGACCAGAGATACGGGTTGGAACGGTATTCGAAAGAGACTCGCCGCCTGTACGGCGTGCTGGACCGGCGGCTGGCGGACCATGCGTTTGTGGCCGATGAGGTCTCGATCGCCGATTTCGCCATCCTGGGCTGGGCCTGGCGGCACGAGCGGCACAAGGTGGACCTGGCCGATTTTCCGAACGTCAAGCGGTGGTATGAGGCGATGATGGCCCGCCCCGCGACGGCCAAGGGGTTCGAAGTCGCCTTGAGTTGAATGGTATTTGACGCTGCGCGGGCGGTTCCCTAGAAGACGGGGTGCAAACGCCGTGTCCGAACGTCTCCGTCAGGAGACATTCGGGTCGTTGCCCCGGCGGAGGGGTGGCCGAGTGGCTGAAGGCGGCGGTTTGCTAAACCGTTGTACGGCGTCAAGCCGTACCGTGAGTTCGAATCTCATCCCCTCCGCCATCAAGTTCCTGCGTACCATTGCATAGCCACGGTGACTCTGGCGCAGAGACGGCTTTCTCCGCGACACTTCCCATTGATGTCGTTGACGAAATTGCATCCAGTACCGGCCGCGGAATACGCAAGGATGCCTGGAAGCTGTCATTCGCTCAGCGGCTACGTGCACCCTGACCGACCTCAACGTTATCGCTATGCAACTGGCCCCTCTCCAACGGCCCCCAGATAAGCGTGAGATGGCAAGGCATGTTCGATCATATGGGAATTGTCGCCAGGGATTTGAAAACCAGCGCCCGACTCTACGCGCACATGCTGGCGCCGCTTGGTATCCAGATCGTTGAGAAGCATCGGCTGGCAGCCGATTCCGCGTGGGTCGTGTTTTCGACCGGGAAGCCGAGATCGCCGTTCTTTGTCATCGCTGAAGGAAAGCCGACCTTCTGGACATCTGCCGCGACGGCGGCAACGAGCCCCATCCACCTCTGTTTTACTGCCCCCTCACAAGAAGCGGTGGACCGCTTCCACAAGGCTGGCCTCCTGCATGGTGCCCGTGACAATGGTGCTCCGGGCGTCAGACGGCCACCGTTCTACTGTGCGTTTCTGATCGACCCGGACGGCAACAACGTGGAAGCAGGCTGCTATCTTGTTGACAATGATGCTTGATAAGCCCTCGAATATCCTTTTACGCACTCCGCTCGATCAGGACTCATTTGGACATGCGCCTGACATCACGCCTGGTGGCTTTCGCTGTCAGGTTCGTCGGTCGAATGCATTAAGAATGAGGACTCGCCGCACGGCGCTTACCCTTGGGCTTTAGCCGTCAAAGCGTTCCAGGCTGCAAGCGAATCCATATAGTCCCGCCAATGCGCGATCTTCCTGTTTTCGATCGTGATGATCGAGCAGAATCGATTGTCGTATGTCGCGCCTGTCGCGAGGATGATCCCGTGAACCTCGTATTCGATGACGGCGACCCGGCCTTCGTCTGTCATGTGCACGATCAACCGGTCGGCCGACCGTAGCGCGATATTCTCGACATAGCCCCTGAACGCGGCCATCAGGCCGGTCCGTCCCTTGATGACACGAGGCCAGCCCGGAAGGTCGTAGCGAACCTCGTATATGATATCATCAGAAACGACATCGAAGAAGTGTGCGCCGTCGACGAGGTTGCCGAGCGCCCGCCGGACCAGATCGAAGTAAGGGGCAGCGGGCGCGTAGGCGGCATAGTCCGGGCTGGGCATGGGGCTCTCCTCACGGTTCGGAAGGCCGCCGACTGACGTCACGACACACCAAGCTTAATCGCTCCCGCGAAGCGCCGTCCAAGAACGCGCCAGGGCGCCGACAAAACGGCTTCAAGCCGAACGCCCCGCCCAGGCGACCTCACGGCATGGCGGTCGCGAGTTCTCTCCCCCGGATCCGCGGCGCGATCTCCCGCATGAACAGTTTCAGCGCCCGCGTGGAGAAGTCCGCCGGCATCGGGCCGGTGCGGAAGCGGACGATGACGCCGCCGATGCCGGTTTTCTCCAGGCTGGTGAAATCCTCCATCATGGTCTCGGGCGAGCCGCACAGGACCGGGAGGCCCGGCTGCTTGTTGGCCTTGGCGACCTGTGCTTCGAACGCGCTGCTCTGGGCCGCGCGATAAGTCTGCATCTGCCGGAAATACGGCAGCCCGACCTCGATCGCTTCCTTGTCCGTCGGCGCCAGGACGACGGTGCGTGCCACCCAGGACTGGGCGATGGCCTCATCGATCTTGTCCGGGCTGAAACCGGCGTCCCGAGCGGCCTCGCGGTAGACCGCGATGTTGCGCGCCGCGCCGGGGGCGGTGGCTGCCGCCATCAGCACCGGCCGCCCCTGGCGTGCCTGCGCCGCCAGCGATGCTTCGGACGCGACGCTGCGCAGGATCTGCGGATAGGGCTTGGTATAAGGCCGTGGCCGCAGCATCGGAATTTCAAAGTTCCAGTATTTGCCGGCATGCGTGACCTTCTCCTGGGTCCAGCACCGCAGCAGGATTTCCTCGATCTCCTCGAAACGTTCCTGCGCGCTGTCCGGGTCGATCTGGTATCCGCTGTATTCATGCAGGTTCACCAGGCTGCCGCGCCCCAAGCCGACGATCAGCCGCCCCTTGCTCAAATGATCGATCAGCGCGATCTGTTCGGCCATCCGCAGCGGATGATACAGTGAGGTCTGCAGCACGGCGAAGCCGATCTTGATGCGGCTGGTCTTCACCGCCAGCGCCGAGGCGAAGGTCGACGGATCGACATAGGCGCAATTGCCGTCGAAATGATGCTCGACGAGGAAAACGGCGTCCATGCCTTCCTCCTCGGCGAGGATGGCTTCATGCATCGCCTCGTCGATGACCCGGTCGTCCGCGGCTGGATCGCGGGATTCGTGAAACAGAAAAACGCCGACTCTCATCCACTCGCTCCTGCGGCCGTTCACATGCTGACGGATGTCAATGCAATTGTGGTACCGAAGGGACGACTTGTCGACCAACCATGCAGTCCGCCACGACGCTCGGCGTCAGGCCGGGGGAGCGATCGCGGACGGTGCTCGGGCGGTGGGACGCATGGTCCGCCGCCCTGGCTGGCGGCATTCAGACGGCTGGACCGTTGGACGGGTCGCATATAAAGGGATGAGTCTCGATAATTTATACATAAATTTGCTTGCATATCGCAATGCATTTCGACAGTTTGCGGTTTATATCAACACCGAAGGATGCGGCATGCGGGTCGATACAGCCCGTCGGTTCGACGCGCTCGATGGAATCCGTGGTATTGCCGCCCTGTCCGTGCTCGCAGGACATTACGGCCAGATCCTTGGACTTTACTGGCCGCCCCATATGTTCCTGGCGGTCGATGCCTTCTTCATCATGAGCGGCTTCGTCATCGTCCATGCCTATGCCGCTCGGTTGCGCGGCGGCATGCCAGGGCTCACCTATCTCTCGCGCCGGGCGGCCCGGCTGTACCCGATGTTCCTCGTCGGCCTGCTGATTGGCGCCAGCGCGCTGTCCTATGGCGCGCGACGTGGCGTGATCGACTACGACGCGCAGGATATCCTTGCCAGCGTAACATTGAATGCGCTGTACATTCCCTTTCTCAATACGGGCCGCATCCTGCAGGATGTCGGGCAGATCTTCCCGGCCGATCCGCCTGCCTGGTCCCTGTTCCTGGAGATGCTGGCGAGCTTCGCGTTCCTGGTCCTGTTCGACCTGCGCCGCCGCGTGTTGATGCCGATCATCGTCGCCTGCTACCTCGTGCTGATCGGCGTCGGCCTTCATCTCGGCCATGCCCAGGGCTGGAACGGCGTCGACACCAGCCAGGGT
>NZ_DASZTJ010000138.1:0-2963 GCF_035548235.1 Rhodopila sp.
TCCCTCGACGCTCCGCACATGGTGCGGGCTCGCGAGGCGATCCGCTCGCGCGGCGGCGCCGTTCACAGCAATGTGTTCACGCGTTTCATGCTGTCGATGTTCGGCGTCACGACCTGGCGGAGCGTGCCGGTGCTGCCGGTCGAGATCATGCTGCTGCCGATGTGGTCGCCGTTCCACATCAACAAGATCTCCTACTGGGCGCGCACCACGATGGTGCCGCTGTTGGTGCTGGCGGCGTTGAAGCCGCGGGCGAGGAACCCGAAGGGCGTCACCATCGACGAATTGTTTCTGCAGGACCCGAAGTCGATCGGCATGACGGCAAAGGCGCCGCATCAGAGCTGGGCCTGGTTTCTCCTGTTCCGCAGCCTCGATGCCGTGCTGCGGGTGATCGAGCCGTTGATACCGAAGAAAATGCGTCAGCGCGCGATCGACAGCGCGGTTGCCTTCATCGAGGAGCGGCTGAACGGCGAGGACGGCGTCGGCGCCATCTTCCCGCCGATGGTCAACACGGTGATGATGTATGACGCGCTCGGTAAGGGTCCGGACCATCCGCCGCGCGCCATTGCCCGCCGCTCGGTCGAGAAGCTGTTGGTGATCCGCGAGGACGAGGCCTATTGCCAGCCCTGCGTCTCGCCGGTGTGGGATACCGCACTGACCTGCCATGCCCTGCTCGAGGCCGGCAGCGAACAGGCGGTGTCGCAGGCAAGGCAGGGACTCGACTGGCTGTTGCCGCGGCAGGTGCTGAACGTCAAGGGCGACTGGGCCGTGAAGGCCCCGAACACGCGTCCCGGCGGCTGGGCCTTCCAGTACAACAACGACTATTATCCCGATCTCGACGATACCGCCGTCGTGGTGATGGCGATGGACCGGGCGGCGCGGCAATCCGGCAAGGGCGAATACAAGGAAGCGATGGCCCGCGGCCGCGAGTGGATCGAAGGCATGCAGAGCCGCAATGGCGGCTGGGGCGCCTTCGACGTCGACAATCTCGAATATTACCTCAACAACATCCCGTTTTCGGACCACGGCGCGCTGCTCGATCCGCCGACCGAGGACGTCACCGCGCGCTGCGTCTCGATGCTGGCGCAGCTCGGTGAGACCGCGCAGACCAGCAAGTCGGTGGCTGCGGCGATCGAATATCTGCGCCGGACCCAGCTTGTGGAAGGCTCTTGGTACGGCCGCTGGGGTCTTAACTATATTTATGGAACCTGGTCGGTACTGTGCGCACTGAATGCTGCCGGCGTCGACCACCAGGACCCGATGATCCGTAAGGCCGCCGACTGGCTGGTCTCGATCCAGAACCCTGATGGGGGCTGGGGCGAGGATGCGGAGAGCTACCGACTCGATTACAAGGGGTATGAGCGCGCACCGACCACTGCCTCGCAAACGGCATGGGCTTTGCTTGCTCTGATGGCCGCCGGGGAGGTCGACAATCCGGCGGTCAGGCGTGGGGTGGAGTACCTAAAAAGCACACAGACGGAAAAAGGACTGTGGGACGAGCAGCGATACACTGCTACGGGCTTTCCACGGGTATTTTACTTGCGTTATCATGGATATGCCAAGTTTTTCCCGCTCTGGGCACTGGCCCGGTACCGGAACTTGAACAAGACGAATAGCAGGGTGGTAGGGGTCGGAATGTGACTTTGGGGATTGGGGGCGAACTGGCCTCGGGTAATGGAATTGACCCGCGGCCGGTTCTGATTGTGACTGGCTTGGTGCAGGAGGCGCGGATCGCGGCCGGCCCGGGCATGATGGTCATCTGCAGCAGCAGCGATCCGCGGCAATTGCGTTCGCTGCTGGCCACGCTCGATTCAACAACGTTCAGGGGCGTCATTAGTTTCGGCGTCGCCGGTGGCCTGGATCCTACGCTCAAATCCGGCGACATCGTGGTGGCGACGGAAGTCCTGGCCGGCGACACCCGCTGGCTGGCGGGGTCGGCGCTGAACGAAGAGCTGATCGCCAATGCCGCGCTGGGACGCCGGCGGGTGGTCCGCGGTGGCCTTGCAGGCGTTGAGCAGGTTGTTGCCGGGATCGCCAAGAAGGCCGCGCTGTGGATGGAGACGGGCGCTGCGGCCGTCGACATGGAGAGCCATATTGCGGCGGCCTATGCCGCCGAGGCTGGGGTGCCATTTGCCGCCCTGCGGGTCATCAGCGATCCTGCCAACCGGGCGCTGCCGGCGCTGGCGAGGGATGCGATCAAGCCGAACGGCGACATCGACCTGCGCCTTGTGCTGCGCGGCGTCGCGCGTAATCCCATGACGCTGCGCTCGCTGGTCTCGACCGGGATCGACTTCAACCGCGCGCTGCGCAGCCTGCGCGGCTGCCGTGACCTGCTCCTGGGGGACGGCTTGGTGGCCCGGCTGCCGGAGCCCCTGGTCCGCCAGTTCGCGGCGTAACGGCCTTAACTTTCCTTCGGATGCTCAAAGCCTCCCCCTGAAAGGGGCGGCTATCGCAAGGCGAGGGAGATCTTCTCTCTCGCAGGTCCGTGCCTGGGAGTTAAAGTTCTCGTTTAACTGGAAAATGGCCGTGCAAGACGGCTCAACCGCAAACGAAAGCCCGGTTCCGAGAGATCAGAACCGGGCTTTCGTTATGTGGGCCCGGCCCGGCGCACCGGATCCTGACTTCCCAGACTGTTGCTGGCCCTCAGGCGGCCGTCGAGGCCTTTTCGGCGGTCTTCTGCTGGGCGGCGAGGGCCTCGTCACGGCGGATCTCCGAGAGCTTCTTCTGGACCTGGTCTGAGAAGATGTACTGCGCCGGGCGCTGCTTGGAGAGATCGATTTCGGGTGCCAGCGGCCCCGAGGTGCGGATGCCGCGCAGCGCCACCCACATCGCCTTCAGCGGGTTGGCGAAGGCGGCGTTCGCGGCGGTCGGCTCGTAGCCGCAATGCGCCATGCAGTTGGCGCACTTTTCGTACTTGCCGGTGCCGTAGGAGTCCCAGTCCGTGGTCTCCATCAGCTCCTTGAAGG
>NZ_DASZTJ010000139.1:0-6678 GCF_035548235.1 Rhodopila sp.
GGTGGAGGCCTACCTGGCCCGCCGCGCCCTGGACTACCTGGTGGGCTTCACCCTCTCGCCGGTGCTGTGGCGCAAGCTGCCCGGCAGCCGCTCCGCCGGCCGCGTCCAGTCCGTCGCGCTGCGCCTGATCTGCGAGCGCGAGGCGGAGATCGAGGTCTTCAAGGCCCGCGAATACTGGACGATCGAGGCCGTCTTCACCACGCCCGCCGGCGCGCCCTTCACCGCCAGGCTGACGCACCTGAACGGCAAGCGGCTGGACCAGTTCGACCTGAACACCGAGGCGCTGGCCAAGGCCGCGAAAGACGCCGTCGAAGCCGGCAGCTACACCGTCGGCCAGGTCGAGCGGAAGCGCGTCAAGCGCAACCCGCCGCCGCCGTTCACGACCTCCACCCTGCAGCAGGAAGCGTCGCGCAAGCTGGGCTTCGGGGCGCAGCAGACGATGCGGATCGCCCAGCAGCTCTATGAGGGCGTGGACCTGGGCGGCGAGACGGTCGGGCTGATCACCTATATGCGGACCGACGGCGTGCAGATGGCGCGGGAGGCGATCTTCGCCATCCGCGACCACGTGAAGGACGCGTTCGGCCCGAACTACCTGCCCGCCGCGCCGCGCGAATACACCAGCCGGGCGAAGAACGCGCAGGAAGCGCACGAGGCGATCCGGCCGACGGACGTCACGCGCACCCCCGACAGCGTCGCGCGCGGCCTGAACCACGACCAGCGGCGGCTATACGAGCTGGTGTGGAAGCGCGCCGTCGCGTCGCAGATGCAGTCCGCCGAACTCGACCAGGTCAGCGTGGACGTCATCGACGGCTCCAATGGGAAGCCCAATGGGAAGCCCAGTGGGAAGCAAGAGGGCATCCGGCTGCGCGCCACCGGCTCCATCGTCGCGTTCGACGGGTTCCTGAAGCTGTATCGCGAGGACACCGACGACAAGGCCGAAGGGGCGGCCGAGGACGACGAGAACCGCATGCTGCCGCCGATGGCAGAGCGCGACCCGTTGAAGCGCGGCGATGTCGAGGCCAGCCAGCACTTCACCCAGCCGCCGCCCCGCTACTCCGAGGCGTCGCTGGTCAAGAAGCTGGAGGAACTGGGGATCGGCCGGCCGTCGACCTATGCCTCCATCCTGTCGGTGCTGCAGGACCGCAACTATGTCCGGCTGGAGAAGCGCCGCTTCATCCCCGAGGACCGGGGCCGGCTGGTCACCGCCTTCCTGGTCAGCTTCTTCGAGCACTACGTGGACACCGGCTTCACCGCGGCGCTGGAGGAGAAGCTGGACGACATCTCGGCCGGCCAGCTCGAATGGCGCAGCGTCATGCGGGCGTTCTGGGAGGAGTTCTCCAAGGCGGTCGAGCAGACCCGCGAGCTGAAGATCAGCGACGTCATCGCCGCGCTGGACCAGGACCTGGGGCCGCATTTCTTCCCGGCGCGCGCCGACGGCGCCGATCCGCGGCTGTGCACCGCCTGCGGCACCGGGCGGCTGGGGCTGAAGCTGGGGCGCTATGGCAGCTTCATCGGCTGCTCCAACTACCCGGCCTGCCAATACACCCGCCGCCTGGCCGTCGATCCGGGCGAGGAGGGCGGGGAGACGCTGAAGGACGGCATGCGCGTCCTGGGCCACCACCCCGAGACCGGCGAGGAGATCACCGTCCGCCGCGGTCCCTATGGGCTGTACGTGCAGCAGGGCGAGGCCGGCGAGGACAAGAAGGCCAAGCCCAAGCGCACCTCCCTGCCGCGCGGCATGGATGGGGAGAACCTGACGCTGGACCAGGCGCTGGGCCTGTTGTCCCTGCCGCGCCTGGTCGGCATCCACCCCGAGACCAGGGAGCCGATCGAGGCCGGGATCGGCCGGTTCGGACCCTATGTGAAGATGGGCGCGGTGTTCGGGTCACTGGACCGCGACGACGACGTGCTCGCGCTGGGGCTGAACCGGGCGGTGGACCTGCTGGCGAAGAAGCTGGCCTCGGTGCGGACGTTGGGGGCGCATCCGGGGGACAAGGAACTGGTGACGGTGCGCAAGGGCCGGTTCGGGCCGTATGTGCAGCACGGCAAGACGGTGGCCAACCTGCCGCGCGGCGTCAGCATGGACGACATCGCGCTGGACGAGGCGGTGGCGCTGCTGGCCGAGAAGGGCAAGACGCTGAAGCCGAAAGGCGCCGCCGGCCGCAAGGGCAAGGCGGCGGCCAAAGGGAACGGCAAAGGGAACGGTAAGGGGAACGGCAAGGACGCCGGCGGAAAGACGGCGGCGGCGCCCAAGATGGCGGCCGCGAAGGACGGCGCCAAGACGGCCCCGGCCAAGAAGGCGGCAGGGAAGAAGGCCGCCGGGAAGAAGGTTGCGGCGAAGAAGAAGGCGCAGGCCCCGCGCGAAGCGGCGGAGTAGCCTGTCCGACCCCCGTCGAAGGACCGTCCCGTCGAAGGACCGTCCCCCCGTCAGGGCCCGGCGTGACCGGGCCATCTTTTCCTCTGCGGAACGATCAGGCCTTCACCATCGGGCACGCGCCCTGGTCGAGCGGACGGAACGCGTCCTCGGGCGCCAACGTGCGGACCAGCTTGTAGTAGTCCCAGGGGTGCTTGCTCTCCTCGGGTGATTTCACCTGGAACAAATGCATCGGGTTCATCAGCCGCCCGTCCGACCGGATCGAGACCTTGCCGAAGATATCGTCTTCCACCGGCATTTCCTTCATCTTCGCGATCATCGCCTGGCCGGATGCCTTCGCCTGCTCGACGCCCAGCGCGGCGAACGCCTTCAGCGCGTGGTTGATCGCCGAATAATCGCCGGCCTGGATCATGTTCGGCATCCGTCCGTCGCCCATGCGCTGCCCGAACCGCTTGCCGAACGCTCGGCTTTGATCGTTCAGGTCCCAGTACCAGGCTTCGGTCAGCAGCAGCCCCTTGGCCGTTGCCAGGCCGATCCCATGCACATCCGGAATGGTCAGCAGCAGCGCCGCCAGTTTCTGCCCATGCGCCGTGATGGCGAACTCGGCGGCCTGCTTGACGCAGTTCACCGTGTTCTCGCCGCTGTTCGCCAGCCCGATCACCTTGGCGCCGCTCGCCTGGGCCTGCAGCAGGAAGGTCGAGAAGTCCGTCGTATCGGGGAAGGGATGGGAAACCTGGCCCAGGATCTTGCCGCCCACCGAGGTGACAGCCCGAGCGGTATCAGATGCAAGGAGTTTTCCGAAGGTATAGTCGGCGGCGATGAAGAACCAGGTGTTTCCGCCCTCGGCCACCAGCGCCTTGCCGGTGCAGGACCCCAGCGAATACGTGTCATAGGTCCACTGGACGTGGTTCGGGCTGCACGACTTGCCTGTCAGGTCCGAACTCGCCGGCGCGGTGAACACCGCGGCCTTGTTCTTCTCGCGCACCAGCGTGGCGATCGCCAGTGCAGCCGACGAGTTGTTGACGTTCGATATGAAATCAACACCCTGCCGGTCGAACCAGTCCCGGGCGATCGACTGCGCGATGTCGGGCTTGCTCTGGTAATCGGCGTACAGGACCTCGACCGCGACGTCGGGATGCGCCTTCATGAAGTCCTCGGCGGCCATGCGGGTCGCGTTGATCGAACCCATGCCGGTGCTGTTGGAATTCGGGCCGTTCAGGTCGGTCAGCACGCCGATCCGGATGGTCGGTTTCGCCGCGCGCGCGGCCCGCAGCGGCAGCGCGCCGGCGGCGGTGGCGAGCGCCAGGGCAGAGCGGCGCGAGATCGGTAAAGTCATGGCGTTTCCTCGTGGTCGTTGTGATTTGGATGAGGGAGGGTCCCAGGGGACGGTTTCAGGGGAGGGTCCCAGGGGAGGGGCTCAGAGACGGTCGCGGGGACGATCCGACGGTCAGCCCGTGTCCCGGATGTCGTCGTGCAGCGCCTCGGCCTCCCGCCGCAGGCGGTGGAAGCTGCGCACGCTGAACGGCAGCATGCCCGCATAGATCAGGGCGCCGGCAGCCATGGCGGCCCAGGGGTCGGCCACCAGGATCGTGGCATAGATCCCCGTGCCCAGCAGCAGCGGCAGGACGTATTCGGCCGGGACCTTGAAGTTCTTGAAGCTCCAGATCGGCAGCGTGGAGACCAGCAGCATCGCCGTGCCGGCCAGCACCAGCGCGCAGAGCAGCGGGTTCTGGCCGATCGCGGTCAGCCAGGGCAGTTCCAGCCGATGGCCCTCCAGCCCCACGAACAGCGGGAACAGCGCCATGCCGGCCCCGGCCGGCGCCGGGACGCCGGTGAAGAAGTTGTAGGCATAGGCAGGCTTGGGCGCCCCTTCCAGGGAGGCGTTGAACCGCGCCAGGCGCAGCGCCATGCAGACCGCGAACATCAGGCAGGGCACGTAGCCATAGGCGCCGCCGCGCTGCAGCGACCAGAGATAGATCAGGAAGGACGGCGCGACGCCGAAGCACAGGAAGTCGGACAGGCTGTCGAACTCCGCCCCGAACCGCGACGTCGCCTTCAGCAGCCGGGCGATCCGCCCGTCCAGCCCGTCGATCGCCCCGGCAACCGCGATGGCCAGCGCCGCCGCGCCGTACCGCCCCTCCAGCCCGAAGCGCATGGAGGTCAGGCCGGCGCACAGCCCCAGCATCGTCAGCAGGTTGGGGATCATCCGGTTGAAGGACGGGCCCCGGTAGCGCGGGCGGCTGCGCTTGCGGGGGCGGTAGCGCTTCAGGCCGCGGATGGGAAAGACCGGTGCGCGATCGCTCATGCTGCCTCCCTCATGTCACGTCCCCGGTTCCGTCCCTGGCCTCGTCCCTGGCCACATCCCCGGGGACGCCCCTGGGGACGCCCCTGGGGACGACGGTGACGGGCGGGGAAGGGGCCTCCTCGGCGATGACGGTCTCGCCGCCGATCATGGTCTGGCCCTCGACCACCAGCGGCTTCACGCCCTGGGGCAGATACAGGTCGGTCCGGCTGCCGAAGCGGATGATGCCGAACCGGTCGCCGACATGGACCGGATCGCCCTCGGACACCTGGCAGAGGATGCGCCGCGCGATCAGTCCGGCGATCTGCACGACCGCGATCTCCCGCCCGTCATGCAGGCGAATCGCCAGCGCGTTGCGCTCGTTCGACGTGCTCGCCTTGTCCAGCGAAGCGCTGACGAACGCCCCGTGCCGGTAGGCGATTCGGGTGACGACGCCGGAGGCCGGTATCCGGTTCACGTGTACGTTCAGCACCGACAGGAAGATCGACACGCGCCAGCGCGGCTCATCCCCCAGTCCCAGCTCCGCCGGCGGCGGGGCCTGGGTGACCGAGACCACGCGGCCGTCGGCCGGGGAGACGAAGACGGACGGCCGGGGCGGCGGCGTCCGCTCCGGGTCGCGGAAGAAATACAGGCAGAACAGGGTGAAGATCAGCCCGATCCAGATCAGCCAGTGGCCGATGCCGAAACCGAGCAGCAGGACGATGAGGCCGCCCATGATGAACGGACGACCCGCCGGATGGGGCGGGGCGAGGACGGTCAGGATATCGTCTGTCACAGCCATGATGCGGCGCTTTAGGGCCTTCGGGCCGCCTTCGGCAAGGATCGCGATCAGGGGAACGCGCGCGGGGGACGGAATGTTCCCCGCGCGCCGGCGCCGCCGCGGCCGCCGGGGTCACACCACCTTCTTGTTCTTCAGCGCCGCGATCTCGGCCGCGCCGTAGCCAAGCTCCTGCAGCACCGCGTCGGTGTGCTCGCCGAGTTCGGGGCTGGCCGAGCGGATGGACCAGGGGGTGCGGCTGAGTTCGATGGGCTGGCCGATGACCTCGACCGGGCCCAGCACCGTCTGCGGGACGACGCGCGTCATCGCCAGGTGCTGCACCTGCGGGTCCGCGAACACCTCGTTCATCTTATAGATCGGCCCGCTCGGTACCCCGGCCTTGTTCAGGGCGTCGATCCAGGCGGCCGAGGTGCGGGTGCGGGTGATCGCCTCGATCGCTTCGTTCAGGGCGTCCCGGTTCTCCAGCCGCGAGCGGCCGGTGGCGAAGCGGGGGTCGGCGGCAAGCTGCGGCGCGTCCATCGCCTTGCAGAAGCGGGCATAGATCTCGTCGCCGCTGGCGGCGATGTTGATATAGCCGTCCTGGGTGGCGAACACGCCGGTGGGGATGCTGGTCGGGTGGTTGTTGCCCGCCTGGCCCGGCACCTCCTTGCCGATCGTCCAGCGCGCGGCCTGGAAGTCGAGCATGGAGATCTGCGCGCCCAGCAGCGAGGATTTCACCCACTGGCCCTCCCCGGACTGCTCGCGTTCGATCAGCGCGATCAGCACGCCCATGGCGGCGAAGATGCCGGCGGTGAGGTCGGCGACCGGGATGCCGACGCGCATCGGGCCGCGGCCCGGCTCCCCGGTGATCGACATCAGGCCGCCCATGCCCTGGGCGATCTGGTCGAAGCCCGGCCGGTCGCGGTACGGGCCGTCCTGGCCGAAGCCCGAGATGCTGGCGTAGACGATCCGCTTGTTGATGGCGCGCAGGCTTTCATAGTCGACGCCGAGGCGGAACTTGACGTCGGGGCGGTAGTTTTCGACCACCACGTCGGCCTGCTGGACCAGGCGCTTCATGATCTCGACGCCTTCCGGCGCCTTGAGGTTCAGCGTCAGGCTGCGCTTGTTGCGGTGCAGGTTCTGGAAGTCGGGGCCGAGACGCGGTCCGCCCAGGCCCTCGCCGGGCGAGGGCGGCGCTTCGATCTTGACGACCTTGGCGCCCCAATCGGCGAGCTGGCGCACCGC
>NZ_DASZTJ010000140.1:0-24518 GCF_035548235.1 Rhodopila sp.
GCGTATCGCCGGACCGCGCCAGCCGGGCACCTACCTGGTCGGGCTGCGGCCCCTGCGCGGCGGGATGCGCCATTGGGTGCGCATCCAGGTCACCGACCTGTCGCTGACCACGGTCGAGGAGCCGGGCCGCGTGCGCTTCGCCGTCACCTCGCTGTCGACGGCCCAGCCCGTGCCGGGCGCGCAGATCCGGATCGAGGGGCTGGTGGACAAGCAATACCGCACCCTGATGACCGGCACGACCGACGCGGACGGCGCATTCACCTATGTGCCGCGTGACGGCGGCCAGGCCGCGCCCGAACGCATCATCGTGCAGAAGGCGACCGATACGCTGGTGCTGCGGACCTCGCCCGGCCCCGAGGCCTATGCCAACGGCAACTGGACCCGGCCCGGCACCACCTGGCTCGCCTGGCCCTTCACCAAGACCGCCGTCTCCGCCAGGGCCGAGAAGCCGCGGACCCTATGCCACGTCTTCACCGAACGGCCGATCTACCGGCCCGAGGAACCCGTGGAAATCCGCGGCTACGTCCGCAGCTACCTGCACGGCGCGATCAGCTATGCGACCGGCAAGGGCACGCTGCTGGTCCAGGGTCCGGACAAACAGGAATGGCGGTTCCCGATCATGCTGGACGACACCAGCGGGTTCTATGTCCATTTCGACGCCAAGACGGTCGCGACCGGGGACTACACCGTCTCCTACCAGCCGGCCAACGCGGAAGCCTGCGACAGCGCCAGCTTCAAGAAGGAAGCCTATCGCCTGCCGACTTTCGAGGTGCTGCTGAACCACGCCCCGCAGGTGCCGCTCGACGCGCCGTTCCAGGTGTCGCTGCTGGCACGCTACTACGCCGGCGGCGTGGTGACGGACCGGCCGATCACCTGGCGGGTCACCCAGTTCCCCTATACCTGGACCCCGCCGGGACGCGACGGCTTCCTGTTCTCCAGCGACGCGCGGTTTTCGGGCGACCAGACCTTCCGCTCGACGCCGGTGATGCAGAGCAACGGCAAGACCGACGGCGGCGGGGCGGCGACGCTGACGCTGGACCCGACGCTGGAGCCGACGGCGCAGCCGCGGACCTATATGGTCGAGGCGACGGTGACCGGCGATGACGGCCAGCAGATCCGCAACGTTGCCCAGATCCCCGCGCTGCCGCCCTTCGCCTTGGGCGTGAAGATGCCGCGCTACCTGCCCAAGCCCGGCACGCTGTCGGCCGAGCTGCTGGCGCTGGATGCGTCCGGCAAGCCGTATCCGAAGCTGGACATGACGGTGAAGCTGATCAAGCGCGACTGGAACTCGGTCCTGCAGGCCAGCGACTTCACCCAGGGTTCGGCCAAATACGTCACGCAGGAGATCGACCGCACGATCGAGGAGCGGCACGTCACCAGCACCGACGCGGCGCAGACGCTGGCCTTCGACGCCAAGGAAGCCGGCGTGTATGTCGTGGAGGTCTCGGCCGCCGACCGGCTGGGGCGCAGGCAGACCGTGCGCGTGGACTGCTTCATGGCCGGCGACACGCCTGTCACCTGGTCGCGGCCGCCGGCCAAGACGGTGACGCTGAAGACCGACAAGGACGACTACGCCCCCGGCGAGACCGCCACGCTGCTGATCGAAAGCCCGTTCCAGACCGGCCGGGCGCTGGTGGTGACGGAGGAACCGGAGGGATTGTTCGATTACCAGTGGGCGGATGTGGCGAACGGCGTCGGCCGGATCAGCCTGCCGGTCCGCAAGGCCCAGATGCCGCGGTTTCCGGTGCACGTGCTGCTGATGCGCGGGCGGCTGGCCGGTCCGCCGCCCTCGGCGACCGCACCGTTCGACCTGGGCAAGCCGACCACCCTGGCGGCCACCGCCTGGGTGAAGGTCCGCCCGGTCCAGAACCGCGTCAACGTGACGTTCGAGGCGCCGGCCACTGCCAGGCCGGCCCAGACCGTGGACGTGGCGCTGCGCCTGACCGACGAGGCGGGGCACCCGCTGTCCGGCGAGGCGACGTTCTGGATGGTCGACCAGGCCGTGCTGGCGCTGGCCAAGGAAGCGCCGCTGGACCCGCTGCCGAACTTCATCGTCCAGCGTCCCTCCCGCATGGTCGCGCGCGACACCCGCAACATGGCGTTCGGGATCATTCCCCTGGAGGAGTATCCGGGCGGCGGCGAGGGGAACGAAAACCCCGGCATCGCCAACATCTCCGTCCGGCGGAACTTCACGCCGGTGCCGATCTACCTGCCGCATGTGAAGATCGGGCCTGACGGCATCGCGCATGTGCCGGTGAAGCTGCCCGACACGCTGACGGTGTTCATGCTGCGCGCCGAGGTGACCAGCGGGCCGGACCGGTTCGGCTACGCCACCGGGAAGATGCAGATCCGACAGCCGATCGTGGCGCAGCCGGTGCTGCCGCGCTTCCTGCGGCCGGGCGACAGCTTCGACGCCGAGGTCCTTGGCCGCGTCATCGAAGGCCCGGGCGGCGCCGGCACCGCCGTGTTCAGCGGCGACGGCGTGGCCGCCAGCAGCGGCAACGAGCAAGGTTTCACTTGGCAGGCCGTTGGGCAGGCCATTGGGCAGGCCATTGGGCAGGCCAGCGGGCAGGCCAGCGCCCCGGTGAAGGTGGTGTTCCCGGTCAGCGTGCCGGAGCCGCCGCCCGGAACCGATACCGCGCATATCCGCTTCCTGGTGCGCCGGAATTCGGACCAGGTCGGCGACGCGGTGGAAATCGCGCTGCCGATCCGCCCCGACCGCCCGCCGGTGCATGAACGACGGCTGGTGGAGGTCGCGGCCGGCGGCTCCGCCGACCTGCCGGCCCCGCCCGCCGATGTACGGCCTGGGTCCTATGCCAGCTCGCTCGCCGTCGCCACCGATCCGGCGCTCGCGCGATCGCTGGCGGCGCTGGACTACCTGCTGGCGTACCCGTTCGGCTGCACGGAGCAGCGGATCGCGCTGGCATCCTCGGAGTTGGCGCTGCTGCCCTTCGCGCCGATCGCCGGCGCCGAGGGGCTGGCGAAACGTGCCACCGCCGACGTCGCCGCAGCCTTGCAGGCGATCGCGCAGGCAGTGGATGAAAACGGGCTGGTCGGCTACTGGCCGCATACGCGCGGCCTGGTGACGCTGACGGCGTGGTCCTATGACCTGATGATCCGCGCGCAGGCGGCCAAGCTGCCGGTGGACACCGCATTGCGCGACCGGCTGGCGACCGTGCTGACGCAGTCGCTGCGATCGGACTATCCGCATCTGCTGACGGATTCGGCGATGGTGGAGCGGGCGACCGCGCTCTATGCCCTCGCCGAGGGCGGCAAGCTCGACGCCGCCTATGCGAGCGAACTCGCTCGGACCGCCGGGGCGCTGAACACCAGCGGGCTGGCGATGGTGGTCTCGGCGATCGCGGCGACGCCCAATGCCGATCGGGCGCTGGTGGCGGGACTGCTGGAGACGCTGTGGACGCGGGTGCATATCCTGGCGCGCAACGGCCAGCCGGCCTTCGCCGGGCTGGCGGATTTCGACGCCGATCCGCTGGTCCTGCCGTCGGAGACCCGCAGCCTGGCCGAGGTCACGCGGGCGGTGGCGATCGCGACGCCGAACGAGCCGCGGCTGGCGCTGCTGCGGTCAGGGCTGGTGGGGCTGGGCGGTCCGGACGGCTGGGGCAGCACCAATGCCGATGCCGCCGCGCTGCGGGCGCTGGCGAGCGGCTGGGACACCGGGACGGCGCCGGTGAAGGTGTCGGCGACATTCCCCGACGGGACGCATGACGCGACGCTGGACCGCGCGACGCCGATGGCGCGCTGGACCTCGGCGCGGCCGGGGCCGATGCGGGTGGTCGATGCCGGACCATCGCCGGTGCTGGCGCTGCGGCAGACAGTTTATGTCCCCTCGCAGCCAGGATGGCAGGCGACGCCGGTGCAGCAGGGGTTCGTGCTGACCCGCGGGCTGATGCGGGTTCCGGCCGGAAACGCGCCGATGGCGGCATTGCAGCCCGACGCCGACGGCACGATCCACCTGAAGACCGGCGACGTGGTCGAGGAGACGGCGGAACTTGTGAACCCCGAACCGCGGACGATGGTCGCGCTGGTGCTGCCGATCGCGGCGGGGCTGGAGCCGCTGAACCCGAACCTGGCGACGGCGCCGGCAGAGGCGACGCCCTCGGCCGGCCCGACGCTGGTGCCGACCTACACGGCGTTCGGCGACGACTCGGTGATGTATGTCTACGAGTCGCTGCCGGCGGGCACGTTCCAGTTCCGCTTCCGCGCGCAGGCGAGCACGGTGGGACGGTTCACCCAGCCGCCGGGGACGGCGGAGACGATGTACCGCCAGGGCGTCAGCGGTGCGAGCGCCGGGACGCGGATCGCGATCGGGCCGTGACGATGGCCCGTCATCCCGCCCTGACGGGAGAGGAAAGGCCGTGAGGCCCCGTCCGCGCTGGCTGGTCGGCGCGGCGCTGCTGGTCGGCGTCGGGGTCTACGTTCATGCCGTCGCGTCACGGGCGCATTTCGAGTCTCCGGCCCCCACGCCGATCGTCTATGACCGCCACGGTGCCTTCCTCGCTCAGTTCGGCGACGCGACGCCCGCCGGCGCCGTCGAATACGGGTTCTGGCCGGTCGAGCACCTGCCGCGGCGCGTCGTCAGCGCCACGCTCGCCGTCGAGGACCGGCGGTTCTGGGGCCATCCCGGCATCGATCCCCGTGCGGTGCTGCGGGCCCTGTGGCAGGACGCGACCGCGTGGCGCCGCCGCTCCGGCGCGTCCACCATCGCCATGCAGGTCGCCCGCATGCAGCACCCGGAGGCGCGGACGCTCTGGGCCAAAGCGGTCGAGGCCGGCACAGCGGTCGCCCTGACCGCGCGATACGGCCACGCGGCAGTGCTGGCGCAGTATCTGCGGCTGGTGCCCTACGGCAATGGCAGCCACGGCATCGGGCACGCCGCCCGCTGGTATTTCAACAAGCCTGCCGCCGATCTGAGCTGGGCCGAGATCGCCCTGCTCTGCGCCGTGCCGCGCGCCCCGGCCGCCTATAACCCGCTGCACCCCGCCGGGCTGCGCCGTGCTCGGGTCCATGCCGGCCTGATCCTGCGGCGCCTGCGCGACGAGTCGATGATGACCGGCGCCGAATACCAGGCGGCCACGGCGCAATTGGCAGTGCTGGAGCCCGGTCCCGCGCCGCGTCGGCCGGCCGAGGCACTGCATCCGATCCTGCGCCTGAAGGCCTTGCTGGCGAACGCGCCCCCGGCCGATACGGCGGACGACAGGGTGACGGCGACGCTCGACCTGCGGGTGCAGCGCATGGCGACGGCGCTGCTGCGGGCGCACCTGGCGTCATGGCGGCAGGACGGGGCACAGCAGGCGGCGCTGATGGTGGTCCAGCGCGGCAGCAACGCGGTGCTGGCGGCGGTTGGATCGGACGCCTATGGCGACCCGCATGGCGGATCGATCGACTTCACCCGCGCTATCCGGTCTCCGGGCAGCACATTAAAACCGTTCCTCTACGCGGCGGCATTGCAGCGGGGCCTGGTGCATCCGGCGGACATGCTGGAGGACAGCCCAGGCCAGGTCGGGGCGATCCACAACGCGGATTCGCGCTACCTGGGACCGCTGCCGCCCGGGCAGGCGCTGGCGAACTCGCGGAACGTCCCGGCGGCGGACGTGCTGCGCCGCCTGGGGCTGGGCGCCGGGTTCGACCTGTTCCGGGCGCTGGGCGTGCAGGCGCTGGAGGCGACGCCGGACAGCCTGGGGCTGGCGATGGCGATCGGCGCGCTGCCGACCAGCCTGGACCGCCTGACGGACGCCTATACGGCGCTGGCGGACGATGGCGTGCAGCACGGGCTGCGGTGGTATCGCGGCCAGGACGAGCCTCCGCCCAAGCGTGTCTTCCCGGTCGCCGCGGCGCGGGAAGTCGGGCTGTTCCTGTCGGACCCTCTCGCGCGGCTGCCGAGTTTCGCGCGGTACGGCAGCACCGAATACCCGTTCGCCGTGGCGGTGAAGACGGGCACGTCGCAGGGATATCGCGACGCATGGACGGTGGCATGGTCGGGGCGGTTCGTGGTGGGCGCCTGGGTGGGCCGAGCGGATGCGGGCACGATGGCGCGACTAGGCGGGGCGAACAGCGCGGCGGCATTGGTGCGGTCGGTCATGCTGGCGCTGCACGGGACCCGTCCCGGCGACCTGCTGGACGTCAACTTCGCGCAGCCCGACGGATACGCACCCGTCCCGGTCTGCGCCGGCCCCGACGAGACGGAGACAGGCCGGTGCGACCACACGCTGCTGACCTGGGTGCCGGAGACGGAGCGGCCGACGGTGCGGTCCCCGGAGCGCGCCAGGGAGCTTCCCAGGGAGCTTCCCGGGGAGCTTCCCGTGGGGCAAGCCCAGTGGCAGCCACAGGGGCTACCATTGGGGCAGTCCCTCGGAGGGCAGCCCACCGCGCCCGCGAGTCCGGTTCCCCCGGACCAGCCGGTGCGGTTGTCGATCGTGACGCCCGAAGCAGGCACCCGGGTCTGGCGCAATCCGGAAAGCCCGGCGGAGGCGAACCGGCTGCTGCTGCGGGCGAAGACCTCGCCGCGTGTGCCGCAGATCGTCTGGTACGTGGACGGAAGCCCGTTCGCGCTGACCGATCCGGGAACGCCGGTGGCCTGGCCGATGCAGACCGGGAAACACAAGTTCCAGATCGGATTGCCGTTACGACCGGAACGATCGGTGCCCGTGGTACTGACGGTGCAGTAACGACCGCGGACCGCAGGCCGTATCGTCGTCATCCACGTCGCGATTTTCTCCGCGATCCGGTGGCCCCGGCAACGTCGCGTCGTCGAGGCGGCGGCACGCAACGATCCGAGGCGGGGCCGGCACCACGCTCACGACATCGCGGCGGCGATTCGATCGCGCGTCAACGGCATTTCCCGCACACGCACGCCCAACGCGTGATAGACCGCATTGCCGATCGCGGCGGCCGTCGGGCCGAACGTGCATTCTCCCATCCCCAACGTCGGCATGTCCGGATTGTGCATGATGACCGTCTCGATCTCGGGGACTTCGGAGAACGTCAGGATCGGATAGGTCGACCAATCCAGCGACGAGATCCCGTTTCCGCCGAAACTGACCTGTTCCTTCAGGGTCATGCTGGCAGCGTGGACGATGCCGCCTTCCAGTTGGTTGCGGGCGCCGTCAGGGTTGATGACGAGGCCGGCATCGGCGGCACACCAGACGCGCCGCAGGACGACGTCCTTGTCGACCTCCAACTCCACCGCGACGCAGGCATAGGCGGCCTTGTTCTTATAGCGGCTCCAGGCCAGCCCAAGCCCCCGGCCGGAGCCGACCGGCCCGCGGCTCGCCCAACCGCAGCGGTTGGAAACGTTCTCGATCAACCGCCGCGCCCGCGGGTCCGACAATAAAGACATACGATACGAAACAGGATCGGCCCCGGCCCGTTCAGCCAGCTCGTCCATGAAGCATTCCAGCGCGTAGACATTCGGCAGCGCGCCCAGGCCGCGCAGCGACGACGTCCGCACGGGCGTCGCCAGCGCCAGATGGTGGATCACCCGCTTCGCCGGGAAATCGTACAAGGGGAAAGCATTGCGCGTGCCCCCGCCGCCGTTCGCCTCGGTCGGATCGTTCGCCTTCGACGGCGGCGGCGGGTCGGGCAGCGCCTCGTGGGCCAGCATGTTGCCGCCGAACACCGGACGCTGGACATGCGAGCCGGCCCAGACCTCCACCGTCCAGTCCGTCGGACGGCCGGCCTCGTCCAGCGCGGCGCGGATGCGGGTCATGTGCGCCGTGCTGACGGGTTCGAAGCCGAACTCCTCTTCCCGCCGCCATTGCACCCGGATGACGGTATCGGGCTTGCGCATCGCGATCACGGCGGCGTCCAGGGCAGCGTCGTCGGCGCCATTATGGCCATAGCAGCCGGCGCCGTGGGCATGGCGGACGGTCACCTGATCCCGCTTCAGCCCAAGGATGTCCGCCAGGCTGTTGCGCAGCGGATAGACGCCCTGGGTGTGCGACCAGACCGACAGGTGGCCGTCCCGGAACACCGCCAGCCCGCAGGACGGGCCAAGCGCCGCATGCGCGACGAACGGACGGGCATAGGTCCGGCTGACGATGGCGCCGGTCTCGGCCGGCGGCGTCGCGTCACCGAGATGACGGTCGTCCGACGGTTGCGTCTGGAACCACGACGCGTCCTGCATCGCCGGCGTCAACGTCCGCACGCCGGTCCAGGCCGCATGCGCCGGGGCAGCCGCCGCCGCGCGCTGCACCGCAGTCTCCTCGGCGCCGACGAAGGCGACGAAGTCGCCGACGCGCACGACCTCGATCGCCGCTTTCGCGGCCCGCCGCACCGCCGCCTCATCCAGCGACACCAGGCGCGCGCCGTAAGAGGGCTGGCGCAGCACCCGGGCATGCAGCATGCCGGGGAAGGTCATGTCGTGGATGAAGGCGGCGCCGGAGACTTTCGCGACCAGGTCGCGCCGGGGCACCGGCTGGCCGACGATCCTGTAGGCCGAAGGCGGTTTCGGCGCGGCAGCGCCTTCGATGTCGGCGGCGAAGTCCTCGGGCCCGGCGAAATTCCAGTAGTCGTAGCCGGTCGGGTTGCCGCCCTGCAGGAACGCCCCGTCATCGACCGTCAGGTCCTCCGGCGCGCAATTCAGCCGTTGCGCCAGGCGGCCCAGCACCCGCGCCCGCAGCTCCGCGCTGACCAGCCGCACGGAACGGCCCGAGACCTCGATCGACTGGCTGGAGCTGGTGGAGCCCTCGTCCGGCGCGTCCTCGGTATCGCCCGAGAGGATGTCGATGCGGTCCAACGCGACGTCCAGCTCCTCGGCGGCGATCTGCGAGAGGGCGATCAGCACGCCCTGCCCGATCTCCACCTTGCCGACGGCGAGCTTCACGGTGCGGTCGGGCTGGAACCGCAGCCATTTGTCCAGGCGGCGGTTGTTGACGATGCTGAGGGGCAGGTCGCTCATGCCGACGCTCCCATCTCGGCCGCCTTCCGTACCGCGGCGATGATCCGCGTATGGGTCCCGCATCGGCACAGATGCCGATCCAGCGCCGCGACGATCTCCGCTCGGCCGGGCGACGGATTGCGGGCCAGCAGCGCGGCGGCGGAGACGATGATGCCGGACAGGCAATAGCCGCACTGGCCGGCCTGCTCTTCCAGGAAGGCGCGCTGCAGGACGTGCGGCGCGTCCGGGGTGCCGAGACCCTCGATCGTGGTGACGGCGTGTCCGGCGACCGTGCCGATCTCGCGCGCGCAGGAATAGGCCGCGACGCCGTCGATCAGCACCATGCAGGCGCCGCATTGCTCCAACCCGCAGCCGTAGCGGGTGCCTTTCAGGTCCAGCTCGTTGCGCAGCACGTCCAGCAGGGGGGTGGCGGGGTCGGCGGACACCGTCACCGGCCGGTCGTTCACCGTCAGCGCGAGGGTCATGTCAGCGTCTCCGACTTCCAGGGCAAGGCCCATAGTTCGGGGTTACACAGCTTGTCCGCCAGCGCTGCGGCGATCGCGTCGAACAGCGCCTCGCCCTTCGCCGGGCTGGCCGCCTCGGGGTTGCCGACGACGCCGGAACCGGAGCGGCTGCCGATGCTGCGCCACAGATAGACGCCGGGACCGACCACGTCGGCGGTGTCGGGCGAGGTGTTGGATTTGGCCAGCGGGATGCGGTCCTCGGCCACGAGGTCGGGACGGACGGCCATCATCATGGCGGTCTCCGCCTCGCACGCATGCTGCAAGCCGCGCTGGGTTTCCAGGATGCCGCCGATCTCGGCCGCCGCGGCATACCAATAGGTGAACTGCACGATCGGGACGCCGAGCTTGGGGGTCAGGTCGTCGGTGATGGTGCGAAGGGCGTTCTCGTTGCCGCCATGCGCGTTCAGCAGGACGACGCGGCGGAAGCCGTGGCGCAGGATGGATCTCACCACACCCTCCACGACGGCAGCGAAGGTCGCGTTATCCAGCGTGATGGTGCCGCCGAAGCTCATGTGGTGTTCGGACAGGCCGGTCCACAGGACGGGCAGCACCAGCACCTCCTGGCCCTTGGCCTGGATTTTCAGGGCGGTGCGGGCGGCGACCGTCTCGCCCAGCATCGTGTCGACCTCGACGGGCAGATGCGGGCCGTGCTGCTCGATGGCGGCGATGGGCAGGATGACGATCGCGTCCTTCCTGGCCTGGTCGCGTAACTGGTCCGCCCGCAGCTTGCGCCATTCGTAGTGCATTCCCATCCCCCTTTGTCCGGCGACAGAAGGCCACGGGTCGCGGCGTTGGGGAAGAGGCGGCGGCCGGGGCCCCGAGACCAGCCGCCGCGCCGTTCCGATCGTCCCCCGCAAGGCGGGCGCGTCAGACCATGAATTCAGGGTCCACCGGGATTTGCAGCCCGGTCGCGAGGCCGTTCGTCTCGCACGCCATGCCGACGATCGCCAGCAGGTGCATGTGCTGGGCGTCCGTCATCCCGCGCTGCTTCGCTGCGGCCGTGTGCGAATGGATGCAGTACGAGCAGCCGTTGGCCGTGGAGACGGCGATATAGATCAGTTCCCGGGTCAGCGGGTCCAGCGCGCCATCGCCGCCCATGATGGCCCGCACGCTTTCCCAGGTGCGTTTCAGGGTTGGCGGATCGTTGGCGAGGGCGCGCCAGAAATTGTTCACGAAGTCCGATTTGCGCGTGCTTCGGATGTCGTCGAACACGGCTTTCACGGCCGGGTCGCGCTCGACCTCGGCATCCGTCCAGATGCGGACTGTTGTCATGACGGCTTCCTCCTTGGCTGCGCGCGGCCCCAGGTTGGCAAGGCGGGCGTGCGCCGTCCAGGTGTGCGGGGGCAGGTCCACGGGCACGCTCAGTCCGGCCGGACGGCACGGAGCGCGGGTCGGTCTCAGTGCTTGCCGAACAGGTCGGTGATGTCGAACGGCACGTTCACGACCACGCCGCCGGAGATGCCGGGCGTCGGCTTGGTGTCGGGCCCGGTCATGGGGCCCTGGAGGCCGCCCAGCACCTGGACGCCGACCTGGATGTGACCGTTGAGGAACTTGAAGTCGCCGCTCTTGAACGCCGGCGTGAGCAGGATCTGCCCGCCCGCGGCGACCTGCCAGCCGCCGGTGACCGTGGTCTGTCCCGTCAGCGTCCGAGACCAGTTGGCATTGACGGCCACCTGCACCAGCCCGCTGACCTGGATCCAGCCTTCGAGCAGCGGCTTCACGATCGCCTCCTGCCCCGCCGCCGACAGGCCCATGATCCTGCCGGACTCGTCCAGCGTCACCTGGCCCTGGAAACTGCTCTCCATACCGCCCGAATCATTGGCGTGGTGCTGGCGGGTGATGGTGAAGGAGAACTGGTGCTGGGTCGTCTTCTGCCCTGGTGCGGCCTGCAGCTTGTCCGGCACCAGCGTGTAGCCGAAGACAAGCTGGGTCTTGTTGCCGCCGCGTGCGGCCACGTATTGCTGGCGGATATGCTTCAGCACCTCGTCGCGCGTGGATGCCGGATACTGGCCGAGCGCGGCGAAGGCCTTGTCGGCGACGGCCTCGACGGTGGTGTCCTTGCCGTCGAGCAGGCAGGCCGCCCCGGCCGGATCGCGCATCGCGGGCACGTCGAAATCGTGGGCCTTCAGGAAGTCGTCGACGGCACTCATTTCCGAGATCTTCATGACCTGCACATCGGTCAGGCCCGTGCCGGTGGAGGGCAGGCGCAGGCCGGGAACCTGGTTCCCCGGCCCGACGAAGGGGATGCTGCCGAAATTGGCCGGCGGCGTGGGCGACAGCGAGGCGGTGATGACCTTGCGCACCAGCGGCTCGGGTTGCTGCGTGCCGGCGACGGCCGCCTTCACCGCGTCCGACAGCGCCATGTCCTCCCCGTTCAGCAGGACATGCTGCTCGACGCTGCCTTTCCCGGCCCCGTCCGGCTGCGTTTCGGGTGGTGCGAACTCGTGTTTGTCGAGCCAGTCCCGGATGATCTTCTCCGGGTCGACCGAGGGGGGCTGCGGTGGTGCGGCCGTTGGGTTGGTGACGGGCGGGTTGGCGGCGGGCGGGTTGGCGGCGGGCGGGTTGGCGGCGGGTGACGCTGCCGGATTGGGTGCAGCGCCTGCCAGGGGCGGCGGAACGGAGACCGGGACATCGATGGCGTCGACCGGCGCGTCCGGGTCCTCGTCCGGCATGCCCATCAGCGCCCCGGCGGGCACGCGGCAAAAGCCGGCGACCCAGTGATAGTGCTTCGTCGACAATAGATCGGCCATGGGCCCAGTCTCCGGACACGGAGGGACTGATATCGACCTGGTTGCCAGGACAAGTATTCAGGTCGTTGTCATATCCGAGGTTATCCGATCCGCGATGGGAACGGCAATACCCCCGCCCGGCGCGCGGCAGCGAGGGTATTTTGTTACTCTATTGTATCGTCCTGGGCCGTGATGCAATATAAGCCCGTCCGTGACCCAATAACGGCCGGACGGGCCAACGCGTCGGTTGCTGGTATCAGTCCTTCGGCTGGGCGACGACGCGGAGATAGGGCTTCAGGGTCTTCCAGCCGTTCGGATATTTCGCCGCGGCCGCCTCATCGGACACCGTGGGCGGAATGATCACGTCCTGGCCGGGGCGCCAGTTCACCGGCGTCGCCACCGTGTGCTTCGTCGTCAACTGGCAGGAGTCCAAAAGCCGCAGCACCTCGTCGAAGTTGCGGCCGGTGCTCATGGGATAGGTCAGCATCGCCTTGATCCTCTTGTCCGGACCGATGACGAAGACCGAGCGGACGGTGGCGTTGTCGGCGGCGGTGCGGCCGTCTGATGTGGTGCCCGCGCCCTCGGGCAGCATGTCATACGCCGTCGCCACCTTCAGGTCGGTGTCGCCGATCATCGGATAGTTGACGGCGTGACCTTGGGTTTCCTCGATGTCGCCGGCCCATTTGGCATGGTTTTCCACCGGGTCGACGCTAAGGCCGATGATCTTTGTGTTGCGCTTGTCGAACTCCGGCTTCAGCCGCGCCATGTATCCAAGTTCCGTCGTGCAGACCGGGGTGAAGTCCTTGGGATGGGAGAACAGGATCGCCCAGCTATCGCCGATCCAATCGTGGAAATTGATCGTTCCCTCGGTCGTCCTGGCGGTGAAATTCGGGGCCTCGGCATTGATGCGAAGTGACATGTCGGTGATCTTCTCCTCGGGCTGCGGGCGGACGCGGCGCCCGCGTCGGGTTGGTTTCGCGTATGCGTCGCGGCGGCGCACGCGGATGCGCCGCACCCGTCAAAGGTGGCGGTGACGGAGCGGGATGCAATGCCTCGCCAGCAGACGGCCAGCCTGCCCTTGCCGTTCCGTGCGTCGCCTGTCCCGGGCGGGACATGCATGTTGCCATACAGGAACAAGAAGACACCGCGATCCGCCGCGGGGTCTTGCGGTCGGGACCGTTCTTTCCGAAGGTATCCACATGAATCGCCGAACCGCCCTTTTCACGCTCATGTCCGTCGTCGCGGCGCCCCTTGGGGTCGCGATGGCGCAATCGCCGCCGCCGCAAGGTCCGCCGCCAGGGGGACCGCCTCCGGCAGGGCCACCGCCTGGCATGGGTGGCCATCCGCCGCCGAGGCCACGGGTCTCACCCCCACCGCCGTACCATCGTCCCCCCATGCCGCCGCCGCGGTCGGAGCGTCGGCCCCCGCCGCCGCCGGGCCGGTGGCAATGGGTCCCTGGCCGCTGGCGCTGGAATGGCACCCGGTGGCTCTGGCATCCGGGAAGCTGGCAGCGGCGCTACGCCTCCTGAGCCTGCGGTCCCTCGGAACGGCCCCTGGGAACGGCCCCTGGGAACGACCCCTGGGAACGGCCCCTTTGGAACGGCCCCCTTCGAGGGGGCCGTTTTGCGTCGCCGGCATGCGCTTCGCGGCCCGGCAGGGCGGTCAGGCGGCGGCGTTCCGGATGGATCCCTATGCGTCCTGGCCGCCACGCGCCTGCAGCAGGTCCAGCATGTCGTTCGCATGCTCTTCCTCCACGCCGAGGATATCTTCCAGCATCACCCGCGTGGTCGGGTCGTCATCCCCGAAATAGCGGATCAGCTCGCGATAATGTTCGACCGCGATCCGTTCGGCGATCAGGTTTTCCCGGATCATCTCGATCAGGCTGTCGGCCTCGGCGTATTGGGAGGCGGATCGGGACGTCAAAATCTCGGGATTGAAATCCGGCTTGCCGCCAAGCTGGTTGATCCGTTCGGCGACGGCGGTCATGTGCGCCTGCTCTTCCTTCGCGTGCGCGGCGAACTCCTGCTTCACCGCCTCCGAGGCGATGCCGGTCGCCACGATCGCATGCTGCGTGTAGCGCAGGACGCAGACGATCTCGGTCGCGAGGACGCTTTGCAGGATGTCGATCGTCCTGCCGACATCGCCGCGATAGGCCGGCGTCACGGCGCCGTCGGAGAGGCTCTTCCTGGCTTTCTCCCGCAGCATCTTGACGTCGGAGAGAAAGGCTTGGTTCCGGGATGACGGCATAAGGGACTCCCCTGATCGATGGCCCTGCCGCGGGGAACGCGTCCCGGTCCGGACGGTGCCGCCCGCGGAACAACACGTTCGGGGGAAGCAGCTGCGCCTGCGGTTTCCGCGCCGATGGCGGCGGACGGGGTTGTTGAAGGGCTGGTCAAGGCACGCGGGGCGCACTAAGTTACATGTAACGCTACGGGAGCTCGATCATGGTCTCGGCATCACGACCCAGGTCCTCTCGCGTCAAGGTACGGGAACATCGCGAACGGCAGCGGTCGCAGGGCCTGCGACCCATCCAGATTTGGGTGCCGGACGTGCGTGCATCGTCCTTCCGGTCGGAAGCGCATCGCCAGTCCCTGGCCGTGGCGGCGGGTGCCCACGCCCACGACGATCAGGCATTCATCGACGCTGCATCGGACTGGGGCGATGAATGAGGCGCGGCGACATCCGGACGGTCGCCGGCGGCAAGGGCTACGGGGGAAAGCCACGCCCCGTCGTCATCGTGCAGGATGACAGCTTCGACGCGACCGACTCCATCACCATCTGCGCCTTCACGACGGATGAAACCGAAGCGCCGCTGTTCCGGCTGCCTGTGGAGCCAAACGAACGCAACGGGCTGCGTGCCACCTGCCGGCTGATGGTGGACAAGATCACCACCGTCCCGAAATCCAAAATCGGGGTCCATGTCGGTCGCCTGGACAACGAGGACATCCTGCGGCTGAACCAGGCGATCCTGGTTTTTCTCGGGTTGGCCGCGTCTTCCAGGGGCAAGCGGGTGTCGCGTCCGGCGCCGTGATCGTCCGGCTACGCCCCGGCCATCGTCGTGACCCCGGGTGGAACCAGCACGGCCGCGCCGTCGAAGCGCCCGGCGCGAAGATCGGCAAGCGCCCGGTTGGCGTCCTGCAAGGGATAGGCCGTGGTTTTGGTCGCGATGCCGATCCTGGGGGCGAGCGACAGGAATTCCAGCCCGTCCTTGCGGGTCAGGTTCGCGACCGAGAGCACCTGCCTTTCCTCCCACAGCAGGGAATACGGAAAGCTCGGGATGTCGCTCATGTGGATGTCGGCGCACACCACGCGGCCGCCCTTGCGCACGGCTTTCAAAGCTGCCGGCACCAGGGCGCCGACCGGTGCGAACAGGATCGCGGCGTCCAGCGGTTCGGGCGGCAACTCGTCGGAGCCGCCCGCCCAGCACGCCCCCAGTCCCCGTGCGAATTGCTGGGAAACGCCATCGCCCGGGCGGGTGAAGGCGAAGACCGAACGCCCCTGCCAGCGCGCCACCTGGGCGATGATGTGCGCCGCGGCGCCGAAGCCGTAGAGGCCGAGGCGTCCGCCCTCCCCCGCCATGGTCAGCGAGCGCCACCCGATCAGGCCGGCGCACAGCAGCGGCGCCAAGGCGACGTCGCCGCCGTCCTCGCCCAACGGGAACGCGAAACGCGCATCGGCGATCGTGGCGGTCGCATAGCCGCCGTCGCGGGTATAGCCGGTGAACTCGGGCGCGTCGCACAGGTTCTCGTGCTCCGTGCGGCAATACGGACAGGTGCCGCAACTGCGGCCGAGCCAGGGAACGCCGACCCTTTCGCCGAGGTGAAGGCCGGTGACGCCGGCCCCCAGCGCCTCGACGCGGCCGACGATCTCGTGGCCGGGGATGATCGGCAGGTGCGGATTGGGCAGTTCGCCGTCCACCACGTGTAGGTCGGTCCGACAGACGCCGCAGGCCGTCACCCGAATCCGGATCTCGCCGGGTCCGGGGGTCCGGTCGGGTTGCTCGGTCCATTCGAGGGGCTGGCCGAGTGCCTTGAGGACCATGGCCTGCATGACGCGATTACCTCTCGAAGTCGATCACGATGCGACCCTGGATATCGCCCTTGTGCATGCGGGCAAAGATATCGTTGATGTCTTCAAGCGTCTCGGTCGCGACCGTCGCCTTGACCTTGCCCTGTCCGGCGAAGTCGAGCGCTTCCTGCAGGTCGAGCCGCGTTCCGACGATCGAGCCGCGCACGGTCACGCCGTTGAGCACGGTGTCGAAGATGGAGAGCGGAAAGTCCCCCGGCGGCAGCCCGTTCAGCGACACCGTCCCGCCCCGGCCGACCATGCCCAGCGCCTGCTCGAACGCCTTCGGCGATACGGCCGTGACGAGGACTCCTTCGGCTCCGCCGACCTGCTTCTTCACGAAGGCCGCGGGATCTTCCTTGCGGGCGTTCACGGCCAGCGTCGCGCCCAGCCGCCTGGCGAGGTCGAGCTTCGCGTCGTCGATGTCGACGGCGATGACGTTGCGGCCCATCGCCTTCGCGTATTGGACCGCCATATGCCCCAGGCCGCCGATCCCCGAGATCACCACCCAGTCTCCGGGCTTGGTGTCGGTCACCTTGAGACCCTTGTAGACGGTCACGCCCGCGCACAGGATCGGCGCGATCTCCACGAAGGACACGTTGTCCGGCAGGTGACCGACATAGTCCGGGTCCGCGACCACGTATTCGGCGAAGCTGCCGTTCACCGAATAACCGGTGTTCTGCTGCTCCTCGCACAATGTTTCCCAGCCGGCGAGGCAGTGCTTGCAGTGCCCACACGCGGTGTAGAGCCAGGGCACGCCGACCCGGTCGCCTTCCTTGATATGCTTGACGCCGGCCCCAACCGCCACGACGTGGCCCACGCCCTCATGGCCGGGGATGAACGGCGGCTTCGGCTTGACGGGCCAGTCGCCGTCGGCGGCATGAAGGTCGGTATGGCAGACCCCGGTCGCGGCGATCTTGACCAGGATCTGGCCGGGACCCGCCGTCGGAACGTTGACCTCCTCGATCACCAGCGGCTTTCCGAATTCACGGACAACGGCAGCTTTCATCGTTTTGGGCATGGAAACCTCCTTGACCTCGACGCCGGCACGGAGAGCCAAGCGGGCCTCCGGCCTTCAGGGGAGTTGCAACTGGCCGCCGCCCCGGTTCCCGGACGGATCCGCGGCGGCGGGACGCCTCAGAACCGCGCATCGATATCCACGACGTCGATCAGCTTGTGGTTCACGAACTCCTTGAGTCCGAGGCCCAGAAGCTCCCGGCCATAACCGGACCGGCGGACGCCCCCGAACGGCAGGTCGGCCTCGACCTTGGTCGGATGGTTCACGAACACCATGCCGGTCGAAATCTTCTTCGCCACCTCGGCACCGTGCTGCGGGTCGGAGGTGAAGACCGAACCGCCGAGGCCGAACGGGGAGTCGTTCGCGATGCGGATCGCGTCAGCCTCGTCCTTCGCGCGGAACAGCATCGAGACCGGACCGAAGAATTCCCAGTAGCGGGCCGGATTGTCCTCGGCGACGTCGGTCAGGATCGTCGGCTGCACGAAGGCGCCGTGGTTGGGTACGGGTGGCCCCACTTCCTCCGCCTTGGCGCCATGGGCGACGGCCTGCTTGATCTTCTGCTTGATGTCGTCCGCCGCCCCTTGGGACGACAGCGGCGCCAGGGTCGTCTTGGGATCGAAAGGATCGCCCGCCTTGAGCGCCGCGACGCCCGCGCGGTAGCGGGTCACGAAAGCGTCATAGACCGCGTCGACGACGATCATGCGCTTGGAGGAGACGCAGACCTGGCCACCGTTCCAGTGCCGGCCGAACACGGCCCATCCGACGGTCTTTTCCAGGTCGGCATCGGCCAGGACGACGAACGCGTCGGCACCGCCAAGCTCCATCGTGGACTTCTTGAGCGCCTTGCCGGCCTGCGCGGCGACCACCGCACCCGCGTCCTCGGAGCCGGTCAGCGCCACCCCGTGGACGCGCGGATCGTTGATGATCGCCTGCACCTGGGAACGCGTCGCATAGAGATTGGTGAACGCCCCTGCCGGCAGGCCTGCCTCGCGCATCAGCCGCTCAAACGCGGCGGCGCTTTGCGGTACGTTGGAGGCATGCTTCAGCAGCATCGTGTTGCCCACGGAAAGCTGGGGCGCGATGATCCGCGCGACCTGGTAATAGGGGAAATTCCACGGCTCGATCGCCAGGATGACGCCCAGCGGTTCGCAGACGATGACGGCCTGGCCCTCGGCGGGATCGGCGACGGGCAGTGCCTCCGACCGCAGCAAGCGTTCGGCGTTGTGGACGTAATACTCGAAGATTTTCGCCGACAGCTCGACCTCGGCCTTCGCTTCGGTGAACAGCTTGCCCATTTCGAGGGTCAGGAGCTTGGCATAGTCGTCGGCGTTCTTGCGCAGAAGGTCGGCGGCCTTTTGCAGGACGGCACCCCTGGCGGCGAAGGACGTTTCCCGCCATCCCAGGAAGGCCGCATGCGCCGCGTCGATCGCCCGTGCGACTTCGGCATCCGTGGCGTTGGTGAAAGTTCCGAGAACCTCGCCGGTGTAGGGATAAGTGGTTGCATATGTCACGTCTTGCTCCTTTCTCCAAAGCGTCGGACAAGCCGTCGCATCGCTTCTGGGCGGCCAACTGCCAGTTTGAAAGAACCTTCGGAGCGATCGCGATTGGGGCGCCGAGGTTCAGCAAGCTGTTGGGTGCAACCTAGGTTCGCGGATCCTTCCACGCTTTGATCGGGATCAACCGGCAACGCCGAGGCGTTGCAAGGTCGCCGGGACCAAGCAACGTGATCAGGACTGCGAAAAATCGAGGACGGGAACGACGGACGAAGGGAAGCGATCGTGCTGCGCCTTCCCGCGCGGCTACGGGTTTCCGGTCTTTCCCCTGTGCCGGTCATGTCCCGCCGCAATCGCTTCCTTGGATGCGCGATAGAGGTCCAGGCGCGAATAGACCCCGAAAGCAGACCCATCGTCGAGGAAGCCCCCGCCCGGCCCCTCGGTCGCCGTCAGGATCGCGTCGGCCCGGGCCAGCGTCAGATAGGGGAACGCAACGGTCAGCAGGTAGCCGGCTTCCGGCGCCAGCTTGGCGACGTCCTCGGGGGCCGCCGCCGCCTGCTGGTGGACCACCGGCAGGCCATAGGTCTGCGTCGCCTCGTAGAAAGCCTGGTCCTTGGCCGGATCGGCGAAGCGGCCATCATCCTGCCTGGCGCAGACCACCACCCGGTTGCCGCAGCCGGAGGCAAGGACCCTGGCGAGATCGGCGCGGGCCGCGCGCACGGCCTTGCGAAAATCCCCGATGACAAGACCGTGCCGGTTCACCCCCGCATAGCCGGGCCTGTTTGCGAGGAGTTGCGCCAGGTCGTACGTGGCGAGCGTCCGGCCGCCCAATACGTCCATAGCGTAGTGCGCCCCCATGATGATGCGGCTGTTGCCGTATTCGGCGGCGCGCGCCACCATCTCCGGATACCGCTCGGGTACCAGCAGCGCGAGCAGGAGCGCCTCGGTATAGCCATAGGCGGTGTGGCCGCTGGGATATGACGGACTATTGACCAGGTCCTGCGCCGGTCCTCGCAGGTAAGCGAGATTGCCGGACTGAACCCCGAAGAAGTCCTTGCCCTCGAAAACCAGGAGATGCGGCTGGGTCATGAAGGGCCGGGAGTTGCCATAGCGGTTCGCGCCATCGCTGCCCGCCGGTCGACCATAGGCCTTGCCGAAAAAATCCGGGCTGCCGGCGATCGCCGTCAGGATCCCGATCGCCGCGCCTGACGCCCGCGTCTTGCCGTCGAGCGTCTCATTGGCGAAGAAGAACTTGGCCAGCGCCGAATCGGCACGCTCCGTGGTGGAGGCATAGGCGATCAGGTGCGCGACCGCGGGCGACAGGTTGGTGAACGCAGAGGTCTTGCCGTCGTCCGCGCTTTTGTACTGGACGACCGCCTGGTAGGCGCCATCGAGCTTGGTGCCGAGACCATCGGCGAGTTCGAGCGCGTTGCCCCCGGTGATGAAGGCGTCGCGCAACGCCTGCTGCTGTTCCTCGGCGAAGGGACGCAATCCCGGCTGGTTGGCCGTGCCCTGCTGGATGGCGCCCGTGACGGCGAGATTGGCCGCGAGCGCCGCTTTCCCGGCATCCGTGTTCTGCAGGGCCGCCACCGGCGCCAGCCCGCGCAGCGCGGCGAGATTGGCCGCCGTCTGCGCGTTCACGCTCGGTGCCGCAACGAAGGTGGAGAGGAGGAGCGCGGCGGCCCCGAGGCAGTTCAAGATTCGCATTCGCCAGCCAGTCCAAGCCAGAAGTGTCGTTGCAACACTACCCGAGTTCGCCTGTGTCCGACCATCCGTGCGCTTCACGCCCGGCAAGCAACCCGTCCTTGGAGCGTGAACCCGGTGTGAAGCAGTTCGACGTCCGTGAACCCAGCCTCTCGCAGCGCGGCCTCGTGTTGCTCCTGGAACAAGGCCGGCAGTCGCTCCCTCATTGTAACGATACTTCTCTCAGCCGTCGTCGCCGAGACGCCGGCGTTTGAGAATTCGCCGATGCCTCACATGATCGTTCAACAGCCGCCCAGCCCCGCAATCGCGAATTTGGCCAAGGACGCGGAAAACGCCTGATCCAACGGCTCGTCCATGAGTAAACGATACCACATGGCGCCATACAGCGTAGTCACCACAACATCGAGATCGGAGGCCTTTGGAATTTCACCTCGATCGCGACCGGCCTGAAGTAGACGACGGAAAGCCTCACGTCGAGGACGTATGAATCGCTGCCGCATGAGCGCCCGAAATTCGGGGTCGTGCTGGGCGTAGGCCATGAGGACTCGGACTGCCGGTCCAGTCTCCCTGAGCGCATCAAACATACGATTGAGAAAATCCGCGATATCAACGCTCAACGGGCCACGATAATCGGCTTCATCGATCTCATCCTCGGCATGAGATCTGAAGGCATCGAGCACCAACTCCGCTTTGCCGGACCACCTTCGGTAGATTGCTTCCTTTCCGGCGCGGGCGCGGTCTGCGATCATTCTAGTCGTGACAGCGTCATAGCCGTGTTCTCCGACGAGTTCTCTCGCCGCTCGCAGAATCGCCGGTCCAGTGGTTTCGCTGCGAGGGCGCCCCCTTGAACCCCGCCGACCCCCCTCTTTGGTCATCGTCCGTCAGGCCTCTTTGGCTATTTACAGGTCTATTGGACCCATAATATAGTGAACAGCGGAGATGGCTAGCCCGATTTCGCAGGGACCGAGGCTCGTCCACCCTGCGTGCAGCCGAGCCTGGGAGGATGCGATGAAGGCGGTATGGCTAGAGACAACCGGCAGTCCACTGCAGATCGTCGATCGTCCGGAACCGAAGGCGTCGCCCGACGGCGTTGTCGTTGCGGTTCGTGCGGTGCGGGTCCCCAGCTACACTCGACAAGTCGTGGACGGAACGCTGGGCTACGATCTTCCCACGCCCCTGGTTCCAGGTCCCGCCTGCATTGGTCGGATCGAGCAGACCGGCTCAAACGTCTTTGGGCTCAAAGTCGGCCAATGGGTTCTTTGCAACTCCCTCTTGAGTTCGGGCGACGTGTCGGGGTCGTCAGACGAAATCTTGATCGGATGGACCGGCAATGGAACGGCCCGCTCGCAGGAAATGCAACGCGCGTGGCGTCACGGAAGCTTTGCCGAAATGGCGCACTACCCGGAGACATGTTTGACACCGCTGCTCGGTGCCGAAGCGATCGATATCGCTCGGCTACCTTTTCTCGCCTCCCTTGCCATCGCGGCAGGCGGTCTCGATCGGGGGGAATTGAGTGCCGGCCAAACCGTGATCGTCAATGGAGCAACCGGCCAGCTCGGCAGCGCCGCAATCTTATTTGCGCTTGCGCGCGGTGCCGCTCGCGTTGTCGCGGTTGGGCGGAACGCAGACAAGCTGAAGAGCTTGGCGCAGCGATCGCGCCGGATAGAGTCTTTTGTCAGCTCGGGCGAGCGCGGCCGTGATGCCGCAAGGCTTCGGGAACTGTGCGGTGGCGGCGCCGATCTCGTGGCGGATTATTTGGGCCGCGTGCCCAGTCCCGCGATGACGCTTGCCGCGATCGATGCTTTGAAGGTCGGCGGAACGGCCGTGCTCGTTGGCGGCGTGCGTCATGATCTTGGTCTTCCCTATTCTGACCTGATGCGGAAGCAGCTCACGGTTCGAGGTTCATTCATGTTCAGCCGCGAGACTGCCTTGGAGTGCTGGCGTCTCGTACAGACTGGCGTAATCGACCTGGCTTCGGTGCAGGCCACTTGCTTCAGATTGGATGAAATCGAAAAAGCGATGGACGATGCCGCCGAGAGAGGAGGCTTCGAGATAACCGTTTTGCTTCCGACCGATTGATATGAGATCGCGCGTGGATACCCTCCCAGACCATTTCGACACAACTGAGACCGGTGGTTCCGTGTCAATCAAAGAGTATTTTGACGATATGGCAATCGATCGGAGGTCAAGTCGTGCCATGGCGGCCGCCGCTATTTGACGTCCGAGATCATGGATTCCAGCCCAGCGTAAGCGATGGTGATGCGACCACCGAAGGACATCGCCCGCATGACTGCTTCCGCCATACAGGACATCGAAAAAGCCAGCGCCAGCCGGAGTTGGTGGACTTTTGGCGTGCTCATGACGGCGCAATTCATGTACGTAATGGACGCCTTCATTGTGAATGTGGCACTGCCCGCGATCCGCACCGACCTTTCCGCGACGCCAAGCGAAATACAGGGCGTCATCGTCCTTTATCTGATCACAATGGCTACATTGGTCATTACGGGTGGACGGCTCGGCGACATCTACGGGACAAGGCTGGTATTCCTGGCAGGTCTCGCCGGCTTTACCGTCGCTTCGCTGCTCTGCGGGCTGGCGGTCTCGGGGGGCACGTTGGTCATCGCGCGTGCCGCGCAAGGCACGTCGGCAGCTCTTATGGTTCCACAGGTCCTGGCGACGACCCACCGGCTGTTCCAGGGGGCCGATCGAGGACGCGCGTTCGGTATATACGGCGTCGTCCTTGGCGTAGGCGCCGCCGTCGGGATGACTCTCGGTGGTTGCCTTGTCGTTCTAAACATCGCCGGGCTAGGATGGCGGTCGATCTTCGTGATCAACGTGCCCATCGGCATAGGGTTGATCGCAGCCACGCTGAGATTGGCCCCCCATATCCCGCGCAGACCCGATGTTCGCCTGGACGCTGCAGGCGCCGCCACGCTGTTTCTCGCGCTGCTCTGCTTGCTCGGGCCAATTCTGGTCGGCCAGGAGCTGGAGTGGCCGCGCTGGTTGTTCGCGGTGATGGGCATCGGCTTCCTTTTCTTGGTGTTGTTTTGGGCTGTTGAGGCAAAGATCGCCCACGGCGGCGGACTGCCGCTCATCCAAGTCGACATGTTGAAGCGGCGGCCGACCGCGCTGCCGTTCCTGGCTGTCCTTTTCTTTTCATTCGCCAACATCGCGTTCTATTTCGTCATAACTCAATACATGCAGTTGGGATTGAGATATTCGCCGCTGGAAACGGGCGCGGCGGTTCTGCCTCTTGTTCTCGCCTTCTCCGTGGTGTCCCGCCTGGCCGGACCGCGCGCCCAGCGCAGCGGTCCTCGGGCCATGATCGAGGGATGCGCGGTCCAGGCTGGGGGGCTGGCACTTATTGCGCTGATCGTGGGCATGGAAGCAGCGCCTGGTCCGGCGGCTTTCGCCGCGCTGCTGGTTCCTTTCGGGGCTGGACAAGGAATGGTGCTGGCGCCCCTGTCGAGTCTGGCGCTCAGCAAGGTTCACGCCGACCATGCCGGTTCGGGCGCCGGCACGCTCAGCACGGTGCAGCAGATCGGCAACGCGACGGGCGTGGCGCTCGTTGGCGCGCTCTATTTTGCGATGCAGGCCCATCACTCCGATCGGATCGCAATGCTGGCTGCTTTGGGAGCACTCGCGGTCGCAGTCATTGCGGCAGCGTGTTCGCTTGGGTTGTCCTTCGAGTCGACGGAGCTGCGACCACCAAGGGTCGCCGATATGGCAATAAGGGAGGATTCGCCGCTCGTGAACGACGAGGGCTGCAGCTACGGCGCTGGAAGTCCATCCGCCTAGGATGGCGCGCCGGCATTTGCACGCGCTGTCGCCAGCCTAGGCGCGACGGTGCTCAACCCGTTTAAGGACGCTCCCAATCACCGCCGATCGTAGTGTCGGCCGTTCGCGGATAGCGTAGCGGCCTACAGCACAGGAATCTGCGGGCTGGCGGAGAGAGTGGGATTCGAACCCACGGTACGCTTGCACGTACACACGCTTTCCAAGCGTGCGCCTTAAGCCGCTCGGCCATCTCTCCAAACGCAGGGCGGGAGGCATAGCAGACCGCCGCGATAGTGCAACCGTAATTTGGAC